>JAVVFC010000150.1:0-7364 GCA_032250975.1 Longimicrobiales bacterium | reverse complement strand
ATTGAGGGGCACTTCCCGACCCGGTCGGGGTAGGTCGCCCCTCCCGCGGACCGGCGCAGTGGCCGTCGGTCCGGCCGTTCGTGACGCCACGTCAACCCAGGGATCAGCAGACCATGAAGCGTTCCTTCCTGAGCACCGCCGTCGTGTTCGCGCTCGCCGCCTGTGGCGGCGGTGAGCCCGCCTCCGAAGCTCCGGCCAACGAGGCTCCCGCAGCGGCCGCCGCCGCCCCTGCGGGCCAGATGACCATGCCCGCCTGGTTCACGATGGACGGCAACGCCGTCACGCTCGACATCGTCGCGGGCCAGACCAGCAAGGGGAACTACTGGAACTTCAACGGCGCCCAGTTCGGCGAGATGACCATCACGGTGCCGGTGGGCTCCGAGGTGACCATCAACTTCTCCAACAGCGACCCCAACATGGCGCACTCCATCGGGGTGTCGCAGGGCTTCGATACCGCGCCCGCCATGCTGGACCCGACGCCGGTCTTCGCCGGCGCGATCTCGTCCAACCCCACCTCCATGATGGAGGCCACCATGCCGGGGCAGGCCGAGACCATCACCTTCACCGCCTCCGAGGCGGGCGAGTACACGCTGGTGTGCTACATCCCCGGCCACGCGGTGAGCGGGATGTGGATCCACTTCAACGTCTCGGCCGAGGGCGAGGCGGGCGTGCAGGGCGCCTGACGCGCTTCGGGGTCCGCCCCGAGTCCGGCGGCGCCGCCCGGGGATTGCCCCCGGGCGGCGCCGTTCGTCTTTTCCCCCCGGCCTCTCCCCCCTCTGCCCGGAACCGGAGCCATGGACTGGATCACCCGCCCCGACGCCTGGATCGCCCTGCTGACCCTCACCGTGCTCGAGGTGGTGCTGGGGATCGACAACATCATCTTCATCTCGATCCTCTCCGAGAAGGTGGAGGAGGGCCGCCAGGCGGCCGCGCGCCGGGCCGGCCTCGCCCTCGCGCTGGTGACGCGGGTGCTGCTGCTGCTGTCCCTGGTCTGGGTGATGCGCCTGACCGCGCCGCTCTTCGAGCTGGTCGGCCACGCCTTCTCCGGCCGGGACCTGATCCTGGTGGGCGGGGGGCTCTTCCTGCTGGCCAAGGCCACCCACGAGATCCACGACAACCTGGAGGGCAGCGGGCACGCAGGCGGGCGCGCCGGATCGGCGAGCTTCCTCTCGGTGATCGTCCAGATCGCCGTGCTCGACATCGTCTTCTCCCTCGACTCCGTCATCACGGCGGTGGGGATGGCGGACGACCTGGCGGTCATGGTGCTGGCCGTGGTGATCGCCATCGGCTTCATGATGCTCTCGGCCGAACGGGTGAGCGGCTTCGTCAGCCGGCACCCCACCGTCAAGATGCTCGCGCTCAGCTTCCTGCTCCTGATCGGCATGACGCTGGTCGCCGAGGGGCTCGGCCAGCACATCTCCAAGGCGTACATCTACTTCGCCATGGGATTCAGCGTCTTTGTGGAGATGCTGAACCTGCACGTGCGCCGGGTGCGCGCGCCGGTGCACCTCAAGGGCCCCCGCATGCCGGACGGTGGCGCCGACGCCCGGGCGGCGTAGCTTCCCTCCCCTCACACCCCCTCGACCCCGGAACGGAGTGGCCGTGAAGCGCACCCCACCCCCCCCGGCCGCACGCATGGCGGCGATTCTCGCCGTGCTGGCGGCCGCACTCATCCCTGTGCCCCGCGCAGGAACGGCCCTGCTGGCCCAGGCGCCGCTCGACACGCTCCGCACCCGCGCCGAGCGCACCGACTACGTCGAGACCACCCGCTACGCCGAGGCGGTCGCCTACCTGGAGGCGGTCGCCGCGGCTTCGCCGCGCGCCCACCTGATCCCCATGGGCTACACCCACGAGGGGCGCGCCATTCCGCTGCTGGTGGTGGGGGATGTGCCGGACGCCTCGCCGGCGGCGGTGCACGCCTCGGACCGGCTGCGCGTCTACCTGCAGGGGAACATCCACGGCGGTGAGGTGCCCGGGAAGGAGGCGCTGCTGGCGCTGGTGCGCGACCTGCTCTCGGAGCCCGAGCCGCGCTGGCTGGACCGGCTGGTGCTGCTGGTCGCGCCCATCTACAACGCCGACGGCAACGAGCGGGTGGCGCTCACCAACCGCCCCCGTCAGAACGGTCCGATCGGGGGGATGGGGCAGCGCCCCAACGCGCAGGGGCTGGACCTGAACCGGGACCACATGAAGCTGGACTCCCCGGAAGCCCGCTCGCTGGCGGCCATGCTCACCGCCTACGACCCCCAGGTGTCCGTCGACCTGCACACCACCAACGGGACGCGGCACGCCTACCACCTCACCTACTCCCCGCCGCTGCACCCGGGCACCGCCGAAGAGATCGTCGCCCTGCTGCGCGGCGAGGCGCTCCCCGCCATCACCGAGCGCATCCGCGAGCGGGACGGCTGGCACTTCTACTACTACGGCAACGCCTTCGCCCGGGACGGCGAGCAGGGGTGGTACACCTTCGACCACCGCCCCCGCTTCAACAGCAACTACCTGGGGCTGCGCAACCGGGTGGCGATCCTGAGCGAGGCGTACGCCTACGCCACCTTCCGCGACCGGGTGGCGGCCACCCGCCGTTTCGTGGAGGAGATCCTGGACTGGGCGGCGGGGAGCCCCGACCGCATCCGCGCCGCCATCGCGGCGGCCGAGGCGCCGGTGGTGGGGCGGGAGCTTCCCGTGCGCGCCACCTTCCAGGGCACGGACGCGCCGGTCGAGATCCTCATGGGTGCGGTCGAGGAGCTCCGCCACCCCTACACGGGCGAGACGATCCTGAACCGGCTGCCGGTGGTGGAGCCCACGCTCATGCGGGAGTTCGGGACCTTCCGGGGCACGGACTTCGAGACGGTGCCGGCCCGCTACCTCCTGCTGCCGGGCGCCGAGGCGGCCGAGGACCGGCTGCGGGCGCACGGCGTCCCCCTGGCCCCGCTGGGGGAGGCGGGTCCCCTGACGGTGGAGGTCTTCCGGGTGGACTCGACCACGGTGGCGGAGCGCCCCTTCCAGGGACGGCGCGAGCGCACCGTCCACGGGGGCTGGGTGGAGGCGACCCGCACCTTTCCGCCCGGGACCCTGACCGTGGACGTCTCGCACCCGCTCGGGCGCCTGGCCTTCTACCTGCTCGAGCCCCGCTCCGACGACGGGCTCGCCAACTGGGCGCTGCTGGACGAGGCTCTGGACGGGGGCGAGTACCCCATCGTGAGGATCCGATGAGGGCCGGGGAGCGGAGGGCCGCGGCCCGCTTCGTCGCCCTCACGCTGGGCGCCGTCGCGCTCGCCGCCGGATGCGGTGGCGCGGATGAGGAGCCCGGTGTTCCGGTCCGCGACGCGGCGGCACTGGCCGCGGCGGCGGCCACCATCACCGATGCCGACATCGTCCGCCGCATCGGCGTCATGGCCCACGACTCCATGCGCGGACGGGCCACCCCGTCCCCCGAGCTGGAGGAGGTCGCGCTCTGGATCGCCGCCGAGTTCCGGGCCATGGGGCTGGAGCCGGGCGGGGACGACGGCGGCTACCTGCAGCGCTACCCCATCCCGCAGCGGGACTCCGCGGCGCCGGTCGGCCCGGTGCCCACCGCCCCCAACGTGGTGGGGATCCTGCCCGGGAGCGACCCGCTCCTGAGCGGAGAGTACCTGGTCTTCTCCGCGCACATGGACCACGTGGGGGTGCGCCGCCCCGACGAGTCCGGCGACTCCATCTACAACGGGGCCGACGACGACGCCTCCGGCACCGCCACCATCCTGGAGGTGGCGGAGGCGATGGCGGCGCTCGCGGTGCCGCCGCGCCGCTCGGTGATCTTCGTGGCGGTGAGCGGCGAGGAGCGCGGGCTCTGGGGCAGCGAGCACTTCGTGGCCTCCGCCCCGGTGCCGGTCTCCGCCATGGTGGCCAACCTGAACGCCGACATGGTGGGGCGGAACTGGACCGACACCATCGTGGCCATCGGCAAGGAGCACTCGGAGCTGGGTGCCATCCTGGAGCGGGTCAACGCCGCCCACCCCGAACTGGGCATGACGGCCATCGACGACCTGTGGCCGGACGAGCGCTTCTACTTCCGCTCCGACCACTTCAACTTCGCCCGTCAGGGGGTGCCCATCCTCTTCTTCTTCAACGGCGTGCACGACGACTACCACCGCCCCTCGGACGAGGTGGAGAAGATCGACGGAGAAAAAACCGCGCGCATCGGCCGCCTGCTGTTCTATCTTGGAATGGAGGTGGCGGACGCGGGGTCCGCCCCGGCCTGGAACCCCGAGAGCTATGAGCAGATCGTGGAGGGAGCCGGTCGATAGGCGCCGCGAGTGGACGGCGGCGCCCCCCCGGTGGGCCGCGCCGGCGGTGCTGGCGGCGCTGGCGCTGCTGTGTCTGACCCCGCCGGCCGCGGTGGCGCAGAGCCGCATGGAGCAGGCCTTCCTGCACGCGGCCGCCGCTCACTTCGGCGTCGCCGAGGGCGAAGTGCTCATGCTGGCGCGGGGCGCGGTGTCGGTCGGCGAGATCCCGGTGGTGCTGCACCTCGCGCAGCGCGCGGGCGTCTCCGCCGAGGCCATCCTGGCGCTCCGGCGGGCGGGCCGCAGCTGGAGCGACCTCATCCGACAGTACCGCATGCACGCCGGCCAGCTGCACGTTCCGCTGGAGCCGGTTCCCGCCGCTGGACCGCTCGCGCCGGCCTACGCCGCCTACGCCTCCCGCCCGCGGGACGCCTGGGCGGTGATCGTGCTGCCCGACGAGGCGCTGGTGGCGCTGGTCAACCTGCGCTTCCTGATGGACTATCTGGATCAGACCCCCGACCGGGTCGCGCTGGCCCTGACCGAGACCGGAGACGCGGTGGCCGCCTACGGCCGCCTCCTGGGCCGCAACCGTCCTTGACGGGGGGCCCGCTCCGGGCCGATTCTCAGGTTGGGCGTCCCTCCCGTGCGCCTCTCCGCGGTGCGTCTCCCCGATGCGAGGTCCCATGGGCAGCGATCTGACGCCGGACCCCACCTCCGACGCCTTCCGGCAGTTCACCAAGGCGATCCTGCGGGACCTGCAGGCACTCGAGGTGATGCTCGACCGGGGGATGATCGAGTCCGGGGTGCGCCGTATCGGGGCCGAGCAGGAGGTCTTCCTGGTGGACCAGGGGTGCCGACCGGCCCCGGTCGGGGTCGAGGTGCTCGAGCGTCTGGGAGCGCCCTTCACCTCCGAGCTGGCCCGCTTCAACCTGGAGCTCAATCTGGCGCCCCTGCTGCTGCGGGGCGACGTCTTCTCCACCCTGGAGGCGCGGCTGAACGCCCACCTGGCCCGCGCCCAGGAGGCGGCCGCCGCCGAGGGTGCCCGGGTGGCGCTCGCCGGCGTGCTGCCCACCCTCACCAAGTCCGACCTGCGCATCGAGAACATCACGCCCCGTCAGCGCTACTACGCGCTGAACGACGCGGTCGGGCGCATGCTCAAGGGGCAGCCCTACCGGCTGCGCATCGAGGGCACCGACGAGCTGCACGTCGAACACGACTCGGTGATGCTCGAGGCGTGCAACACCAGCTGCCAGGTGCACCTGCAGGTCTCGGCCGAGGAATTCGCGCCGCTCCACAACGTGGCCCAGGCGGTCACCGGACCGGTGCTGGCGGCGGCCGTCAACTCCCCGCTCCTCTTCGGCCGCCGCCTCTGGTCCGAGACCCGCATCGCCCTATTCCAGCAGTCCCTGGACACGCGCTCGCCCTCGCTGGAGATGCGCGAGCTGAGCGCACGGGTGCGCTTCGGTGACCACTGGATCCGCGAGTCGGTGGTGGAGCTCTTCCAGGAGGACATCGCCCGCTTCCGTGTGCTCCTGGCGGCGGAAGTGGAGGAGGACCCCCTCGCGGTGCTCAAGGCCGGTGGCATCCCCCGGCTGGAAGCGCTCCAGCTCTTCAACGGCACGGTCTACCGCTGGAACCGCCCCTGCTACGGGATCAGCGAGGGCAAGCCCCACCTGCGCATCGAGTGCCGCGCCCTCCCCTCGGGCCCGTCGGTGGTGGACGAGGTGGCCAACGCCGCCTTCTGGCTGGGCACCGTCATGGGCGTCAGCCGCGAGTACGGCGACGTGACCCGCATCCTGGAGTTCGACGACGCCCGGGCCAACTTCGCCGCCGCCGCCAAGCTGGGCCTCAAGGCGGGCATGTACTGGAAGGGCGGGGTGTCGGTGGCGGCGCCCCGGCTGATCCTGGAGACGCTGCTGCCGCTGGCGCGCGAGGGGCTCCGCGAGTGCGGCGTGGACGCGGACGACGTGGAGCGCTACCTGACGGTGATCCACGACCGCGTGAAGACGCTCAGCACCGGGGCGCGCTGGGCGCTCCGCTCGCTCTCCGCCATGAAGGACCGCGGCACGCGCGCCGAGCAGATGGCGGCGCTCACCGCCTCCATGCTGCGCAACCAGGAGGCGGGCACCCCCGTGCACACCTGGGAGCCGGCCGACCCGCCCGGCGGGCGCGACTGGGAGGCCAGCTACCACCGGGTCGAGCAGTACATGACCACCCACCTCTTCACGGTGCACGAGGAGGAGCTGATCGACCTGGTCGCCTTCCTCATGGATCGCAAGCAGATCCGGCACGTGCTCGTGGAGGACGACGAGCACCGCCTGACCGGGATCGTCTCGTACCGCTCGCTGCTGCGGCTCATCTCCCAGGACGGCGGGGCGTCCGCGGCGGACCGCCCGGTGCGCGAGGTGATGGAGACCGACCCGGTGACCGCCACCCCCGAGACCACCACGCTCGAGGCCATCGAGCTGCTGCGCCGCCACCGCGTCTCCTGCCTGCCCGTGGTGCGGGACGGGCGCCTGGTGGGGATCGTGAGCGAGCGCGACTTCATGCCCATCGCCTATCACCTGCTCGAAGAGCGGCTCGGCAAGGAGTAGGGACGGAACGGTGCTGCGGACGGGGGAGGGGGTCCGGCGTGTGCTGGGCGATTTCGGGTCGGAAGACGGGGCCGCCACCCTGGTGGTGGTCGCCGGGCTGCACGGGAACGAGCCCGCCGGCGTGCTGGCCGCACAGCGGGTGGCGCGGACGCTCGCCGAGGGGGCGCGCACCCTGCAAGGGCGCCTGCTCCTGCTGGCCGGCAACCTGCCCGCGCTGCGGAAGGGAGTGCGCTACCTGGACCGGGACCTGAACCGGGCGTGGACCGAGGCCCGCGTGCGGGCGCTCCGGAACGGCCAGGGCGCCGGCGCGTCCGCCGCCGCCGAGGACGGCGAGCAGCGGGAGCTGCTCCGGATCCTGGAAGGGGTGGTGCGGGGGGCGCGGGCGCCGGTCTGCATTCTGGACCTGCACACCACCTCGGGCGCCGGCGCGGCCTTCACCACGGTGGCCGACACCCTCCCCAACCGCGCGCTCGCCCTGCGCCTGCCCGTCCCGGTGGTGCTGGGTCTGGAG
>JAVVFC010000014.1:0-29955 GCA_032250975.1 Longimicrobiales bacterium | reverse complement strand
CGCCGCCGTCAGCGTCGTCTTCCCATGGTCCACGTGACCAATCGTCCCCACGTTCACGTGCGGCTTCGTACGCTCGAACTTCTCCTTGGCCATCGCTCGTTCCTCTGCGTGTCGTCGGCGCCGCGGCGGGGCGCCGGGCGGTCGGTTCAACTGTCGTCTCGGCTACGCGCCCCCGAGTTGGGCAAGCTCCGACCGGGATTTGAACCCGGGGCCTCTCCCTTACCAAGGGAGTGCTCTACCACTGAGCTATCGGAGCGACTGCGCCGGCTTGCCGCCGGACCCTCAGAGCGGGAGACGGGACTCGAACCCGCGACCCTCAGCTTGGAAGGCTGATGCTCTAGCCAACTGAGCTACTCCCGCCAGGCTACCGCCCGTTCAGACAGTGGTGGGGGGAGGATTCGAACCTCCGAAGGAATGATCCAGCAGATTTACAGTCTGCCCCGTTTGGCCGCTTCGGTACCCCACCGTCCGCCCTCGCCCGGGTGGAACGAGTCCTGACCCGGACAAGAAAAGAAGCCACCGACCCTGGGGAGGTGGCGTCTTTGAGCGAGCTTTGAAAGGTAAGAGTGGCGGTCCGGGTCGTAAAGGGGCCCCTGGCGAGTCCGGGATCCGTTGCGCTCGCGGGACCCCGACGCTACCGTCGAGCCCGACCCGTGCCCACCCTGAACAACGTCGGAATGCCCGAGGATCAAGACCCTCCCCGGAGGCCGGGCCCCACGCCCCCGCAGGAGGCGGCCGCCGCGGCGCACCGGGCCCTGCCGCGGGACTTCGGCAGCGTCACCGCCCTGGTGCGCAGAGAGCTCGCCCGGCCGGTCCCGGACGCGACCGTCGCGCTCGTCGCGCACCTCCGAGAACGCTTCGGAGACGCGCTCGCGGGGGTGCTGCTCTACGGGTCGTGTCTGCGAAGCGGTGACCTGAGGGACGGCCTGGTCGACCTCTACGTGGTCGTGGACTCCTTCTCCCGCGCCTACCGGAGCCGGGCGCTGCGGCTGGGAAACCGCCTCCTGCCCCCCAACGTCTTCTACCTCGAGATCCCGCTCGAGAGCGACTCCCGGTCCGGGAGGGGCGACATCCTCCGCTCCAAGTACGCCGTGGTGTCGATGGCGCAGCTCCGGCGGGGTTGCGCCTCCTGGTTCCACCCCTACCTATGGGCCCGCTTCGCCCAGCCGGCCCGGCTGGCATACGCACGGGACGCGGACGCCGAGAAGGATGTGGTGGACGCGGTGGCGGCCGCGCCGGTCCGCTTCCTGGCGGAGACGCACCCTCTCCTGGCCGACGAGGAACCGTTCCCGGCGACCGAGCTCTGGCGGGCAGGGCTGGCGCGCAGCTACGCCGCCGAACTCAGACCGGAACGGAACCGGGCGGAGACGCTGGTGGCGCTCAACCACGAATACCTGGAGTCGCTCACCCGTGCGGCTCAGCCCGCCCTTCCGGAACTCGAGCCCGCGCCGGGCGGGCGATACCGGTCGCGCGCCGGGGCACGGGGCCGGCGCCGGGCGCGGCGCCGCTGGGGGCTGCGGCGCCTGCAGGGGCGCCTGCTGTCGGTCCTCAGGCTCACGAAGGCGGCCACCACCTTCGAGAACGGACTGGACTACCTGGCCTGGAAGGTGGCGCGCCATACCGGGGAGCGGATCGATGTCACCCCCGAATTGCGACGGCGCCCGCTGCTGCGCGGATTCCGCCTGTTGCGCTCACTCCTGCGCCGGGGGACCATCCGCTAGCCTGCGTCTCACAGATCGAGCCCGTAGATGCGGATTCGCCGGGTACCCAGGATGGGGAACTTGCGCCAGATGCGGTGGACACGGGTGTTGGTTTCCAGCTGCCGGTTCGCCTCCATGTACGTGACGCCCCGGCGGCGCAAGACATCGAGCATGTCCAGCAGGCCGCGCGCCGTGAGCACGTCCGTCGGGTCGGCAGGGTCCGCCGCCGCCAGCAGGAGGTCCACGGTCGAGGGCCTCCGGTAGTCGCGCAGGATGTGCCAGAAGCCGGTGGGAAGCAGGCGGCCCCACGCCCGGCGGAAAGCCCGGCTCAGGTTGGGGATTCCCACGAAGAATCCCACCAGGCGGCCGGTCTCGTCGGAGCAGAACTTGACGAAGTCGGGATCCAGGAAGGACAGGTACTTGCGGGTGTAGAATCGGGTTTGTTCAGGAGTCAGCGGAACCACCCCGAACAGGTGGGCATAGGTCCGTTCGAGCAGGGCCCAGAAATCATCCGCGCGGGCGCGCAGTTCCCGCCGTGAGCCCGGGCTGGTGATCCGGTACCCTTCCTCGCTCAGCCGCCCCCGCATGCGCTCCAGGAACGGGATCGGCTTGGACACGTCCATTCGGTATTCGAGGTAGTCCACCTCCTTCCGGAAGCCGAATTCCTCCAGCAGGCGCGGGTAGTACGGGTACTGGTAGCTGCCGGCGATGGTGGGGACCTGGTCGTGGCCCTCCACCAGGATCCCGCTCGGGTCGAGGTCGGTGAAGCCGAGCGGGCCCAGGATGCGGACACAGCCCTCGGTACGGCACCACGCCGCGGCCCGGTGGAGGAGCCCGTGCGCAACATCCGGGTCCTCAACGGTCTCGAACCACCCGAACCGGCCCACCCGACGCCCCGCCGACTCCCACTCCAGGCGGTTGACGATGGCGCAGATTCGCCCCACCACCCGGCCTCCGCGTCGGGCGGTGAACATCCGGACGGCCGCGACCTGGAAGGAAGGGTTTTTGCGGGGATCGAAGTAGGCGACCTCGTCCGACAGGATCTGGGGGACATAGCGGGGATGGCCCCGGTAGTGATCCAATGGAAACCGGACCCACTCGCGCCGCTGGGTGCGAGAGCGGACTTCCTCGATGACGACACTCATGGCCGGATCCTGGTGCGGTGGGGGTGGGGGGGAGGAGGACGGAACGTCACGAGGTACGACCCTCCCGCAGGGCATCCCGCAGCCGGACGGAGGGCACCCAGCCGAGCGCCTCCGTGAGGGCATCGTTGCGGCACCGCCAGTCGGGGTGGCGAATCTCGCGGACTTTTCCCGGTGTGAGCATGGGCGCTCGCCCGACCACGCGCGCCAGCACCAGATTCGCGCGCGCGGCCGCCGCCAGGAAGGGCTCGGGGGGACGCACCGTCCGGACCCGGACACCCCAGGTATCGCGGGCGGCCTCCGCCAGGTCGGTCCAGCCGTAGCCCTCCGGGGCGCCGTCGTGCAACTCGAAGACGCCAGCCGGTGGTTCCGCCGCCGAGATCCAGGCCACCATCGCCTCCACGAGATCGTCCACGTGCAGGAGGGTGAGGCGGGTCCCGCGCGGACCGGGCGCGAGCAGGACGCCGCGGCGCAGCAGGCGGAAGAAGGCCCGCATCTCGCGGTCCCCCGGTCCGTAGACCGCCGTGGGCCGGAAGGACGCCACGCGGATTCCCGCGGGAAGCTCCCCCTCCACAGCCTCCTCTCCGCGCCGCTTGCTGGCTGCGTACCAGGAGAGCTCCGGGTGGCGGGCGGCGAGCGAGGAGAGGTTGAGAAACCGGTCCGCCGCTCCGGCTTCGGCGGCGGTCCGGGCGACGCGCGCGGCCCCCTCCCGGTTCACACGGTCGAACGCCGCCCGCGACGCACCCCGCACCGCCCCGGCGCAGTGGACCACGGCCCGCGCACCGCGGACCAGCCGGGTGAGTGCCGCCGGTCCGGCCAGGTCACCCGCCACCCACTCCACCCCGGGAGGGCCGTCCGGAGGGGGGCGCCGGGTCAACGCCCGCACCGGGAATCCCGCCCTGGCCATGCGGGCGAGGAATCTCCCCCCGATGAAGCCGGTGGCCCCCGTGAGGGCGACGGGCCGGTCGGCACTCCGGGGCGCGGAGGCGGTTTCCAAGTTCGGTCAGGGAGGAGGAGTAGAAAGGTCGGTTGTAACGGGAACGGAGGTAAACTATGATCATTTCCTTCCAACTCCATCCGTGCAACCTGAATGGGTCGATCCTGCCCGGAACCGTCGCGGCCACGGCGGTTGCTGGTCCTCTACAACCCTCTGAGCGGTCGGCTCAACCGGCGTGGCAGGACCCTCCAGCGGATCGAGGAGGCCCTTCCCGCGGCCACCCCCGTTCCCGTGGTGGGGCCGGAGGAGACTCGCACCGTCCTGGCGCACGCCGACGTCGACCACCGGGACCTGGTCTGTGTGGCGGGGGGAGACGGATCCGTCCAGGCGGTCCTCACGGCGCTGCAGGCCCTGCTCCCCAACGAGGCCTGGCCGGTGATCGCACCGCTTCCCACGGGATCCACCAACATGACCGCATCCGACCTCGGCATGGGTCGCCTCGGCCGGGCGCTGGGTGCCGCGCGAGGTGCGGCGGGGCTGGAGGGGACGGATGGGCCGGAGGTGGAACGGGCGGTCCTCCTGCTGGAGCCCGAGGGGAGCCCTCCGCTGTGCGGCATGTTCTTCGGACTGGGGGCGATCACGGAGGGGGTCGAGTTCTTTCGCACCCGTCTGCGGGGAGGCGGCCCGACCGGGGAGTCGCTCTCGCTGCTCTCCATCCTGCGGGTCATGGTGGGCATGCTGCTGCCCGGCGGAGATGCCCGCGGCTCCGTGGAGACGGAGCTGACGCTTGAGGGGGGTGCGTCGGTGCAGCGGACGCTAAGGCTCGGCCTGGCCACGACGCTCAACCGCCTGGTGCTCGGGTTCCGCCCCTACTGGGGATCCGAACCGGCGCCGATCCACTTCACGGCGGTCGACCACCAGGCTCGTGCGGTCTGGCCCGCCATCCCGCGGATCGCCCGGGGCCGGCCCGGGCCCCGGCTCACGCCCGAGCGTGGCTACCGCAGCCGGAATGTGCACCGCCTCGAACTCCGCTTCCCGGGTTCCTTCGTGCTGGACGGAGAGGTCTACCCTGCGCCCGGGGCCCATCGATACCTCCGCCTGTCGGCGCCCCGCACCGTACGGTGGGTGGCCGCCCCGTGAGCACCGACCGACTCCGATTCGACGTGGTTGTCGTGGGGAGCGGCTTCGGCGGCGCCCTGGCGGCGTGGCCGCTGGTCCGGGCCGGACACTCCGTGCTCATGCTGGAACGGGGCCGTCCGGTGGAGCGCGGACCCTGGAACTGGGAGGGCGCGGGTACCGTGATGCGCTCGGACGCCTACCTGGACGGGCCCGAACTGCGGGCGCGGACGGACCGGGGCGACCGTTCGATCCGGGGATACGCCTGTGTCGGTGGGCCCTCGGTCTACTACGGCGGGGTTTCGCTCCGATTCCGGGAGGAGGACTTCGATGCCGACGCCGAGATCGTGGCCGATTCGGGTGCGGCGTGGCCGTTCACCTACCGGGAGCTGATGCCGTACTACGCCGAAGCGGAACGGATCCTGGGCGTGGCCGGTCGCCGGGGGGAGGATCCTACCGAACCGGCCGCCGAGGCGGACTATCCATTCCGCCTCCCCACCGGGCTCTCCCCCGTCAGTAGAACCCTCCAGGCGGCGGCCCGGGAACTCGGCCTGCACCCGTTCCGGCTTCCCCTGGCCATCCATTACGGGGACGGCGGAGACGGCCACGGCACGGACGGCCGGGACCGACACCGAGGGAGCCGCGGCGAGCGCGGGAGCGGGCGAGCCGGCCACCGCGGTGCCTGTATCTCCTGTGCCACCTGCGACACGTTCGCCTGCGCGATCGAGGCCAAGAACGACCTCGCCACCCGGGTGCTGCCCCCGATGGTCGAGCGCGGTCTGGAGCTCCGGTCCGGGCTCGCGGCCACGGCCGTTCTGCTGGAGGACGGGCGGGCCGCCGGCGTTGAATGGGTGGATCGGGAGAGCGGCGCACGGGACACCGTCGCGGCACGGGCGGTGGTCCTGGCCGGAGGAGCCCTGGCCACCCCGCAGCTGCTGCTGGCGTCCGGCCTCGCGGATCGCAGTCCGGCCGGGGACGTGGTGGGCCGGTACCTGACCCGGCACTGCAGCGCCATCGCCTTCGGCCTGCACCCGTGGTTGCCCCACCTGGAGGGCCGATTTCACAAGGATCTGGGCATCAACGACTTCTACCGGGGACACCCGCGGAGCGGGATCGTGGGACCGTTGGGCCACCTGCAGCAGACCCAGACGCCGCATCGCGGGACGGTGGAAGGTGAGATCCCCGCCATCCTGGCGGCGATGGCGGCGCCCGTGGTCAGGCGCCTGACCGGGCTGCTCGCGATGTCCGAGGACCGTCCCCGGTACCGGAACCGCGTCTGGCTCGACCCCGCGGTCCGTGACCGGCACGGGATGCCCCGCCTGCGGATCGAGCACAGCTACCACGACCGCGACGTGGAGGCGCGGGCCTTCCTGGTGCGCGAGGCCCAGGCCGTCCACCGGGCCGCGGGCGCCGCCGTCGGATACACCCACCCCATCGACACCTTCTCGCACGCACTGGGAACGGTGCGCATGGGTGCGGACGCATCCACCGCGCCGCTGGACGCGCTCGGCCGGTTTCGCGGGGTTCCGGGGTTGCGGATCTCGGACGGGAGTGCGCTCCCCAGGTCAGCCGGGGTCAACCCCAGCCTCACCATAGCGGCCAACGCCCTGCGCATCGGATACGCCCTGGAGGAGTCGCTGCGCCGAGAGCGTCGATCACGGGTGGGTACGGACGTGCCCGACACGAAGGGCGTCGGGTACGAGGGGGTGCCGTGAACCGCTCAGGAGATGACGCGGCCGGACGGCCGGGCGGGCGGGCCGGCGATGTCGTGATCCTGGGGTGCGGCGCCGCCGCCATCACGCACGCACGCACGCTGCACCGGGTTGCACCGCGCACCGCGGTCCACTTCGCCAGCCGGGACCCGGAACGGGCCCGGACGTGGTCGCGCCGGAACGGAGGAGCCGGCGCCTTCGGGAGCTACGAGGAGGCGTTGCGGGATCCGCGCGTCTCCCTGGCCGTCGTGACCGTACCCACCGACCGCCACCTCGCGCTCACACTGGAGGCGCTGGACGCGGGGATGGACGTGGTGGTGGAAAAACCGGCTTTCGCCACCCCGGCGGACTTCCGCACGGTGGCGGACCGCTGCCGAACCTCCGGCGGACGCGTCTTCGTCGCCGAGAACTATTTCTACCGGCCGATCCGGCGGCGCCTCACCGCGCTGCTCGCGGAGGGCGCGGTGGGCGACCCGCTCCTGCTGCGCGTGAACGCGGTCAAGCGGCAGTCCGCCAGCGACTGGCGGGCGGATCGTGCCCGCGCCGGGGGCGGCGGGCTGTTCGAGGGGGGAATCCACTGGGTGAACTTCATGGCCTCCCTCGGCCTCACGGTGGAGGCCGTCACCGCCTACGGAGCGGGAGACAGGGTCCCGGCCTCCCCACCCACCGGAGGCCCGGGCGCCGATCCGACCCGGCACGCCCTTCCGGCGGAGGAGACCCTGCTGGTGGTCCTGCGCTATCGGGGCGGGGCGGTGGGGTCTCTGGCCTTCTCCTGGGAGGTCCCGTCCCCCCTGCAGGGGGTCCGCCTCTCGACCCTCTACGGACGGGAGGGCTCGATCTGGTTCGAGTCCAATGGCATCTTCCTCCTGCTCCGCGGCCGGCGGATCCGGCTGGAGGTACCCGGAATGCGGGACCTCAACGGTCGGCGATCCATGTGGCGGGACCTGCTGGACGCACACCGCACGGGTCGGGAGCCGCTCCTGACTCTTTCCGACGCGGAAAGGGACGTACGCCTGGTGCTGGAGGCCTACCGCTCCGCCGCACAGAACCGACACTCGCTCTTCCCGCCCGGGGAAGGCGCACCGGAGGAATAGATGACCGAACTGGCGCCCGCCCTGCTCGTGGGCCTCGCGGCCGGACTGCACAGTGCCACGTGGGGAATGTACAAGGACGCTCCCTTCGAGGGCTTCCGCTGGACCACCTACTTCCGGAGTCCGGTCATCGCGGTGCTGGCGGCGCTCGCGCTGACGCACTGGAGCGCTCTGGACCCCTCGACGGCGGCGGGTGCGGTGGTGCT
Source organism: Longimicrobiales bacterium (assembly GCA_032250975.1). Lineage (GTDB taxonomy): Bacteria > Gemmatimonadota > Gemmatimonadetes > Longimicrobiales > Gaopeijiaceae > Gaopeijia. The sequence goes on along the minus strand of JAVVFC010000014.1, from coordinate 22,051 downwards.
CTTCGGGGTGACGTACGGGATCGAGCGCGCCACGCTCGAGATCTACAAGTCCTTCCTGCGGGTCGAGGACCAGTCCAAGTACACGATCCCCATGCAGTTCTCCTTCCGGGGCGAGGTCGTGGAGAGCGCTCCGCTTCGCCTCGCGGCGGGCGCGGCCTACCTCGCGGGCGGCCTGGCCGTGGTATACCTGGTGCACCGTCTGGAGACCTGGGGGGCCGGGCTCCCCCCCCTGCTGGTGGTCTTCCTGATCGGAAGCGCGGGGGGCTGGATCTCCGCGTTCGGCGGGGCGTGGAAGGACGCTCCCATCGAGGGATTCCACACCTTCAAGTTCTTCCGCAGCCCGTTCATGTCGTTCATGTACGGGTTGGCGATGGCGGCCTTCACCCGGGACTTCGTCTTCATCTTCCTGGGTGGGATCGGGTACACCGTGGCCACCATCGAAACCTACAAGACCTTCTTCTTTCCGCATCGGCCGCGCGGGAAATTTCAGGGAAAAGAGGTCGCCCACCCCGCACTGCTCTCCTGGCGCCGCCGCTTCATTCCATTGTACGTGCTGATCTGGGCCGGCATCCTGGCCACCGCCGCGGCGGCGATGGCAGGGGCGCGGGAGGGCCTCATCTGAGGGCAGGAGGGCCGATCCGCGAAGGGCTCGACGGCGCGGAGGAGGAGGAACATTCGCCTCCCAAACCGTGTTCACACCGGGCAGCAGGACATGGTTACGGTGATGTACCCTTCCCGAGACGCGGGCCACGCATGGCACCCACACCGATTCACGGATCCAATACCCGGCACGTGCGGCGGCAGGCCGCTGTCACGCCCCTCCGGGGGAGACTCCGGCTGGCGTCGTGTCTGCTGCTGGCCGTTGGCACCCCGGGCGTTGTGACCGCAGCCCCGCCCCGCGCAGTCCAGGGGATGGACGTGTGCATGGACGAAGGCGCGGCCTCGCTGGACCGCGCCTACGCGGGCTGGTCGGAACTTCTCCGCTCCGGGAACGGGATCCCGGAGAACCGGGCGCGCGCCCTGGTCGCGCGGGCCTTTGCGCTCGACGAGATGTCCGCCGAGATCCTGGACGACCGCTGGCCGGGTCTGGGCGCGTCGGAACGGAGCCGCTTCCGGGATGCGCTCGCGGGGGTCCTCACACGCGAGCTTCTCACCGCCTTCGACGGCTTCGGCGAGGTGCCGGCGCTCCGGCCCGCCGACGAGGAGTGGTCCCGCTCCGACGGCCACGTCACCGCCCGCTACTGGCTGGTGGGCGAGCAGCGCAGCGACTGGTTCGCCTTCCGGCTCCGGGAACGCTCCGACGGCGGCTGCGGCATTCTGGACGTGCGCCGCGGTGACCGCAGTCTGCTGGGGTCGCTGGAGGGCCGGGTCGACCGTCTGGTGGACGACTTCTCCTTTCCCTCGATGGTGGCCGAGTTCGGAGGGCTGGACTACGTGGTGCTCGAGGACTTCGAGGACGACGAGGTGGATTCGCTACCCCGCGGGTGGACCTGGCGCGACGGAGACAACAACAAGAACAAGCCCTACCGCGTCAAGGACGAGAACGGCAACCGATACCTGGAAGCCACGGACGAGGGCGAGTCCGTGATCCTGGGGCGTGAGATCTCCTGGAATCTGAACGAATTCCCCTACATCTCGTTCCGCGTCCGGGTGAACCGGATCCCGGTGGGTGGCAACGAGCGGGACGACGACAAGGTGGACAGCGCCGCGGGCCTCTACTTCACCCTCAACAAGCGCCTGCTCGGCACGATCCCGCAGTCCATCAAGTACGTCTGGAGTTCGACCCTTCCGGTGGGAGTCGCGGTGCAGCGGGACGGAATCGGACGCCCCTGGCAGGTGGTGTTCGGCACCGGCGAGGAGGGGCTGGGAGAGTGGCGCACCTACACCTTCGACCTCCGCCAGGCCTTTCGCGACACCTTCGGAGGCAATCCTCCCAAGGCGACGGTCGGTCTGGGCATCCTCTCGGACGCCAACTCGGTCAGTGAAGGCCAGGCCTATGCTGACTATGACGACATCCGGGCCTATCGTTCCGCCCCCGCCTCGGTGACATCCGGGGTCCGGGAAAAACTGCCTCCCCTGAAGCAGCAATGACCCCCCGTACACGGGTGGGGCGCGTCCTCGCCGCGGGAGCCCTGGTCCTCGCGGGGGGCCTCGCTCCTCTCGAAGCCCAGGAGCGTCCGGGCGCAGCCGCGGCCGGGGACACGATGGTCGTGGGGCTTCCGGACGTGGAACGGATCGCGCTGGAGAACAGCCCGCTCATGGAGGTCGCTTACGCGCAGGTGGACGTATCCCGGGCGCGCGAGACGGCGGCGCGCGGGCTGCGCTTCCTGCCGGAACTGAACCTGCGCAACGTCTGGGGACCCGTTCCTCAGGCGCGTGGGGAGTTCACCGAGACGGGCGTCCTGATCTCGCCGGACACCATGACCGGGATCGACGACCTCACGTGGTTCACTCAGGTGGACCTGACCCTGGTGCAGCCGCTCTTCACCTTCGGCAAGATCGGTTCCCGCATCGACGCGGCCGGGCACGGGGTGCGCGCTGCCCAGGCGGGGTTGGACCGTACCCGCGCCGACCTGCTCAACCAGGTGCGCGAACTCTACTGGGGGGCCGTGCTCACCGACGAACTGGTGCGCGTCGCGCGCTCTCTGCAGGATCGGGTCGACGAGGCCGAAACCCGGCTGGAGGAACTCTACGACGAGGGCTCCGCCACCCAGAACGACATGTTCAAGTTCGAGCTCTTCCGCTATGAGGTCTCCAGTCAGATGCGGGAGGTTGATGCGAGCCGCTCCCGCGCCTTCTCGGGGCTCAAGGCGCTGCTCGGACTCCCGGACGACACCCCGGTGCGCCTGGCGGACCAGGAGCTGTACGCCATGGAGGTGGAGCTCGATTCGCTTCCGGACTACATCCGGTCCGGGCTCGCACGCCGGCCCGAGCTACGCCAGCTGGAAGCGGGGATCGCTGCGCGGGAGGCGCTGGTACGGGCGGCGGCGGCCGATGGCAAACCGTCCTTCTTCCTGGCGGGGCGCTACTCCTTCAACGAGTCACCGGGTCGCTTCGATCCGCGCAACCCGTTCGTCAACAATCCCACCAACTTCTCCCGGCCCTCGATCCTGCTGGGCATGGAGTGGAACCTCAACTTCCGCCAGACCGGCGACCAGGCCCGGATGGAGAGGCGGGAGACGGAGGCGCTGGCCGCCCAGGTCGGGCCCCTGCGGCGGCTGGTGGAGCAGGAGGTGCGGGAGGCGTACCTGGACGTCGTGCGGGCGCGCGACGACGTCGAAGATGGACGCACCGCCCTGCGCGCCAGCGAGAACCTGCTGCGCGCCGAGTTGCAGACCTTCGACATCGGGATCGGGAACATCGAGGACGTGATCGACGCCTTCAAGTCGAACGTGGAGATGACCGTCACCCAGTTCCGCAACCTGGCCCGCTTCAACACCAAGGTCGCTGAGTTGAACCGGAGGGCCGGACGAACCAGCCTCCAGAACGGAATAGAACCATGACCATCCAGTCCATACATGGCCGGGTGGGGCTGCGCGCCCTGCTGGCCGCGGCGTTCCTGCTTCTGGCCGGCGAAGTCTCCGGCCAGCAGAGTCCGGAGGAAGTGGTCCGTGCCCGCAATGAAGCGGTGCGCCAGGCCCTGGAGCGTGCGGGCAAGCCGGTACCGGACCCCGTGCGCGAGGAGTTGAAGGACGTCATCAACGGCCTCATCGACTTCCAGGAGCTCTCCCGCCGCGCTCTGCGACGCCACTGGGACGCCCGCACCCCCGAGGAAAAGGCGGAGTTCGTGGAGGTCTTCCGGGAACTGGTCCGGAACTCCTCGGTTCAGAAGCTGGAGGTCTACGAGGCGGACAGCATCGTCTACCGCCCCGCCGAGACCCAGGGCAACCGGAGCCGCGTGGTGACCATCGCGCACGAGGACGGGGCGAATGTGGAGATCGTCTATCTGCTCCACAGGGTGGACGGGGAGTGGCTGGCGTACGATGTCGTGGTGGACGGCTCCAGCACGCTGCGCACCTACCAGGACTCGTTCCAGCGCGAAATTCAGGCAACTTCGTACGAGGCCATGTTCCGGCGGATGGTCGAACGCCTGGAGCGTGACCGCCGCCCCGGGAACTGATCCCTCATGCAACATCTCTGCCGGCTGGTCCCGCGGTCCTACCGCTGGACCCTCCTCATCGCGCTGGTGACCAGCGCCGCCGGAGGATACCTCGCCAGCAAGCTGCGCCTGGAGAGCGATCTGGCTGCGCTCCTGCCGCACGATTTCCCCAGCGTCCAGGCGCTCGACGACATGGAGGCCGAGGTCGGTGGCGCGGTCAGCAAGCTGCGCATCGTCCTGGTCAGCCAGGACTTCCCGGCCCTGCTCCGCTTCGCCGAGGCGCTCCACCCGCGCCTGGAAGCCAGTGAATCGGTGCTCTACGCCCAGTTCGAGAACGAGACCGCCTTCTACGAGAAGAACGCACTCCTCTTTCTGGACCCGGCCGAGCTGGATTCGCTCTACGACGCGGTGCAGCGCGAGATCGACGCCGCCAAGCAGTCGGCCAACCCCTTCATGATCGACGACCTTTTCGGCCCCCCACCGTCGGAGTCGGAAGAGGAGGGTGGGGACGACCTGGAGGCGCTGGAGGCCAAGTACGCCGACGTGCAGCCCAAGCCCTACTTCACCAACCCGGACAGTACCGTGCTGGTGGTGGAGGTGGCCGCTGCCCGCGAGAGCGTGGATCTGGACTTCAGTCGCGCGCTGCTCGAGGAAGTCCAGGGAATCGTGGCCGCGGAAGGCCCCGAGCGGTACGCCGCCGACATGGAGGTCTACTTCGGCGGCAACATCAAGAACCGGATCGACGAGTACGACACGCTCCGCTCCGACATCTTCGGCACGGCCGCCTACGGGCTCGCGGGCGTCTTCCTGCTCATGGTGTTGTACTTCCGCAGCCTGGTGCCGCCCATCCTCATCGCGGTCTCCCTGCTGGGGTCCCTGGCCTGGACCTTCGGCCTCACCTACCTGCTGATCGGTGAGCTGAACACCATCACCGGCTTCCTCTTCGTGGTGCTGTTCGGCCTGGGGATCGACTACGGCATCCACGCCTTCGCCCGCTACCGCGAGACCCGCCAGGCGGGGCACGACCGCGGCCGCGCACTGCACGACATGGTGTGCCACACCGGGCGGGCCCTGGCCACCACCACCTTCACGACGGCGGCGGCCTTCTTCTCGCTGCTCCTGATGGACTTCAAGGGCTTCTCGGAGCTGGGGCTGATCACGGGGGTGGGCCTCATCTTCGCCCTGGTGGCGATGATCTGGGTCCTGCCGGGTATGGTGGTGGCGTCCGAAAAGATCGGACTGCTCCGGATCGCCGCCGTTCCAGGCAAATCCCTGGACTTCACGCCCCGGCCGTACCGCCCCGCGCGGCGCATCCTGGTGGTTGCGGGGGTGGTCACGGTGTTCGCCGCGGCCGCCTTCACGCAGGTGAAGTTCCAGTACGACTTCACCGACCTGCGCATCATCACGCCCGAGCGGGAGATGGTGGGCCAGCTCACGGCCGACGTCTTCACCCGCTCCGAGTCCCCGGCACTCATCCTCACCGACTCCGAGGCGCACGCGTTGGCGGTCGAGGCGCGGGTGCGGGAGATCATGGCGGCGGACAGCGTCACCCCCACCGTGGACCAGGTGCGCTCCATCCACTCGCTGGTGCCCAGCGATCAGCGGCCCCGGCTTGAACGGATCCGCGCCATCCGCACGCTCATTGCGGAGGAGGACGCGACCTCGCTCCTCTCCGGCGACGACCTGGAGAGGCTGGAGCGGCTGCGGGGCTACCTGGCCGTGGACGAGCCGGTGACCTTCGACGACGTGCCGCCCAACGAGCTGCGCCCCTTCACCAAGCGCGACGGCGAGGTGGGCAGCTTCGTCTTCATCTACCCCTCGGTCGCGCTGCGGGACGGGCGCAACGCCATCCTCTTCAAGGAAGACATCGGCGAGGTGACGCTGCCCTCGGGCGAGGTCTTCCAGGCGGCCAGCTCCAACCTGGTGCTGGCGGATCTGCTGCAGATGGTGATCCGGGAGGGCCGCCTGGCGGTGGGGCTCTCGTTCCTGGTGGTCTTCCTGATCGTGCTGGCGGACGTGCGCTCCCTGCGCGACACCCTCCTGATCCTGAGCCCGCTCATCCTGGGTATGCTCTGGGTCGGGGGCGCGATGGTGGCGCTGGGCATGCAGCTGAACCTGTTCAACATGGTGGTGCTTCCGAGCATCATCGGGATCGGGGTGGACACGGGGGTGCACATCCAGCACCGGTACCGCTCGGAAGGGTCGGGGTCGCTGCACCTCGTCCTGCGGCGCACCGGGCCGGCGGTGGCGATCGCCACCATCACGACCATCGTGGGCTACACCGGCCTGCTCATGGCCTCTCACCCGGGGCTGCAGTCCATCGGCAAGCTGGCCATTCTGGGGCTGGGGCTGACTCTGGCATCCGCGCTGATCGTGCTGCCCGCGCTCCTGCAGGTGACGGAGCCCGGCAATGGGGATTCCTCCACGCCCTCCGACACTCCGTCCGAGGGCGTCTGAGACGGGGGGGAAGACGGATCGCCCGCGCTTTGCCATCTTTGGAGCCGCAGTAACGAATTCGCATCAGACTGGAAAAGAGCATGTCGGTAGATATCGAGCCCCCTCAGCAGGCGGTGATCCTGGCCGCAGGACGAGGATCGCGCCTCCGGGGCGACACCCCCAAGCCCCTCCTGGAGGTGCTGGGCGTGCCGCTGCTGGCACGCACGCTCTACACGCTCAGGCAGGCGGGTATCACCGACTTCGTGGTGGTTCTCGGGTACCGGGCCGATGACGTCCGGCGGGGAATCGAGCCGTGGATCCGTCCGGGCATGAACGTGCGCTGGGTAGTGAACCCGGAGTGGCAGGAGCCCAACGGGGTCTCGGTGCTCGCGTCCGAGCCGTTCGTCGAGGGTCCCTTCTTTCTCACCATGACCGACCACGTCTTCCGGCCCGAGGTCGCCGAGGCGCTGAGCCGGGAAGGTGCGGGGCAGGGCCTTAACCTGGCCGTGGACTACCGGATCGACTCGGTGCTGGACCTGGACGACGCCACCAAGGTCCGGGTGGAGCAGGGCCGGATCGGGGACATCGGCAAGACCCTGGAGCGCTATTCCGCCATCGACACCGGCGTGTTCCTGGCGACGCCCGCCCTTTTCGACGCGCTGCGGGACGCCCGCGCCGAGGGGGACGCCAGTCTGTCCGGCGGTGTTCGGAAGCTGGCGGCCCGGGGTCGGGCCCGCGTGACCGACGTGCGCGGCCAGATGTGGCAGGACGTGGACACTCCCGAGGACATGGCGGTGGCCGAACAGAAGCTGTTGGCCGGTCTGCGCAAGGCTTCGGACGGTCCGGTCTCCCGCTTTATCAACCGCCCCTTATCCACCCGGGTGAGCCGATGGCTGGTGCGCACGCCGGTCACCCCCAATCAGATCAGCGTGGCCGCCATGATCATGAGCCTGGCGGGCGCCGGATTCGTGGCGGTGGGGGGATACCTGAACTTCCTCCTGGGCGCCGGTCTGTTTCAGCTCGCGTCGGTCGTGGACGGGATGGACGGCGAGGTGGCCAAGCTCAAGTTCCAGCAGAGCCGACAGGGCGAGTGGGTGGACACCGTCTGCGACAACGTCTCCTACATCGCCTTCCTGGCCGCCCTCATCTTCGCGGTGGCGCGCTCCGCGCTTCCCCCCTTCTACGTACAGCTGGGCGTGGTGGGCCTGGTGGCGGCCACGGCGAGCATCGGCAACCTCATGTCCTACGTGGCCCGCGAGGGTCGCTCGGGGAGCTTCCTGTCGGTACGCTACGGTTACCAGCACAAGGAGGACTGGCTGAGCGCCATGCTGCGGGTGGTCCAGTTCGCCGGCAAGCGGGACTTCTTCTCCTTCGCCGGCTTCACCCTGGCGCTCGTGGGTCACCTGCCGCTGGCCCTGCCCATCTTCGGGGCCTCCGCCACGCTGCTCCTGCTGCCTTTGACGGTGAAGGCGAACCTGGCCTCGTGGATCCGCCAGCGCCGCGCCCCGACGGAACTCACCAGCTCCGAGGCGTGACCGGGCCGGGGCGCAGCCGAGCCCCCGGGGGAGGACCCGCCGGGACGCCATGAGCGACACGGAAGGCCGCGGGCCCGCGGCCCGCTCCTCGGCCGATACCGACCGGCGAGACCTGGCCCGCGGGGCCGGGGCCAACTACCTGGGCTCCGTTGCCCGAATCGCGCCTCGCGCGCTCTTCCTCGTCTTCGCGGGCCGCTTCTACGGAGACGCCGGATTCGGCTCCTACACCTTCGGCATCACCGTGGTGGAGACGGCGGCCGCGCTCTCTCTGTTCGGGATGAAGCGATCCCTCTTCCGCTTCATGGGGGAGGCGCGCACCCGCGGCGAGCCGGTGGACCGGGCGGTGGCAAACGGAATTGCACTGGCCGCGGGCGCGGGACTCGCGGCCACCCTGCTGGTGGGCTTCTTCGCGACCCCGCTCGCGGGCGCCTTCGGCCTCCCCGGCGCCGCCGCCCACCTGCGGGTGCTCACCCTGGCGCTGCCCCTCATCGTGGCGTCGGACATCCTGCTCATCGCCATCCGCTTCACCCGCCGGATGCGCTTCGAGGTGGTGGCGCGCAGCCTGGTCGAGCCGATCACGCTGACCCTCGCGCTGCTGGCGCTGCGGGCCGCGGGCATGGGAGACGTGGCCCTGAGCGTGGCCTACGTGGTTTCGCTGCTCGCGGCGGCCGTGACCACCGGGGTCTTCTTCACGCACCTCTTCCCGACGCGGGCGATTCTGGGCACACGCCTCTCCCTGCGGGAACTGCGCGGGCTGGTGGCCTTCAGCGGACCGACCGCGGGGTACGAGCTCTTCCTGATGCTCGCGGACAAGGTGGACGTCTTCCTCGTCTCCTACTTCGGCACCTCGGCCACCGTGGGCGTCTACGGAATGGCGCGGCAGTTCGCGACCGTGACCAAGAAGATCCGGGCCGGCTTCGACCGCATCCTGCCCCCCGTGCTGTCGGAGAGCATCGCCGCCGACGACCTCGGGCGGGCCGACCAGCAGGTGACCATGGTGGCGCGCTGGATCCTCACGGTGCAGCTCATGGTGGTACTCCTCTTCGCCTTCTTCGGGGCTGGCATCATGGGCGCCACCGGCGCCGAATTCGCCGCCGGCGCGTTGGCGCTGGCGCTGCTCATGGCCGCCGATGCCGTGAACGGGAGCGTGGGAGTGGGCGAACTGCCCTTCGTCTTCCTGCGTCCCTGGGTGAACGTCTGGCTGGGCGCGCTGCTCTTCGTGCTCACCGGCGGGCTGGGCCTCCTCTGGACGCCGGTGCACGGCGCCGCGGGCGCCGCGGGCGCGGTGCTGGCCGCGGCCGTCCTCGCCAACGGCGCCCGCATCGTGGCCAGTCGGCGGCTGCTGGGACTCGCCCTGGTCCGGGCGAACATTCTGAAGCCGGTCGCCGCCGGTGGGCTGGCTGCCGCCACCCTGATCCTGCTGCGGGCGCTCCTGCCCGCGTGGCTCCCGCTGGGCCACGGCCTTCCGGGGGCGCTGCTGGTGCTGGGGGCCTACCTGGCCTGGCTCCGCCTCCTGGGCCTGGAGGACGAAGACCGGGATCAGCTGTCGCGGATCACGGCCCGTCTCCGGAGAGGGTAGCGTTCCGGTACCAAGCCACCGTGCGGGCGACCCCCTCCCGCCACGAGATCTCGGGCCGGAAACCCAGCATCCGCTCCGCCTTGTCGTGCGGGAAGCGCACGCGCCGGGTCAGGGGGGTGGAAAGCACGTGGCCGCGCAGGCCCCGGTACGCCCATTCGCGCCCATGCCGAACGAGCGCATCCAGGGGCCGGGGGAGGTGGCGCACCCGGACTCCGAGGCCGGCGCCGATCGCCACACAGAAGTCGGCGATGGGGACCGGCTCATGCCCCAGGTGCAGCACCTCGCCGGCGATCCCCGGGGCCTGCACGGACCGCAGCAGCCCCCGCACCAGGTCGTCCACGTGGATCAGGTCCACCGCCACGTTTCCCCCGGGGACCACCCCGAGGCGATGCAGGCGGCGCACCCAGTCCAGGAACCATGCCCGGCCGCCGGGGCCGTACACGTTGGTGGGGCGCACGACGACCACCTCGAGCGCGCCTCCCGCCTCCTCTGCGGCCGCGCGCACCGCGCCCTCGCTCTCGTACTTCGAGGCGCTGTACGGGTTGAGGCGCTCCACCCGCCGCGGTGGCACCGCCTCGGTGATGACCCCGCCGGGCGCGGGTGTGGCGGCGTAGACGGAGATGGAACTGACGTGAACGAAACGCTTGACCCCGGCGGCCGCCGCGGCCCGCACCAGCGCCGTGCTTCCGGTCACGTTCACGCGCCGGCTGCGCTCGGGATCCCTCTTGCCGCCGTAGGCGGCCAGGTGCACCACCGCGCGCGCGCGCGCCACCAGCGCGGCCAGCGCCGCGGGGTCCTCCAGCGTGCCCAGCACCACCTCCCGCCCACGCTCGCGCCAGCGGCGGGACGCCTCCCCCTCCTCGCTGAAGAGCCCCCGAAGCGGCACGTCCACCCCGGCGATACGCTCCAGGGCGCCGCCGATGAAGCCGCCCGCCCCACTCACGGCGATCACGACGGATCCCCCTCCCCGGGGCGGCGGCCCTCCCCCGCCCCGCCCCGATCCGTGAGGCCGAGCAGGTCGGTGAAGGGGTTGGCGAAGACCTGGTCGGGGTCCAGGCGGTTCCGGGCGGCGTGAAAGTCCGCCCACCCCGGGTAGCGGGCCCGCAGCACGGAGGGAGCCAGAGCCAGCGTCTTGCCCCAGTGGCAGCGGGCATCGACCTGGCCGGCTACCTCGGCGAGTGCCTCCTCGAAGGCCGGCGAGGCATCGTAGAAGACGTCCAGCCAGAGGGTATCGCGTCCCTGGCACGGACTCAGGGTGAAGTCGTCGGCGGCGCTCATGCGAAGCCCGATGGGGTTGTTGAGCGTGCGCTCGTACTTCAGGAAGAGCTCCTGAAAGCGGGCCAGCGCCGCCGCCGCGTCCCGGGCGGGTACGGCCAACTCCGCCGCGCGCCGACCGCGGCGTCCGTTGAGCCGGTTGCGAAGCCGGGCTACGCGCGGGGGTACGTCCAGCGGGGAGAGGATGTCCGCGCAGTCGCCCAGGGCGGTGCGGGCGAAGATGCGCGGAGACACCGCCGCGTGCAGGCCGAAGCGCCGGGCCAGAAAGTTGGCCATCGCCGTCCAGCGGCCGAAGCGGGCACGCCGGCGCACGGTCGATCCGGGAGCGGGCGCCCGGTCGGCCGCGAAGCGGATGACGCGCGCCGCGGTCGGAACCCAGATGGAGGAGTGGAACTCGCTCCGCGACTCCTGGGCGACAGGATCGACCCCGTACTCGCGGAAGGGCACGACGTCGGTCTCCATGCGGAGCGAGAAGTGCGGCTCGCACACGAGGGTCAACGAGGTGACCACCCCCAGCGCACCGAAGGAGACCGGCACGTGCCGGAAATCCTCGTCGCCGGGGGAGAGAACATGCACGTCGCCCGCTCCGCTCACCACGCGCAACCCACGCAGCGACGCCGCCATGATCCCGTGGCGGGCGGACCCCCCGTGGGTCCCGGTCAGGATGGCCCCGCCCAGGGTGGCGTTGCGCCACTCGCCCACGGTGGGAAGCGTCAGGCCGCGCTCCCGCAGGAGTGCCTGGAGCTGGTAGGTGGTGACCCCGGGTGCGACCGTGACCCGGTCGCCGTCAACCCGCAGCAGCGCGTCTCCGGACGGAGGCAGCACTCCCTCGCCCGGCACGGCCGTGACCTCGCTCTTGGACCCACCGGACCCCAGCGCGCGCAGCCGCCCCCCCCGTGCGCGCGCCTCGAGGATTCGTGCCACGAGCTCCTCCTCGCGCAACGCCCCCCCGCTCGCCGCCGACCGTTTCACCGGGGGCCTCCACCGCCTGCGGTGCGCGTCGCCTCGCCGAGGGTACGCAGCACGTAGACCCCGAGCGTGGCCGCCGCCCAAAGCAGGCAAAGCCGGAAGCTTGCGCCCACACTCCCGACCATCACCCCCACGAGCAGCACCATCACGTAGATGTTGCGGCGCCCCGCCACCAACCGGAATGCCCGGTCGAAGGCGCGGTGGTCGTGGATCTGACGGCCCGTGATCCGCTTGTAGACGCCCGAGATCCCCCGTGTGCCCAGCATCAGTGCGATCAGACCGACCGCCGTACGGAAGGGCGCGCCGGTCGGGTCGCCGCCCGCCAGCCCCCATCCCAGTCCCAGGTACCAGGCGAACTCGAAGGACACGTCCAGCGTGTGGTCGAGGAGGTCTCCGAAGCGGCTCGCCAGCAGCTTGACCCGGGCGAGCTTGCCGTCCACCCCGTCGAGCACGTTCACCAGCAGGGCGAGCGCCAGCCCCGGAGCGTAGTCACCCCGGGCGAAGAGCCACGCCACCGCGAAGCCGATCACGCCCGTGAAGACGGTGATCTGGTTGGGGGTGACCGGCCCCGGGGCGAACCAGCGGACCAGCAGGTTCTCGACCGGTGGGTGGAGGAAGCGGGCCGGAATGTCCAGGACCCCCTTCTGGGTGGCGTCCAGCAGGTGATGCCCGGCGCGCGCGCGCGCTCCCGCGCTGTCCAGCCGGACCCAGTAGGGGCGCAGGGTGCGGCGCAGGTGAGGGAGGTAGGCGTCCATCTCCGGGATCAGGACGAGCCGGTCGCGCTCGCCACCCGGAGCGTCGCCCCGGACGTCGCCCGTCGCCTCAGCGCGGGCCGCCAGCGCGCCCAGGCTCGATCCGTCGACTCCCGTGATCCGGAGGCCCACCGCGACCATCCCTTCGTCCGCGGGGTTCCGGTCCGCGACCCACGCGACCCCACCCGCGGCGGCCACCGCCCGGTAGAGACGCGGATCGAAGACCGCATCCGCCGTGAGGGTCAGTACCGGGGCCGACGGCGTCAGACCCGCCGCCTCCGGGGCCGTCCCGGCCGAGCGCACCTCGAGTTGCCCCGTCCACCCCACCGCGTCCGCCTGAGTGCGGAGTCTCGCCGACAGGCCGGCGGGGACGGACTCCCCCGGCACCGGAACCACGACCCGGTCCACACCCAGCTCCCCCAGGTGGCGCAGATGCCGCTGAAAGGCCGAGCGGCCCAGGATCGGCGCCAGCGCCTCGACACCTTCGCCCAGCCCGTGCAGCAGCGCCGCGACGGGACGTACCACAGCTTCCAAGATGGGCCGACTCCTCCAGGGGGAACACGCGGGAAGATCCCGAAACCCCGGAGTATATCACACTTCCGGCCCCCGGGGAGAGCACTCGCCGGCACCCCGGAGGACCGCCGGGGGACGCCGACCTCGGCGCGCCCCGCGGCTCCCTACCACTTCACGTCGTCGCGAACCGGCTCGTAGCGCTCCAGGCTGCGGGCGGTGAAGACGAACGCCCCCCAGATCACGGCGCCCGCCAGCAACAGCACCCCCGACAGGAACACGACCGGCGCCTGCGGACGGGCGAGGAAGCCCGTGAGGTGTGCCGCCACGTCGATCCCGCTCCGCTCGACCAACTCGCTGGAGACCACCGCGACGAGCATCAGGGCCAGTATGGGTCCGGAGAACGCCGTGCGCGGATCGGCGCGCACCCCGAGCGCCACGAGTACGCTCCCCGCCGTCGTCAGGATCACGAAGGCGAGGGAGAAGAGGCCGGCGGCCATCGCGGGGAGCCCCGGCCCGACCGCCGGGTCCAGCATCGCCCGGACCCCGCTGTGATGAAGGCCGTACAGCAGGCCCGGCGTGGCCTGGAGCGCGCCGGCCAAGGCCAGCACGGCCAGGGCTACCAGGCGCCCGGCCGCCAGCGTGGCGGGCGACGCGGGCAGAGAGGTGACGTACTCCACGCCGCCGTCGGCGCGGTCCTTGAGCAGATTCGTCGCCACCGGGGCCATGTAGACGAACGAGGAACCGACCAGGAGACCCGTGATCCAGTCCGCGTCCAACCGGCCGATCAGCAGCAGGATGACGGCGAAGCCCCCCATGAAGAGCAGGGTGCGGAACGCGGGCGGGAGACTCCGCCGCAGCTCGACCGCCACCAGGACCCGCATCTGTCGGACATCCACGCTACCCATGGGCCTTCAACTCCTGCATCAGGATGCGGGACAGGGGTGCGCCCGGCTCGCGCGCCTTCAGGTCGGCGATCGGCGTATCCGCCACCAGCCGGCCCTCCTTGAGGAGGACCACCCGGCGCGCCACCTGATCGACGTCCTCGAGCAGGTGGCTGGAGAAGATCACCAGGCGCTCGCTCCCCTCCGGCACGCACGCCCGGATGAGGTCGAGGATCTCCCCCCGCATGAGTGGATCGATGCCGGAGGTGGGCTCGTCGAGCAGGAGGATCGGGGGGCGGTGAGCCTCTGCCGCCAGCAGCGACAGCTTCACCTGCATCCCCTTCGAGAGGGTGCCCACCCGGGCGTCCTCCGGCAGGGCCAGGCGGTCTCGGAGCTGCTCGGCGTAGGCCGCATCCCAGCCGGGAAAGAAGTTCTGCAGGAAGCCGAGATGTTGCCGCACGGTCATCCACCCGAAGCCCAGCAGCCGCTCGGCCAGGAAGCCGATACGCGCCCGCACCGCCGGGATCTGCCGCTCGACCGGCTCGCCGAACACCCGCACGGAGCCGGTGAAGTTTCGGAGCCGTCCGCCGATGGCCCGCAAAGTCGTGCTCTTGCCGGCCCCGTTCGCGCCCAGCAGCGCCACCCGCTCCCCGGGCTGGAGGTCCAGGTCGAGCGGTCCCAGCCGGAAGGCCGGGAAGTGCACGCCGAAGTCGGAGAGTGAGATGGTCGGGCTCATGGATCAGAGGCTGTAGGAGGTCCCGAGGAGGCTCGCCGCAAGTAACACGCACACCATGCCGATGGCAAGGACGGCCGCGCCCCACAGCGGAAGCCCCTGCACCCGCCGCAGCGCCCACGCCACGAACCCCGTCCAGATCAGGTGCATGCCGGAGAGGTTAGCAATCAGCCCGCCGGGGAGGGAATGGTCGAATGGGACAACCTGCGCGAGCGCGAGCGGGTCGTAGACCGCGCCCGGAGATCCGATCCCGACCAGGGGCGCGAGGTGGAGCCAGAGCGCCGACAGCACCCCGTACCCGGTGATGACCACCTCGCCCAGGATCAGGACCGAGACGAGGGAGCGGAGACGGCAGGGTGCGCCCGCCAGCACCAGGACCGCCCAGCTCAGCAGCGCCAGCACCGTCGCCTTGACAAAGTGGAGGAGGGGGGCGGAGAGGACGGCGATCCAGAAGAGGACGTTCATGAAGTCGAGGGCCGCGCCCGCCCCGTCCGGCACCGAAGCAGCCGCCAGCGGACGGAGAGAGAACGCCGTGCTCGCCGCCAGCACCCAGACCAGCAGCAGCGGGGGGAGGAGTGGCTCGAAGCGCCGCACCTCGTCGAAGTCGGGGATGAGGAGGTTCAGGAATCCCCCCCCGCGGGTGCGCGGGGGGGCGTGGGTTCGTGGAGTCATGACGGATCCTCCGAGGGAGGCGGGAAGCCCGCGGCCTGCAGCCCCCGCTCGTATGCGGACGGCGAGGAGCGGCCCAGGACCACGGCCCGGACCACCCGCGCGCTGTCGGTGAAAAGAGTGAGGGGGACGGCGCGTACGTCGAGCGCGCGCGCCGAATGCCCACCGGTATCCAGCACGGCGCGCCCGCGCAGGACCGCCGGGATCCACCGCCGGTCGCCGCCCTCCGTGGGGGCGGCCAGGATCCAGGGGCGCGGTGCCCGCCCGGACTCGACCCGGGCCTCCCAGGACGCCAGCTCGCGCCGGCAGTGCGGACAGGTCTCGGTCACGTAGAGGAGGACCGCGGGGTCTCCGTCCGGGTCGGGCATCCGCCAGGCGGCGCCGCCCGGGCCGACCCCGGACAGACGGGGCAGTGGCCAGGGGACGTCGGCAGGCGTGGGCGATGGGGTATCCCTCGCGCGGCGCGCCAGCCCACCCCCACCGGCGGCCAGGACCGCCAGCAGGAGCACCGCCCGCAGCCGTGGCCCGGTCCAGGCCCGGGGGGACCCACCCCCCGGACCCGGAATCACCTCAGGCATGGTAGCAGAAGAAGGCACAGGCAGCGGCAAACTCCGGATAGAGCATGACCATCACCGCCACGCCCAGGATGGACGTGCCGCCGGTCAGGATGAACGCGGTCAGGCAGCCGATGCAGGCCGCGGTATTGAGGTCGCCGGCGCCGGTGGCGAGCGCCGGGTCACCGACAGGGTCCCCGGCCGGGACCGCGGCCGGCGGGGTGTCCTGGACCGGGGCGAGGGCGCCCGGGTCGGCCGAAGGGAGGGCGGCGAGCGAGGGCGGGGCGAACCCCAGCAGGGTGGTCAGGGCCAGGAGAGAGGCGAGCACACGGCGGGGCGCGCCCCGACCGGGCTTCAGGGTCGTGGTCATGGTCATGGCTGAATCTCCGTTTCGATCGAGGTCAGGAGGCGAGGGCGTTGGAGCAGACCAGGATGCACCCGGCCGCGGCCAGCGCGGAGCCCTCGGCTGCGATGGCGGCGATGACGGCCGTGATGCCGTTCGACAGCACGATCCCCGCGCCGACCAGGCAGCCGACGCAACTCAGGATCGCCGCCCACCCCTGCCCCTCCACGTCGCCGACCTGCGCCCCGGGGGACACGGGCGCCGGAGCCCCATCGGTGAATGCCGCGGAGGTCTGGATGGGATCGGAGGCCCCGGCGCCCTGCGCCTGCACGACCTGGAAGGGCAGGCCCAGGAAGGCCGCGAGTACGGCGAGCGTGAGCAGGGTGAAGCTTGGACTGCGCATGGTGTCCTCCTCAGAAAAGGGGGGGGTGGATCCGGCCGGCGGTCGCCGGCCGGGAGGACGGATCCGGGAAGGAGAGGACGGCCTCGCCGCTCCACATGCGGCGAAAGGCCTTCCCGTCCACCAGGAACCGCCCGGCTTGCGGGTCCAGCACGTGGATGCGTCCGGCGTCGTCCACGCCGGCCACCACGACGAAGTGGCTCTGCCGGACCCAGGCGATGAAGGGAGCGGGGTGCGCTCCCGGGGTGTCGGGGTCGAGGTGCCGGGGCGTCAGGGGCACCCCCAGCCGCGATCCGGCCCGGGCCAGGCCCCCGGCGCGGGTGCCGGTGGGTCCCGTCCCCGCCAACGCAGCCAGGGAATCGAGGGGTGGAACCCCCACTCCCAGCAGGGTGAGGAGCGTGGCCAGGGCCGCGGGGCCGCAGTCCACCAGCCCCCGCTGGCGAACCACGCCCTCCCATCCCAGGAAGGTCCCGCCGGCCCGCTCCAGCGCCCGCCGCGCACCCCACTCGGCCACCCGCTGGGGCGAACGCACGATCAGGGTCGCCAACAGGGAGGCGGCACCCAGCCCCGCAAGCACACCCGCAGCACGCAGCCCGGGCGGCAGGCGGAGGCCCGGGCCCGGCCGGATGCCGGGGGAGGTCGGGTCGGATCGGAGGCGGGGACGGGGCGGCACGGGTTCGCGGCGGGGGGGGTCCGGGACGGGGTGCCCCGGTGCATGAACCTTCCCGGGAGGGGTGGGGCGCACCCATGTTGTTCTGGGACCGGCCCACGCCGGACCGGGGAACCCGCCGCCCGGACGGTGGATTTTCTCTGGCAGACCCCAGACCGAGGACGCTGACCGTGAACGGCATGGCATTTCGCGACGCCCCCGCGCGCCCCGCGTGCGCGCCTGAACGCCCTCTACGCGCTGCGCTCCACCCGCGCGGCGCGGGCGTGGCCCTGCTCCTGCTCGCGGGCGGGCTCCTGGCACCCGCACCGGCCCGCGCCCAGGGCGGGATGGAGCCCCCGATCACGCCCGACCCCTCCGTCCCGGTCAAGCCCGGCTTCGACGTGGACCGCGCCATCCTCTCGTCGGGCCCCAACTTCATCGCCCAGCGCGATCCCGAATTCCAGCCGCTCGCCGACGTACTCCGCTCGGGGGCGATCGAGCCCGCCACGCCCATCGTCACCTTCGAGGCCGGCGGACGGACGCTCACCCTGGTCACCGCACAGCTCGCATACCACCACGTGGCTCAGGGCGAGATGGCCGGCGAACCGTGGATGGTGACCTTCTGAGTGGTGTGCAACTCGGGCGTCCGTGTGACGCCGACCATCGACGGATCCGTCCACACCTTCGAGGAGCAGGGCCTCTACGACGGCCTCTTCCTGATGCTCGACCTGGAGACCCGTACCTACTGGGACCACCTCACCGGGGATGCGCTCTACGGCCCCCTGGTGGGGACGACGCTCCCGATCGCCAACCTGCGCCAGACCACCGTGGAGCAGGTCCTGGCCGAGGACCCGGACGCCCTGGTGGCGCTCTCGGACCGTACGCTGCGCCGGGACGACGATCTGCGCTACGATGGACTGATGGCGCGCGTCCGGGGGAGGCTGAGCCGGCTCTTCCAGGGTACGGTCGCCGACGAGGACACCCGACGGCCGCAGATGGACCTGGGAATGGGGATCTGGGCCGGTGATGAGTCCCGCTACTACCCGATGGAGACCATCCAGCGCAACGGCCGCTTCGTGCTGGACACCTTCCAGGGGCGCCGGGTGCTGGTCTTCCTGGAGCCGGTGAGCGTGAGCCTGAACGCCGTCTACGTGGACGCCGAGCGCGCGGAATGGGACGGGCGCACGCTGCGCCTCTCCAACGGCATGTACGTCGAGAACGGGGTCTTCCACGACGCCGCCGGGGCCCGCGTGCGCATGGAGCGTCCCATGCAGGTCTACACCCGCTGGTACGGCTTCTCGCAGACCTTCCGCGACCCGGTGATCTACGGCGAAGGGGGCTGAAGCCCGGGGAGGTCGCGCGAGAGCTGGCGAAGGGACTCGAACCCCCAACCTGCTGATTACAAATCAGCTGCTCTACCAGTTGAGCTACGCCAGCGGGGGGAAAAGCTAGCACTCCCCGGGCCGGGGGGAACAGCCCTCCGCGGATGACGGGTGGCGCCGGGACAGGCTCCTATCCCCGCTTCCAGCGCGTCCCGGCGGGGGTGTCCTCCAGCACCACGCCGCGCGCGGTCAGGGCGTCGCGGATCTCGTCGGCACGGGCCCAGTCCTTCCCGGCCCGCGCCTCGGCGCGGGCCCGGATCATCTCCTCCACCCAGGCCGCCAGCCCGGCTCCATCCTCGCTGTCGTCCTTCCGGAGCGCCAGCTCGAGGAGTCCGAGCACCTGATCCATGGAGGCCAGCGCCGCCCGCGCCGCCTCCAGCTCCTCGGGTCCGGCCGCGCCCCCGGCCGCGTCCAGGGCGGCGTTCACGTCCCGCACGAACACGAAGAGCGCAGCCAGCGCCTCGGAGGAGTTCAGGTCGTCCCCGAGCGCGGCGTCGAAGTCGGCGAGGGCGCGCTCCGCGAGGGGGATGAGTCCCGCCCCCGCCCCGTCGGGGTCGCTGCGGGTTTCCTCCTGCAGGCGGCGGTGCAGCGACACCAGGCGGTCCACCGCCCGTGCCGATCCCGCGAGCCCCTCGAAGGTGAAGTTCAGTTCCCGACGGTACTGCGCCGAGATGAGCAGGTGGCGGATGGCGGCCGGGGCGTGGCCGCGCTCGCGCAGCTCCGGGACGGTGTAGGTGTTCCCCAGCGACTTGGACATCTTCTGCCCCTCCACGCGCAGGTGGCGCGTGTGCAGCCAGAAGCGGGCGAAGGTCCGGCCTGTGACCCCCTCCGACTGGGCGATCTCGTTCTCGTGGTGGGGGAAGAGCAGGTCCTCGCCGCCCAGGTGGATGTCGAGCGTCTCGCCCAGCGCCCCCACGCTCAGCACCGAGCACTCCAGGTGCCAGCCGGGACGGCCCGGACCCCACGGGGAGTCCCAGACGGCCTCCACGTCGCGATCCGCGGGGCGCGCCGCCTTCCAGAGCACGAAGTCACGCACGTCGTCCTTGTCGTACTCGTCCGACTCGATGCGGGAGCGCCCCTCGGTGGCGTCCGCCCGGTTGCCGGAGAGCGCCCCGTACGCCGGGAAGGCGGCGATGCGGAAGTAGACGGAGCCGTCGTCGGCCTGGTAGGCCAGCCCCCGCTCCTCCAGGCGCTCGATCCACGCCACCATGTCCGCGACGTGCTCGGTGGCCCGCGGGATGGCGTGGAAGGGGCGCACCCCCAGCGTGGCGACGTCCTCCAGGAAGGCCTCGCCGAAGGGCCGGGTGTACTCGGCCAGCGCCTGCCCGGCGCGGGCCGCCCCCTCGATGGTCTTGTCGTCCACGTCGGTGAAGTTCACCACGAAGCGGACGTCCCACCCCTCACGCGCCAGCACGCGGTGCAGCAGGTCGTAGACGATGAACGTGCGGAAGTTGCCGATGTGGGCGCGGCCGTAGATGGTGGGGCCACAGCCGTAGACCCGCGCCACCGGCGGCGTGCGCGGCTCGAAGGGCTCGAGGCTCCGGGTCAGCGAGTTGTAGAGAACCAGTGGCATGCGGCACGGCCCCAGCGCGCGAGGTGGTCGGTTCGGACCCGCCACCGGAGGGCCGGCGGCGAGGGACGAAGGAAGATGGGGTGCGGGGAGGGTGCGGGGGAACCCTTCCCCGACCGGACTACCGTGCGGACCCCGGCGTGGCGGAGGCGATCTCGCTCCGAACCCGCAGGAGCGCCGCGCGCGGGTCGGCGGCGCCGGTGATGGGCCTCCCCACGACCAGGTGGGTAGCGCCCGCCTCCACCGCAACGGCCGGGGTGGCGACCCGGCTCTGGTCGTGGTGTTCCCCTCCCGCGAGGCGGATGCCAGGGGTGACCAGAAGCGCCTCCGCACCGAGTGTCCGCCGCAGGTCCCGGGCTTCGAGCGCCGAGGCCACCACGCCGTCCGCGCCTGCCGCACGGGCCGCGGCCGCCAGCCGCAGCACCTCGTCCCGGATCGAGTCGAGTGTGCGCCCCCACACGGCCTCGATCTCGGCCGCGCTGAGCGAGGTGAGGAGCGTGACGGCAAGCGTGCGCGTACCGGCCCCGGACGCGCGCACGCCCCGCACCGCGGCCTCGAGCATGGTGCTCCCCCCGGTGGCGTGCACGGTGAGCAGATCAACACCCAGGTCGGCGGCCGCGGCGGCGGCGCGCTCCACCGTGTGGGGAATGTCGTGGAGCTTCAGGTCGAGGAAGACGGAACAGCCCCGCCCCTTGAGGGCGCGAACCAGACCCGGCCCTTCCCGGGTGTAGAGCTCGAGGCCCACCTTGTAGAACGAGCCCTCGTCGCCGAGCCGGTCCACCAGTTCGAGGGCTTCACGACCGGAGGGCAGATCGAGGGCGACGACGAGCTGGCTCATGGGACGGACCCGAGTTCGGGTTGCGGGTGGACGGGTGGGGGCGTGGGGACCCGCGATCGGCCCGGGACGGGAACCCGCGGCCACCCCTGGCGGTCCAGATCCCGCGCCACGCGCACCGGCTGCCGGGGAGCGGCGAAGCTCGCCGTTCCCATCTGCACCAGCGAGGCGCCGACGCGGAGGTAGTCCCGCGCGTCGGCGGCGGTGAGGATCCCCCCCACGCCCACCAGGGGAAGGTCCACCGCGGCGCGCACCACCGCCACCGCCTGCAGCCCGACGGGGGTCAGGGCCGCCCCGCTCACCCCTCCCTGGACGGCGCCCAGCACCGGGGTGCCGGATGCGTCCAGCACGCGCCCGGGCAGGGTGTTCACCAGGGTGATCCCGTCCGCGCCCGCCTCCTGCGCAATCCGTGCCGTCTCCGGAAGGGACGGGTCGTTGGGCGCCAGTTTGACGAGGAGCGGGCGGTCGGTGATGGCGCGGCACTCCGTCACCACCGACCGCAGCGCGAGCGGATCGAGCGCGAAGGGACGTCCGCCCCTCCGGGCGTCGTTCGGGCAGGAGAGGTTGAGTTCGAAGCCCACGAAGCCGTCGGCGTCCGCCAGCTGGGCGACCACCTCCCGGTACTCCTCGGTGCGATGGCCGGCGACGCTCACCAGGACCCGGCATCGGCGCAGGTTGGCGGCCAGCCAGGGCAGCTTCCGGCGCCGCACGGCGGCGACCCCCGGGTTGGCCAGCCCGATCGAGTTCACCATGCCGGCCCGGAACTCGGTAACACGCGGGGCGGGGTTTCCCACGCGCGGCTCGAGCGTGACCGACTTGGTCACCTTCTTCATCGTCACCTTGTTATACGCCACGGTCAGGTTCCCGACATCGTCCC
>JAVVFC010000149.1:0-7374 GCA_032250975.1 Longimicrobiales bacterium | reverse complement strand
GGCGGGATGCGGCTGAACCAGCGCCCGAAGTGCTCGCCCGCGCCCAGGAAGCCCTGCATGCGGATGAAGTCCACCCGCCAGGTGCCGTTGTCCTGGTTGAAGGCGGCCTGGAGGTTGTCCACCAC
Source organism: Longimicrobiales bacterium (assembly GCA_032250975.1). GTDB lineage: Bacteria > Gemmatimonadota > Gemmatimonadetes > Longimicrobiales > Gaopeijiaceae > Gaopeijia. Next base: position 7,249 of record JAVVFC010000149.1, on the reverse strand, counting down.
CTCGGGGTGGTCCTCGGCGTAGGCGGCCGATCCGATCAGCCCCTGCTCCTCGCCGCCCCAGAGCGCCACCACGATGGTGCGGCGGGGCGCCGGGTAGACCGCCTTCAGGATCCGCATCGCCTCCATCATCATCACCGTCCCGGACCCGTTGTCGGTGGCGCCCGAGGCGCCGTCCCAGGAGTCCAGGTGGGCGGTGAGCAGTACGTACTCGTCCGGCAGCTCGGTGCCCCGCAGCGTCCCGATCACGTTGGCCACCGGCTCCTCGCCCGTGAAGCGCGCGTGCGCGTCCACGCGCAGGAGCGGCCCCTGGCCGTTGACGGCCAGCCGGTGCACCAGCCCGTAGTCCTCGCAGCTCAGGTGCAGCGAGGGGATCGCCTCGGTGGTGGCCGAGAAGATCTTGTTGGCGCCCCACCCCTGCGACCAGTTGGCGCGCAGGATCCCGGCCGCCCCGGCCGCCTCCAGCGCCCCGGACACCGCGCCGATGCCGCCCAGGGCGCGCATGCCCGCGTTCCACGCCCCGAACACCGAGTCGCGCAGCGCCTGCATGCGTCCCCACGACGCCTCGGTGGCCAGCGCCTCCCAGCTCTCCGGGGCGCGGCAGGTGGGCTCGGCCGCGTTGAGCGCCACGAAACGGCCCCGCACCGAGGGCAGCCAGGCGCGGAACGCCTCGGCCGAGGCGAAGTCCGGCAGCGCCACCACCTCGCCCTCGACGGGCCCCTCCGTTCCCGGGCTCCACGCCAGCATGGTGCCGTTCAGGGTGCGCACGCGCGGCGCCAGCAGGTCGATGTGCGTGATGCCCCGCTCCCACCCGCGCCAGGTGCCGTACTCGTGCAGCGTCGCCGGCACGCCCCACCCCTCGAGCGTTTCGCGCGTCCAGGCGATGGCCGCCCGCTGGCCGGAGCTCCCCGAGAGACGCGGCCCGATGGAGTCCAGCAGGCGCTGGGCCATCCACTCCACCCGGGAGTCGTCGGTCATCCCCTGCTCCCAGATCGCCCGGATGACCGGGTCGTCCGAGGGGAAGGTCTGGGCCGAAGCCGGGGCGGATACGGCGGCGGCCGCCAGGGCGCAGACGGCGGCGGTCAGGAGCCGCGGAAGGGGGGATCGGGATGGCATGGGCACCTCGCTCGCTCGGTCGGAGTGGGGGGTCGGAAGGGAACGGCCACCCGTACCTTCTCCCGTGCGCGCGCACGGGGCAAGTCGGGGGCGAGGCCGCCCTCGACTATCCGCGCTCCGCCTCCGCACGCACGCGCTCCGCCTCGGCCTCCCAGCGGCGGGCCTCCGCCTCGTCGCCCAGGGCCCGGTGGGCCTCGGCCAGGTCGGCGCGGGCCGACTGCAGCCAGCTCACCGAGGGCTCGGTGAGCGGAGAGACGATGTCGTAGCCGGCCCGGGATTCCGCCGCCGCCTCGCGCCAGCGTTCCTGGCGCAGGAGTGCGCGCCCCAGCTTGATGCGCGCGACCCCGGTGTTCAGGTCCTCGGGCGCGAGCGTGGCCGCGAACAGCTCGGCGGCCTCGCGGAAGCGCGCCTCGGCCTCCGGCCACCGCTCCGCCTCCAGGTACACCGCGCCCAGGTTGGAGCGCGCGATGCCCATGAACCAATGGGGCGCGTCGTAGATGCGGTCGTAGATGTCCGCCATCTCGCGGAAGCTGGACTCCGCCAGCTCCAGGTCCCCTGCCGCCAGCGCCACCAGCCCCAGCTCGTTGCGGGTGGAGGCGACGTCCCGGTGCACCGGGCCCAGCAGCCGGAGCTGCGTCCCCAGCGCCAGACTCAGGTGCTCGAGCGCCTCCTGCGGGCGCTCCTGGTAGTTGAGCGCGCGCGCCAGCATGGTGCGCGCCGAGGCGGTCTCCGGGTGGTCGGCGCCGTAGTGCGCGAGCAGGATGGCGAGCCCCTCGCGGTAGCGCGCTTCGGCCTCGCGGTAGCGGCCGCGCTGGAACTGCACGGCGCCCAGGTTGATGAGCCCGTCGCCCACCGTGGGGTGGCGCGCGCCGTAGCGCTCCCGGTAGGCGGCCAGCGCCACCCGGTTGAGCGAGTCGGAGGCGTCGTAGCGTCCGGCGTAGAAGTGGGTGTTGGCCAGCTCGGTGAGCGCGGCCGGGTACTCGGGTCCGGGCTCCGCGCGCGCCGCGTAGCCGCGCACGGCCTCCTCCAGCACGGGCACGGCCTCGTCGTAGCGCCCCACCTCCTGCAGGACCCGCCCCAGCGTGGTGCGGGCCTCGAGCGCGGCCGGATGGTCGCGCGGCAGCCCCGAGGCGGTCGCCATCCCCTGCCGGGCGAGCGCCTCGGCCTCCTCCAGGCGCGCCTGGTCCACCCGCAGGGTCGCCAGCGCCACCAGGCTCTTCGCCACGTCGGCCGCCGCCCCGGGACCGCCCTCCCGGCCGCCCCCGCCCGCCAGGGACCGCCGCAGCGTCAGCGCGCGGGCGAGCAGGGAGTCGGCGCGCTCCAGGCTCCCCATCCGTTGCAGCAGACCGCCCAGCGTGGCCAGGAGCTCCGCCTGCACGGCGGGCTCCGCCTCCAGGGCCGCCGCCTCCTGCACGCCCCGCTCGATGAGCGTCAGCACCCGCAGGGTGTCGGCCGGGCCCGCCGCGGGGTCGCCCCCCTGGAACAACTCCATCATGAACCCCTGAATGCGGCCGGACCGTTCCGCCTCGGCCAGCGCCGCCGTGCGCGCCGCCGACAGGCGGGCCGTGTAGAAGGCCACCGTCGCCGCGCCCGCGAGCACCACCACCACCGCGGCCGCCACCCCGCGCGCGTTGCGCCGCACGAACTTGGCCGCGCGGTAGCCCAGGGTGTCGGGGCGGGCGTCGAGCGGCTCGCCGCCGAGGAAGTTGTCCAGGTCCCGGATCAGGCCCTGCACGGTGCTGTAGCGGCGCTGCGGGTCCTTGTGCATGGCGGTCAGGCAGAGCACGTCCAACTCGGCCCAGGCCCCCCGCGACGCGCTCAGCAGGCGGCCTCCTCCGGCTCCGGCGCGCATCTGCGAGGGGCGGGGCGGCGCCTGGTGCGAGACGGCGGTCTCCACCTCGCCCGGAGTCAGACCCTGGAGGTCGAGCGGCTGGCGTCCCGTCAGGATCTCGTAGAGCAGCACGCCCAGGGCATAGACGTCGGTGTAGATCCCGGTGGGCTCGCCGCGCAGCTGCTCGGGAGCCGCGTAGGCGGGGGTCATCAGGGGGAGGAGCGTGCGGGTACGGTCGCCCGCCCCGCCCGGGCCGGCATCCGGTACCTCGGCGGGGTCGTCGAGCTGCTTCGCGATCCCGAAGTCGAGCAGCTTCAGGGTCCCGTCGGCGCGCACCAGGATGTTGGAGGGCTTCAGGTCGCGGTGGATCACGGCCTGGCGGTGCGCCGCCTGCACCGCCTCGCACACCGCGCGGAAGACCCGCAGGCGCTCGGTGAGCGAGGAGTTCCAGAAGGCCAGGTACTCGGTGAGCGGCAGGCCGTCCACGTACTCCATCACGAAGTAGGGCGTGCCGTCGGGGAGGACGTCGGCGTCGTAGAGGCGCGCGATCGAGGGGTGGTCGAGGCTGGCCAGCGTGCGCTGCTCCAGGGCGAAGCGCTCCCGGCGCGTCGGGGAGAGAGGGGCGTCCCGGAGGAACTTGATGGCGGCCACGCCGCCGGTGTCGTCCCGCTCGCCCAGGTGCACCTCGCCCATCCCGCCCCGCCCGAGCAGCCGGGTCAGGCGGTAGGGGCCCACCCGCTCCGGCAGGGCGGCGGCCGCGCCCAGCAGGGCCCTCGCCGCTCCGGGCAGGCCGCCGGCCAGCAGGCCGTCCGGCAGCAGGGCGCCCGTCGGGGTCCCGCCCTCCGCTGAGCGCGCGTCCCCGGCCAGCAGCGCCTCCACCTGCGCCCGCAGTTCCCCGTCCGCTCCACAGGCGACCGCCAGGAAGTCGGTCCGGTCTCCGGGGGCGAGCTCCAGGGCGGCGTGGAAGAGGGCCTGGGCGCGCTGCCAGCGGTCGGGGTCGAGGTGCACGGCGTCGGGTCAGCCGAGCCGCACGGCCAGCCAGGCGCGGGCCGCCCGCCAGTCTCGGTGCAGCGTGGACTCGGAGACGCCCAGCAGGGCGGCGATCTCGGTGATCTCGAGCCCACCGAAGAAGCGGTACTCGACCAGGCGCGCCTGGCGGGGGTCCAGGGCGGCCAGCTCGGTGAGGGCCTCGTCCAGCGCCAGCACCTCCAGGTCCCGCCCGGTGGCCACGGCGTGCGCCTCGTCCAGGGTGATGGGTGCGGCCGCGCTCCCCCGCTTGGCGGCCCGCCGGCGGCGCGCCGCCTCCACCAGCACCTGGCGCATGGCGCGGGCGGCGATGCGCCGGAAGTGGAGGGGCGAGTCGGGCGTCGGGACGCCGGCGCGCGCCAGCTTGAGGTACGCCTCCCCCACCAGCGCGGTGGGGCTCAGCGTCACCGCCCGCTCCCCGGCGGCCACGCTCCCGGCCAGCCGGCGCAGCTCTTCGTATGCGGCGCTGAAGTGCGCGTCCAGTTCACCGTTGGGGGTGGGTTCCATACGGGTGCGCGTGCGGGGGGGGTCGGGGGCGGAGGCCGGCCGTGACAGCCGGGGGAAGGATTCTGCGCAATGCGAAGGGAATCCCTTCCACCCAGGAGGCCCACAATGGCCGCGATCGACATCAATGGAAAGACCTACGAGCACAACTTCTTCCGGGGCAAGGTGGTCGGCGCCTCGAAGCAACTCGAGACCAAGGTCTCGGGCGGGGGCGGGGGCGGCTACTCCCACCGGGGCACGGGCTACACCGCGCCGGTACACATCCAGTCGACGACCACCACCCACGACATGATCCACCTGGCCGACGAGGAGGAGCACGAGCACGCCCTGCGCCTGCAGAACTGGGACCTCACGGTGCGCGAGACGCACCTGCTGACCGCCGTCTGGCTGATCAAGCAGGGACGCAAGGCGGGCAACTACGTGGCCATCCACAACCACACGCTCGGCCATACCGATTACGACCACAGGCACCTGGCCAAGCTGCACCGCTCCACCTGGATCCTGCTGGTGAGCCTGGCGGTGGTCCTGCTGCCGCTGAGCGGCGGGCTGAAGACGGTGCTGGTGCTGGGCGGCCTCACCACCTGGTGGGTGCTGGGGATCCTCGGAGCCCGCAAGCTGATCGCCAGCGGCGAACTGCTGCGTCTGGCCGGCGTGTAGCGGGAACGGCGCGCCGGGCCGAGGGATTACGGGGAAGAAGCCAGGGGCCGGAGACGCCGGATCCCGACGCGCAGGACCCTCGTACCCCCGTAAGACAGCAGAGACGAACGATGCACACCAAACACTCGATCTGGATCGTCGCCCTTGCGGCCGCCGGCTGCATGTCCACCGGCTACAAGGGCGTTCCCGCCACCCCCGTCGACCAGCTGCGCGCCGGAGCGGAGCCGGCCGCCCGGGTCTCGGTGGACGCGGAGCGCAAGGAGATCGAGGTGCTCATCGGGCCGTTCGACGTCCCCGCCACCGAGCCGGGCATGGACCACCATGCCATGGACCACTCCGCGCACGAGGAGATGTACAGCCCCATGGCCGTGTTCCGGTGGCCCGTGGATCCGGGGCTGAAGGGCTTCCGGCTGGCCGCCTACTCGGCCGACGGGACCCGGCTGCCGCGCGACCTCTTCCACCACGTGATCGGGGTCAACTTCGGCCGCCGCCAGCTGGTCTACCCGGTGGCGGAGCGCCTCTTCGGCTTCGGAACGGAGACGCCGGACGTCAAGCTGCCCGGCGCCCTCGAGGTTCCGGTCGCCCGCGGGGATTCGATCGGCGTCTACGCAATGTGGAAGAACGAGACGGGCGTCCCGCTCCACGATGTCTACATGCAGATCATCCTTCCCTACGCGGAGGGCGACCGCATGGGTGAGGCGGCGCTGCCGGTCTACTTCGACACCAACAACAACATCGGCGGCAAGACGTCCTTCGACCTGCCGCCGGGGCGCTACGCCGAGGCCTTCGAGTTCGAGGTCCCGGTCGGCGGCGGGCTGCTGGCCGCCAGCGGCCATCTGCACGACCATGGGCAGGAGCTCCGCCTCGAGAACGCCGAGACGGGCGAGGTGCTCTTCCGGCTCCTCCCCGAGCGGGACGCCCAGGGGCGCGTGGTCGCGGTCGAGCAGCGCATCTTCCGGCGCTTCTTCAAGCTCATGGACGCCCGCGTACGGTTGGAGCCGGGGGTGCGCTACCGGGTGGTGGGGGTCTACGACAACCCCACCGGAGAGGTCATCCCGGACGGCGGCATGGCCCACGTGGTGGGGCTCTTCGTGCCCGACGACCTGAACCGCTGGCCCGCGCTGGATCCGAACGACCGGTTCTTTCAGGAGGACGCGGGGGCGCTGCCGCCCGTGCTGGGCGCGCCCGAGCACGACCACTCCGGACACGCGGGCCACTCCGGAGGCTCCGGGGCGGCTACCAGCTCCGGCTCACGCCCACCTGCAGGGTGAAGTCCACCGAGGGGCGCTCGGGAGGCGTGTCCTCCTGGAACCCGATCTCCCAGCGCCACCCTCCCCCCGTGCGCCATGCCACGCCGAAGACGGTGTTGATGACGTGACCGTCCACCTCCCCCTCGTCGAAGCCGGTGACCAGGGGTGACTGGACGGTGAACTGCAGGAGCCCGGAGAAGTTCTCGCTGAAGGGGCGTTCCACGCCCACCATGGCGAAGTACTGGCTCCCCTCGAGCAGGTCCCGCAGTTCGGGTGCGCGGCGGACGGTGGCGGCGCCGAGCATGCTGTGCAGGTGCCAGCCGCCCAGACGTCTTCGACCCAGCAGCATCAGGCCCACGTCCGAGCGCTCGGAGCCCACGCGATTGTCCTGGGTGGGGATGCGCGCCACGCCCCGCACCGAGAGCGCACTCCCCCGGTCCGCGCCCCGATAGAGCAGCCATTTGGCGAACAGGCGCACGTCCTCCAGCGCGAAGCCGCGCTGCTCCACGTCCAGCACCAGCTCGCCGCCCCGCTCCAGCCGCTGGCCGAAGGCGCCCTGCGGAAAGCGGTCCCGGTCTCCGTTGCCCAGCGAGAGGATGCGGTGGAAAGAATCGACGGTGGAATCCAGGAAGCCGCTGTGGGTGGTCTCCATGGTGGCCCGCGCCCCCACCTCCAGCCGCTCGTTCACCCCGTAGCGCACCGTCAGCGCCGTGACCAGCCGCTCCAGATCCAGGTACAGGTTGTGGGTGTCGGTGGAGTCCTGCTCGAAGATGTTGCTGTAGCCGAACCAGAGGTCGGCGCGCAGCCGCCCCTCGCCCACCGGGTCGGCCATCTCCACCATGGGCGTGAGCGAGAGGCGCTGGAGCGG
>JAVVFC010000148.1:0-7386 GCA_032250975.1 Longimicrobiales bacterium | reverse complement strand
CAGGGCACCCTCATGAAACCGCCGGGGCGGACCCGAAGTTTCGGCCTTGACCCCCGGCCGCCGGGCGCGCACCCTCCACTCCTCCCCGGGAGGGTCCCGGGCCGGAGCCGCCACCGCTCCACCGTGCGTTCACCCCATACCCGTCCGCCATGGCCGCCCCCCTCGTCGGTGTCATCATGGGCTCCCGCTCCGACTGGGAGACCATGAAGCACGCCGTGGACATTCTGGAAGCGCTCGATGTGCCGCACGAGGTGCGGGTGGTCTCGGCCCACCGCACGCCGGACCTGCTGTTCGAGTACGCCGGGAGCGCCGAGGCGCGGGGGCTGGAGGTCATCATCGCCGGGGCGGGAGGCGCCGCCCACCTCCCCGGGATGGTGGCGTCGAAGACCGTGGTCCCGGTGCTGGGCGTCCCGGTGCAGTCCCGGGCGCTGAATGGGCTGGACTCGCTCCTCTCCATCGTCCAGATGCCCGGGGGCATCCCGGTGGGGACGCTGGCCATCGGCAGGGCCGGGGCCGCCAACGCCGCGCTCCTGGCGGCCCAGATCCTGGGAACGAAGCACCCCGCCATCCGCGAGGCGGTCCGGGCCTACCGCGACGCCCGGACGCAGTCGGTGCTGGACGATCCCGACCCACGGGTCCCGGCGCCGTGAGGTCGGCCGGGAGCGGGCGGTGACGGCGCGCGTGGAGGAGAGCGCGGCCGGGGCGGCGGCGCCCACATCCGAGCCCTCGGTGGAGCCCGTGGTCGGGATCCTGGGGGGCGGGCAGCTGGGGCGCATGACGGCGCTGGCCGGCGTCCCCCTGGGGCTCCGCTTCCGCTTCCTGGAGCCGAAGAGCCCCTCGCCGGTGGATTCGGTGGGGGAGGTGATCCGGGGCGCCTACGACGACCCGGAGGCGCTGCACCGCTTCGGCCACGGTCTCGCCGTGGCCACCTACGAGTTCGAGAACGTCCCGGTGGACGCCGCCCGCCTCCTGGGGGAGGACACCACCGTGCACCCGGCGCCGGCCGCGCTGGAGATGGCCCAGGACCGGCTGCGGGAGAAGCACGGCTTCACCCGCCTGGGGATCCCCACCAACGCATACCGGGCGGTGGACACCCGGGAGGAACTGGAGGCCGCGCTGGCGGAGCTGGGCGCCCCCGCCATGCTCAAGACCCGGCGCATGGGGTACGACGGCAAGGGGCAGGCCCCGATCCTCGACCCGGACGACCTGGACGCCGCCTGGCGGACGGTGGGGGGCGTACCCCTCCTGCTGGAGTCGTTCGTGGACTTCTCCCGGGAGCTCTCCCTGGTGGCAGTGCGGGGGGCCGAGGGAGCGTTCGCCGCCTACCCGCTGGTGGAGAATGTCCACACCCGGGGGATTCTGCACACCACCGCCGCGCCGGCGCCGGAGGTGGAGCCGGGGGTGCAGCGCGCCGCCGAGGACTCGGTGCGCCGCCTCATGGAGGAGCTGGGGTATGTGGGGGTGATGGCGGTGGAGTTCTTCCAGACCCCCGACGGGCTGCTGGCCAACGAGATGGCCCCCCGGGTGCACAACTCCGGCCACTGGACCCAGGACGGCGCCGTCACCTCCCAGTTCGAGAACCACCTGCGCGCGGTGCTGGGCCTGCCGCTGGGGAGCACGGCCCCGGTGGGCACCACCGTCATGCTCAACCTCCTGGGGGGACTTCCGCCCGTGGAGGCGGTGCTGGCCGAGCCGCGGGCCCACCTGCACCTCTACGGCAAGGCGCCCCGGCCCGGCCGTAAGATCGGCCACGTGAACGTGGTGGCGGAGTCGCTGGAGGATGCGTGGGCGGTGGTGCGCCGCATCGAGGCTGGCATGCCGGAGGGGGCGGGGCCGGTCTAGCCGCGTCCCACGTGGGCGCGCCGCACGGGTCCGCGCCCGTTCGCCCCGGCTCCCCCGGACCTTCCCGAGGAACCTTCTCCCCCCGCCAGCGTATCCTCCGAAACCGCTAAGGAAACGGCGCCGCCCCGGTCGGGAGTCCGGGGCGGCGCCGCGTTTTCCTGTTGCCCATGGACGCGGCCGGCCGGCCGCCACCCGGAGTGACGGACCATGCTGGACGACATCCGCCAGAGGATCGAGGACGAGATCGAGAAGCTGACGTACGAGCTGAACGTCGAGCTCCCCGACCGCATCAGCAAGGCGGTGGAACTGGGCGACCTGCGCGAGAACGCCGAGTACAAGTTCGCGCTGGAGCGGCAGCAGTTCGTACAGGCCCGCATCGGTCACCTGCAGAGCCGGGTGTCGGAGCTCTCCAAGATCGACGTGAAGGCCATGCCCGCGGACCGGGTGGGGTTCGGCTCCAAGGTGAAGGTGCTGGACTACCACCTGAAGGAGGAGGTACACTTCACCCTCGTGGCCGGCGACTTCATGGACCTCGACTCCGGCCAGGTGTCGCTGGCGTCTCCCATCGGGCGCGGCCTCACCGGGGCGCGCGAGGGCGAGGAGGTGGTGGTCTCGCTCCCCGTGGGGGACCGCACCTTCAAGGTGCTGGAGCTCAGCACCCTGCCGCAGCAGCTGGGGCTCCGGGAGCCGGCGGAGTAGGCGCAGCCCGGCCCCCTCCCCCGGGGGGCGGTCGGGGGAGGTCGGCGCGGGGCGGACGAGGATCGGGACGGGCGGAAATTGTGGCCCGCGGGGCCGGACCCTTCAATATTCATGGGTCCTGCGGCATCGACACACCGATTCCCGGAGGAGCTCCATGGTGGACCTGATCGGTCTCCTGAACAGCGAGCTCGACGGCGTGTACCACGTCTCGGCCGAGATCGGCCGGGGCGGGATGGCCGTGGTCTATCTTGGTGAGGATCTTCGCCACATCCGACGCGTGGCCATCAAGGTGCTCCTGCCGGAACTGGCGGCCGTGGTGGGAACCGACCGTTTTCGCCGTGAGATCCAGCTCGAGTCCCGGCTGAACCACCCCAACATTCTTCCGCTTCTCGATTCCGGGGAGGTGGACGGCCTTCCCTTTTACGTCATGCCCTATGTGACGGGGGAGTCCCTGGCCGACCGACTCGCCAGCGAGAAGCAGCTCCCGGTGGAGAAGGTCGTCCGCATGGGCGTGGAGGTTGCGGATGCGCTGGCGCACGCGCACCAGGCAGGGATCGTCCACCGCGACATCAAGCCGGGCAACATCCTGCTGGAGGCCGGGCACGCCGTGGTGGCGGACTTCGGTATCGCGCTCCTGACCCGCGAAGTGTCCGCCGGCCGCCTTACCGCGTCGGGCGCGGCACCTGGGTCCCCCCTCTACATGAGCCCCGAGCAGGCGGCGGGATCGGAGGAGTTGGACGGGCGCAGCGACGTCTACTCGCTCGGGTGCGTGCTCTACGAGGCCCTTACCGGCGATCCCCCCTTCACCGCCCGCATGCCCCAGGCCATCCTGGCGCGCAAGGTGACCGAGCCGGCACCCTCGGCGCGGGTGGTTCGGGACGCGGTCTCCGAGCCTCTCGACCGCGCGCTGCGCCAGGCCCTGGCCCGGAATCTGGGGGATCGGTATCCCGACGCCGGCGCTTTCCGGGACGCCCTCACGGAAATCCTGGAAGGACGAGCCCCCCCGGGCCCCTCCACGGTGCCTGGGGAGGGTTCGCAGGGCTCGGCCCCCCTGCCTCGCTGGCTGCGGGGGGTGGGCGTCGCCGCGGCCCTCGTGGCGCTCATTACCACCCTGGGATTCCTCACCAACCGGGTCCATGACCTCAGGCTGGGAATCCCCCCCGCGCACACGCCGTCGCGGAGCGACTTCCTGGCGCTGGGAGTCCAGACCCTCATCCCCCTCCTGATCTTCGTCGCGGCGGCCATGACCGTCTACGTTGCTGCGCACATCCTGGTCCGGGCGGGGGGGTGGGTGGTCCATCGGACGCCTCGGCTCGGGAACACCGTGGATGCCGCCATCCGTACCCTGGGGGGCTTCTGGCAACGCGCGTGGCGGCGGCTGCGCCCCGCGACGGTGGCGGACCTGTACCTGCTTACGGTGCTGGCGGTCGGCATGCTGGCCCTGTTTCCCTATCGGGGAATCCTGGAGGGGATGGTCCTGGCGGACACGCAGGGGCTGGCGGACCCCTGGCTCCGACGCTCCTATCCGGTGGTTCTCAGCCTCGTCATCGCGACCCTCCTCTTCACCTGGCGGAGCGTCTTCCGCTGGCTGCGGCGGAGAACGGTCCTGTCCGGGCGGGTAGCCTTCTCCCGTTGGGGGAGTCTGTCCCTGATCCTCCTCCTCCTGTTGGTCGCCACGCTCCCCTGGCGCATCCTCTGGGATGCCGACGCCGAGCGGGTCCTGGTGGAGGGGCGCCCGGGCTATCTCCTCAAGGAGACGCCGTCCAGCCTCCTGGTCTACGACCCCGAGGCGGGCATCACGGTGGTTCATTCCAGGGACAACGGCCTCGAAGTGCGGCGCCTCGGTGGGCGGGGAAACCCCTTTGAGGGACCCGAGGCCTTCTCGTCCGTGAATCGGGGGCGCTGACCTCTCTCTGCCCCGCGGGGCATACCTCCAGCGTGGAGATGACCATGAGCAGATTCCTGACTGCGGCCCTCGTTATCCTGTCTATCCTGGGTTCGCCGACGGCGGTCCGGGCCCAGGAGGGGAGCGGGTGGGGGGCGATCCTGGACTTCATCAACCGGTTGAGCGGACCCCGTATGGTGGGCGTGGCGGGATCGTACTTCCATCCGGTCTCGGAGCACGCCCGCTTCCGCATCTCCGCGGCGTTCCTGAACCGTGTGGGATCCGACGACGTGGTGGAGCCCGACGACGGCGCGGTGCGCATGTTCTCCATAAAGCCGGCAGTGGAGATTCCCCTCCGGGATCCCCTGGAGTTGAGCCTGGGAGCCTCACTGCACCGCTTCTTCGGAGATGCCGACGAGGCATTCTGGCACGGGTCGTTTCCGGCGCACCTCCAGCTCCGCCTCCCCCTTTCGGGAGCCCGGGACGGACCGGGGCTCTTCCTGCGGGCCGGTGCGGGCGTCGAGTACTTCCTGGAGTTCGATCCCGACGACTTCGCCCCCCTGACAGTGGGCAGGAGCCGCGACGGGGGCGAGTTCGAGTTCGTGGCATACCTGGGGTTCGACTGGATTCCACGGTAGCGCGGGAACCCCTCCCCCCGGCGGGGTAGTTGCGCGTCCCTCGGGCCCGGTGACTGCCGGGTCCCGGGGGATTGCTCCCCGCACCCGGCCGCCACCGCCTTGGCCACCGACACCGCCACCCCCTCCGACCCCGTGCTCCGCCTCCAGGGCCTCCGGAAGGGGTACGTGGAGGGCGGGCGCCGCCACGAGATCCTGCTCGACGCCACCGCCACGGTGCGGCGCGGGGAGTTCGTGGTCCTGCTGGGACCGAGCGGGAGCGGGAAGTCCACCCTCCTGAACCTGGTGAGCGGGATCGACCTCCCCGACGCGGGGATGGTGCAGGTGGCGGGCACCGATCTCACCACCCTCTCGGAGCGGGAGCGCACGCTCTTCCGGCGCCGGCACCTGGGGTTCGTCTTCCAGTTCTTCAACCTCCTCCCCACGCTCACGGTGCTGGAGAACCTGCTCCTCCCCCTGGAGCTCAAGGGGCGGGTGGGCGCCGCCGGGACGGCGCGCGCGCGGGAACTCCTGGAGCGCGTGGGGCTGGGCAGCCGGGAGGACACCTTCCCCGACCGCCTCTCGGGCGGGGAGCAGCAGCGGGTCGCGCTCGCGCGGGCCCTGGTGCACGAGCCGGACCTGATCCTGGCCGACGAGCCCACGGGCAACCTGGACCCCGATACCGGGGCGCGGATGCTGGACCTGCTGGACGGGCTGGTGCGGGAGGGCGGGCGCACGCTGCTGGCGGTGACCCACGCGCGGGAGGTGGCCGCCCGCGCGGACCGGGTGCTGGTGCTGGATCACGGGCGGCTGCGGGAGGACGCGCGGTCGTGAGCCTCCTGGGGCGGTCCTCCCGTCGCTTCCTGGCGCGCCACCCCGGGCAGCTCTTCCTGACGGTGGCGGGCGTGGCGCTGGGCGTCGCTGTGGTGGTGGCCATCGATCTGGCCATCCAGAGCGCCCGCGAGGCCTTCCGGGTCTCCACCGAGACGGTGGCCGGGCGCGCCACGCACCAGGTGGACGGCGGGCCGGGCGGCCTCCCCGATTCGATCTTCACCGCCATCCGGGTGGGGGCCGGCGTCCGTGCGGCGGCGCCGGTGGTGGAGGGGTACGCCCTGGCCCGCGCCATCCCCGGGCGGGCGCTCCGCATCCTGGGGGTGGACCCCTTCTCCGAGGCGCCCTTCCGCCCGTACCTGGCGCCGGGTACGGTCACGGGTACCGGGGTCACCGTTTCCGGGGCTGCGACGGACGGTGCGCAGGCCGGGAGTTCACGGGTCCGCGCCGCCTCCGGCTTCGACGCCACCGTGCTCCTCACCGAGCCGGGGGCGGTCTTCCTCTCGGCCGGGACGGCGGCCGACGCCGGGGTGGCGCCGGGGGACGCCCTGACGCTGACCGTGGGGGGACGCACCCGCCGGGTGACGGTGGCGGGGGTCCTGGACCCGGAGGGCGCCCTGGGCCGGCAGGGGCTGCGGGACCTGGTGCTCACGGACGTGGCCACGGCGCAGACGCTGCTGGAGATGCCGGGGCGGCTGAGCCGCATCGACCTGTTGCTCCCCGGGGCGCGCGGAGAGGTGCTGCGCTCGGCGGTGGCTGCGCGCCTCCCTCCCGGAGCGCTGCTGCGCGAGACGGGCACCCGCACCGCGCAGATGGCGGGGATGCTTTCTGCCTTCGACCTCAACCTCACGGCCCTGAGCCTGCTGGCGCTGGTCTTCGGGATGTTCCTGATCTACAACGCCATGACCTTCTCCGTGGTGCGGCGGCGCGAGCTGTTCGGAAGGCTGCGGGCGCTGGGGGTGACGCGGGGGGAGGTGAGCCGGCTCGTGGCCGGGGAGGCGGCCGCCACCGGGCTGGTGGGCAGCGCGCTCGGGCTGGCGCTCGGGGTGGCGCTCGGGCGCGGACTGGTGCTGCTGGTCACGCAGACCATCAACGACCTGTACTTCGTGGTCTCGGTGGAGTCGGTGCCGCTCCCGGTCGGGGTGCTGGCCAAGGGGGCGCTCATGGGGGTGGCCACCACCCTGCTGGCGGCCCTGCCGGCGGTGCGGGAGGCCGTGAACGCGCCGCCCCGGGCGTCGCTGACCCGCTCGATGGTGGAGGATCGGCTGCGGACGCTGGTGCCGCGGGCGGCGTGGGCGGGGACGGGGCTCATGGCGGCGGGCGGGGCCCTGCTGCTGGTTCCGTCGCGGAGCGTGCTGCTCAGCTTCGCGGGGCTCTTCGGCCTCCTGCTGGGGATGGCGCTCACGACGCCGGCCGCCACCGTCCTGTTCGTGCGGGGGCTGCGGCCCGCGCTCGCCCGGACGGTGGGGATCCTGGGGACGCTGGCGGCGCGCGGGGTGACGGCGGCACTCTCGC
>JAVVFC010000147.1:0-7389 GCA_032250975.1 Longimicrobiales bacterium | reverse complement strand
AGCGAGGCCGCGCGGACGGAGACGGATCGACGGAAACGCATGCTCACCCTGCGATGCAGTGGACTCGTTCGGGGCTCCGGGCGCTGCCGGGGCCGCGGGGGAGGATCAGCCGGGGGGACTACGGGAACGGCGCCGGCGGAGGTTCAAGGCGGCCGGCGCGGAGGGGTGGGGGTGGAAGGGTCGGACGACCGTTCAGGATGGGGGCGCGGGGGGGAGGGCGCAACGGCGACGGCCCGGCGGCCCGCTGTTCCGCCCCGCGGTCCGGACCCTACCTTCCCCATCGCCGAGATCGCGGACGACATGGCGAGCCCTGACGAAGAGAATCCCATGACGAACAAGCCCGACCTCAGGGAGGTCCCGTTCGAGCCCAAGGACGAACCCCTGCGCCAGGACGTGCGCCTCCTGGGCGACCTGGTGGGCGCGGTCATCCGGGAGCAGGGTGGGGAGCGGCTCTTCGAGTGCGTCGAGGCGGCGCGCCACGCCGCCATCCGCCGGCGGGAGGGGGTGGCGGGGGCGGCCACGGAGCTCGAGGGCGTGCTGGCGGGCCTCGACGCCCGGGAGGCGGCGGAGATCGTGCGGGCGTTCTCCACCTACTTCCAGGTGGTGAATCTGGCGGAGCGGGTGCACCGGGTCCGGCGGGGCCGGGAGCACATGCGGGCCGACGGGGCGCCCCAGGAGGGATCGCTGGAGAACACGGTGCAGCGGCTCCTGGACGCCGGCGTGGCGCCGGAGCGCATCGTGGAGGTCTTCCGGGCGTCCCGGGTGGAGCCCGTCTTCACGGCCCACCCCACCGAGTCCACCCGCCGCGTCATCCTGGACAAGCAGGAGCGCATCGCCCGGGAGCTCCTGGAGCGCCTGGACCCCACCCGCACCCCCCACGACGAGCGGACGTCCTGGGCCGTGATCCGGGAAGCGGTGGCCACGGCGTGGCAGACGGAGGAGCACCCTTCGGAACGTCCCACGGTGGCGGACGAACGGGAGCACGTCCTCTACTACGTGTCGGGGGTGCTCTACCGCGTGGCCCCGGCCCTCCACGAGCACCTGGAGGCGGCCCTGATCCGGGCCGGGATCGCTCCTCCGGGGGACGCCCCTCCCCTGCTCCGCCCCGGCTCCTGGGTGGGCGGCGACATGGACGGGAATCCCAACGTGGACGCCGACACGCTGCGCGCCACCCTGGCCCGGCACCGGTCGCTGGCGCTGGAGGCCTACGGCAAGGAGATCCGGACGCTGGCCGGCCAGCTCACCCAGTCCTCCTCCCGGGTGCGGTGGAGCGCGGCGGTGTCCGAGCGCACCGAGGTCTACGGGCGCTGGTTTCCCGCGGTGGCCGTGGCCATCCCGGCCCGTCACGCCGACATGGGCTACCGGGTCTTCCTGGAGCTGGTGACCGCCCGCCTCGGCGCCACGCTGAAGGACGCCGAGCACGCCTACCCGGGCCCGGACGAGCTCGCCGCGGATGTGGGCCTCGTGGCCGGCAGCCTGAAGGAGCACCACGGGGAGCACGCGGGCCTCTTCGGCGTGCGCCGCCTCCTCCGACGGATCCGCACCTTCGGCTTCCACATGGCCGCGCTGGACGTGCGGCAGGACGCCCGGGAGCTGCGGGAGGTGGTGGCGGATCTCCTGGCGGACCCGGGCTGGCCGGAACGGGATCCGGCGGATCGGACCGCGCGGCTGCACGAGCTGCTGGAGGCGGACGGGGCCGGGGAGGGCGAGGGGGCCGCGGGCGCGAAGATCCGGGACCGCGGCGACCGCGTCCGGAGGACCCTGGACGTCTTCGCGGCCATCCGGGAGGGGCGGAGCCGGTACGGCGCCGACGCCATTGGATCCTACATCATTTCCATGGCCCAGGACGTGGACGACGTCCTCACCGTCCTCTGGCTCGCCACCCTGGGAGGGCTGGGCCCCGCCGACGACCTCCCCCTGGACGTCACCCCCCTCTTCGAGACGGTGCCGGACCTGGAGCGGGCCGAGGACATCCTCGACCGGCTCTTCGCCGACGCCCGGGTGGGTCCGCACCTGGCGCGACGGGGCAACCGGCAGGTGGTCATGGTGGGGTACTCGGATTCCAACAAGGACGGGGGGATCGCGGCGGCCCGGTGGGCGCTGCAGCGGGCGCTCCAGGGGATGGCGGACGCCGCCACGCGGCACGGGGTGACGCTGACGGTCTTCCACGGACGGGGCGGCACCGTCTCCCGGGGCGGCGGATCGGTGCACCGGGCGGTCTCGGCCATGCCGGCGGCCTCCATCGGGGGTCGGCTCCGCCTCACCGAGCAGGGCGAGGTCATCGACGCCAAGTACGGGCTGGCTCCCATCGCCGTGAGGAACCTGGAGCGGATGCTGGGCGCCATGGTCCTGCGGGCCGCCACCGCCGGGGAGGATCCGGACCCGGCCCCGTGGCACCCGGTGGCCGACACGCTGGCGGAGGCGGCCCGCTCGGCGTACCGGGGACTCGTCTACGAGGATCCCCGGTTCACGGCCTTCTTCCGCTCCGCCACGCCCATCGACGTCATCGAGCGCATGGCCATCGGCTCCCGGCCGGCCTCCCGTCGCTCCGGCGCCGGCGTGCAGGACCTGCGGGCCATCCCCTGGGTCTTCTCCTGGACCCAGTGCCGCTCCATGCTCACCGGCTGGTACGGCCTGGGGGCGGGGCTGGAAGCCGCCGCGGACGCCCACGGCATGGACACCCTGCGCCGGGCCGCCCGGGAGTGGTCCTTCCTGGACGCCATGCTGGCCGACGTGGAGATGGTCCTGGCCAAGGCCGACCTGGACATCGCCCGCATGTACACCGCCCTGGTGGACGGCGAGGCGGGAGCCCTCTTCCACCGGGTGCAGGAGGAGTTCGAGCGCACCGTCTCCCACGTCCTGGAGATCCGGGGCGCCACCACCCTCCTGGAATCGGAGCCCACCCTCCGGCGCTCCATCCGGCTGCGGAACCCCTACGTGGACCCCATGAACATCCTGCAGGTGGACCTGCTGCGGCGGTGGCGGGCCCAGGACCGGCCCGACGGCCCCCTCCTCACCGCCCTCCTCTCCACCGTGAACGGGATCGCCCGGGGGCTGCAGAACACGGGGTGAGGGGGAGGCGCACCGGCTCCCGCGCGATTCCCGTGCGCCCGGCCGGCTACCCCGACGTGGTCCGGGCGTCGGGCAGGTCCGTCTTCGCGAAGTCGTCACCCGTGTAGAGGAGGGGTTCCCCGGCCAGGACCGCCACCGCGTACGTCATGCAGTCCCCGAAGTTCAGCGCGGCCGGATGCCGGCCCTTCCCATACCGGCGGTACGCGTGCACGGCCTCCCTCCAGTGGAGCTCGCCGAAGGGGACCTCCTGCATCCCCACCTCGTCGAGAAACCGCTCCAGCATGCCTCGCGCCCGGGGCCCGATCCGCGCCTCGAGAACGATGCCGGTCTCGGCGAGGGTGGGCGCGCCGATGGCCGGGCCCGGATCGTCCAGCAGGAGCCGGAGCAGATCTTCGTGGTCCGCCTCGCGGAAGAGCACGCTCAACACCGCCGAGCTGTCGACGATCACGCGCCCCCGGGGCCGTAACCCAGGATCGTCTCCCGCTCCTCCCGGTCCGGGGGCCGGCCCACCTGGTCGGCAGGGAGGACGGCCCAGACCTCACCTTCGAGGAACCGCCGCACCCGGCGCGCCCGGGCGTCGGGAGCAATGCGCGAGCGGAGGCGCGCGCGCCGCTCCAGCAGCGCGATCCGGACCGCCTCGGTCTTCGACTCGCCGGTTACGCCGGCGACCTCCTCCACGAGGCGCTCCACCTCGGGATTCTTGATGTTGAGTGCCATGGTGGAATCATGGTTGAATTCCACCTTCCGCGCAATGTCGGTCGCTCATCGCTCCCGCAGGCCCAGCGACGCGACGAGCTGGTTGAGCTGCGCCGCGGACCACGGCTTGGAGAGGAAGAGCGCGCCGTCCGGGAGCGCGCCCCATTCCACCGCGTCTCTGGACGACAGCCCGCTCGTGAAGATGAACGGCCGGGAATCGCCCCGGTCCCGGCACCGCCGAAAGAGCTCGATCCCGTCCATGGATGGCATGGTGAGGTCGGAGAGGACGAAGTCCACGGACCGGGCCTCGCCCTCCAGCAGCCCGAGCGCCTCCTCCCCGCCCTCCGCCTCGACCACGCGGTACCCCAGCCTCTCCAGCATGCGCGCCGAGGTGCGCCGGAGCGCCCCGTCATCCTCGACCAGCAGGACCGTCCTTCCCTCATCCCCGGCGGCGGGCGGCCCGGACGGAGCCGGAGGCGCGGAGGGGGACAGGGGCGCGGAGGGGGACAGGGGCGAGGGCATGTCGGGCACCGCCGATTCCCGGCGCGATCCCGGACCCGATCCCGGACCCGATCCCGGACCCGATCCCGGACCCGACCGCTGCCCGGACGGGGACGGAAAGTAGAGGCGGAAGGTGGTTCCACGACCGACCTGGCTGTACACCCGCACATGCCCCCCGTGCTGGTTCATCAGGCCGAGCACCGAGGACAGGCCGAGACCGGTCCCCTTCCCCTCCGACTTGGTGGTGAAGAACGGCTCGAACACCTGCTCGAGCGTGTCCCGGTCCATCCCTACACCCTGATCGGACACGGTCACCCGGCCATAGCTCCCCGGCGCCACCCAGGGCCGCTCGCCGCGGAACTCCGCGTCCGCCTGTACCGCGTCCACGGCGATGCGTACCGCCCCGCCGTCGGGCATCGCATCGCGGGCGTTGGCCACCAGGTTGAGGAGAATCTGCTCCACCGCCCGAAGGTCGGCGTAGACGATCGGGCCCGGGCCGGCCACGTCCACGCGCAGCTCGGAGTTCCCGGAGAGGAGTTTGCGCGCCAGCCGGGCGGCCTTTCTCACGACGTCCGACAGGTCCGCCTCCGTAAGCTCCAGGTCCGACCGCCGGCTGAAGTCCATCAGGCGCGAGACCAACTCCTGCCCGCTCCTGCCGGCCCGGTCCACGTCCTCCAGCATCTCCCGCTGCTCTTCACCCAGGCCGTCCCCGTCCATCACGAGGAGTTGGGTGTTGGTGAGGATCACGGAGAGCAGGTTGTTGAAGTCGTGGGCGAGACCTCCGGTGAGTCGACCCACGGCCTCGAGCTTCTGGGCCTGATGGAGTTGCGCCTCCACGGCGCGCTGCTCGGTCACGTCCACGAAGGAGCCGACCCACTGGCCGGCAGGCTCGCCCCGGAATGGTGCGGGTTCCCAGCGGCCGGTCAGCCACCGGGTCCGACCGCCGGCGTCCGTCACGCGGACCTCCTGGGCGAAGGGGCTCTCGAGGGCGGAACGCTCCCGCCAGTAGTCGGCGGACCGGTCGTGCTCCGCGTCCGCGAGGAGCCTCCACCAGGGTGCTCCCCGAAACTCGTCCTCCCCGACGCCGAGCAGCCGCGACCACCAGGGGGTCGCGTCCTCCACGAGCCCTCCGCGCTCCACGCGCAGGACGCCCACGGCGGCGAGACGCTCGACGGCGGCGTACCGGCGGTCCGCCCGGGCCTGCCGCCGCTCCGCCCGGGCCCGCTCCCGCACGGCCTGCAGGCGGCTCCGGCGCGCCTGTGTCCGGGCGGACCTCAGGGCGGCGAAGCCGCCGAGGAAGACCAGCAGGACGCCCGCCCAGACGCCCACCAGGACCCCGTGTGCCACCCGCATGGCGGCCAGCCGGGCCTCCACGGCGGCGCGGACCTGGCGCTCCAACGCGTCGGCCGACTCGCGAAGCGCACGGAGTCTGAGCCTCCGGGCCACGGGGTCGGGGGCGTCCGCGCTGTCGATCGCTGCGGCCCGCGACGCAGACACCTGGTCCAGGTAGGCGGCAATCATCCGCCGGAGGTCCGGCTCCTCGACCGGAGAACCCGGTCGGAAGGCCAGGAGCGCGCTCCGGCCTTCGAGGAGGTCCCGGAGGGCCCCGGCCGCCTCGTCCAGGTGGGCCACCTCCTCCACGGCATCGCGCGTAGGGTCCGTCACGGAAGTCCCCGCCGCGGCCAGGGCGGCCTCCGCCACGGCCATCCGGGCGCGCGTCAGGTTGTCCAGGGCAACCACCGTCGCCTCCAGGGCTTCCGTGCCCCGTCGATGATCGGCTTCCAGGACCAGCAGCGAAGCGCCGCACATCAGCCCGAGCAGGGTGAGGGGCAGCCACCCCGCGACCCGCCTCAGGCGTACCCGCGGACGCCTCACGGCGGGATGGGGGCTTCAGGCTCGGCCAAACCGGCGGCACCGGCGGGCCCCTCCGCATCCGCGGGCCCGGCCGCCGGCACGGCGGTGTCCCAGAGGGCGAGGCGGTCGAACACCGCTCGCTGGCTCCGGGCCCCCACGTACCCCTCCAGTCCGACATTCACGGCCTCGGCCAGCCGGATATCGGACCTGCGGAACACCAGCGCGCTGCAGCCGCCCACCAGCGGCGCCACGGCGGGAGGCGCCTCGTAGTACCGCCAGGCCAGGCCGTCGGCGGCCGCGACGGCGCGCTGGAGTGTGGGAGCGGTCATGGCCAAGGCCTCGGCGTGTCCACTGCGGACCGCGACCAGACCCGTCTTCACATCGGGAACCTGAAGTGTGGTGGACGCCGGGATGCCCAGGACCTTCACCGCCTGGTGTTCGACGCTCCCCGACACTACGGCCAGCACCCCCGAGCCGTCACCCAGGAAGGAGGCCAGGCCGGGGGGCGGCGACGCTTCGGTCCGGAAGGCCAGCGCCGGCCGTGCACACATGGTGGGACGACTGAAGAGAACCCGCTCGCGCCTCTCCTCCGTGATGAAGAGTCCCGCCGCCACCACGTCCACCCTCCCCTGCTCCAGGGCGGGGAGAAGGTCCTCGAAATCGTGGAGGATCCAGCGGATGCTGTCCACACCGACCGCCGCGAGGGCGTGCCGAAGGGCGGCGGGGGCCTCGCCGTCCACCCGGCCCGACGCCAGCAGGAACGCGTACGGGGGCTCCTGGGCATACCCCGCCCGCACGAAGCCCCCCGCCTCCACCCGACCGAGGGTGTCGTCCGACCGCGCCCGGCACGATGTCACGGAGGGCACCGAGATCACGAACGTTCCCAGCCAGATCCATCGGAACAGCCCGAACCGATCGTTCATGCGTGACATCGGCGGAAGGTTGGAGGTCCGCGAGGGCCGGGAATGCACACAGCGTGAGCCCGGACCGCAGTGGGCATGCGCCGAAGGAGCCGCAGGCCCGGATCATATCGCCCTTCTTCCAGGATACCGGTCAGGAGTTACGGGGATCAAGGATCTTACGCGCCGACGAGCGCAGCGGATGCCGACGAGGTGCTCCACCCTCCGCTGTTCCGGCACGCGTCGATGACCTCGATCCCCTGCGCAGCCGCGGGGTCGTATCGGGCGGACCCCATCCGGCCCCTTCCCGCATCGATCCCCCCGCCTCGCCCCTTGACAGCTTCCGCCCCTCAAAGCGGGCCGAGTC
>JAVVFC010000146.1:0-7443 GCA_032250975.1 Longimicrobiales bacterium | reverse complement strand
GGATGCGTGCCCGCGGCGCCAGCCGGGCCGCCAGCCAGGGCGTGTCGAGCAGGTGGTCGTAGTGCCCGTGGCCCACCAGGATGGCCGCCGTCCGGTCCAGGGGCCCCACCTCCCACGCCGCCAGCGCCTCCAGGATGGCCGCCGTGTCGGGCGTGAGCACCGCGCCCAGCCCCACCTCGAACATCCCCGGGCGGGTGAGGAGCGGGCCGGTGAGCAGCACCGTGTGGGGCGTCTCCACCCGCCACCCCCCGACGCCAAGGTACTGGAGTTCCACCCAGGGCTCCGCCTCCCCGCTGCGGCGGGCGGCGTCCACCCGCGCGGGGGCCCCGGAACGGCCGGGGGTCGTGTCGCCGCCCACCCCCCCCGCCCCGGCGGGCGGGACGTCGATGCGCCCGGTGGCGTAGTCCCCGGGCTCCAGCGCCGGAAAGCAGCCCGCGAGACCCGCCAGCAGGAGCGCCGGGACCGCGCTGCGCACCCCCCCGCCGGCCCGGGCAGCCCGGACAGCCCGCACCGCCGCGGGACCGCGGCGGCCGCGCCTCATCCCACGCGCGCCCGGAAGGCTTCCGAGAGCCGCTCCGTGACGGGACCGGGATCTCCGTCCCCGACCGTCCGCCCGTCCACCGCCACGCACGGCTTCACCTCGGTGGTGGTGCCCGTGAAGAAGAGCTCGTCGGCCCCGGCCAGCTCCTCGACCTGCACGGGGCGCTCCTCGACCGGCACCCCCAGCTCGCGCGCCAGCTCCAGCACGAAACCGCGCGTGATCCCCGGCAGGATCAGGTTGGAGCGCGGGTGCGTCACGAGCGTCCCGCCGAAGACCGCGAAGAGGTTGGAGTGGGCCCCCTCGAGCGCCACCCCGTCCCGCACCAGGATGGCGTCGTCCACCCCGGCGTCGACCGCGGCCTGCTGCGCCAGCACGTTGCCGAGCAAGCTCACCGTCTTGACGTCCACGCGCGCCCAGCGCCGGTCGGGGACCGTGACCGCCGTGAACCCCCGGCGCCAGCGCTCGGGCGCCGGACGCTGGAACGGACGGGCGAAGGCGTACACCGTGGGCGCGACCGGCTCCGGCGGAAAGGCGTGCGTCCGGGGCGCGACCCCGCGCGTGATCTGCAGGTAGACGATGCTGACCGGCTCGTCCCGGAGCCCGTTCCGCTCCAGCAGCTCACCGTGCACCACCCCCAGCCCCTCGATGTCCGCCTCGATGCGCAGCTCGCCGAGCCCGCGCCGCAGCCGATCCCGGTGGCGATCGAACAGGAAGAGGCGGCCGCGGTAGGCGGGCGTGACCTCGTAGACGCCGTCCGAAAAGAGGAAGCCACGGTCGTTCACGCTGACCGTGGCCTCCTCCATGGGCAGGTAGGCGCCGTTCAGGAATACGGTGGTGCCGGTGCTCATGGGGAATCGCGGAGGAAGGAGGTGTGGGCGCGCGTCGGGGTGACGGTCGTGAGGGCGGCCGGGTGCGCGGTCAGTTGCCCGCGCCCTTCTCCAGGTCCTTGAAGCGCTCCAGCAGCTCGGCCTCGGCGACCACCTCCTCCTCCGAGTCCTGGGAGCCGTCCTCCACCGCTTCCACCTCGGCGTCCCGCACCCGACCGTCCGCCTCACCCGACTCCGCGCCGCCCTCCCCGGGCGCCGCCGGGCCGTTGCCCGCCTCCAGCTGCCGGGGCGTACCCGCCTCGGGCGCCGCGATGAGCCCCATCTGCTGCTTGAGCGCCAGCAGACGGTCCTCCACGCCTTCATCCGCGGATCCGGCTTCGAGGCGCATGAATTCGGAGTCCAGGGTGTCCCCGGTCAGCGCCTCGTCCACCTCGGCCGCGGCCAGCGAGCGGCGCTCCGTCTCCTCGATCTTGTCCGCCATGCGGTTGAAGGCCTCGAAGGCGGAGGTGTCCGAGAGCCCGGACATGGTCTCGTGGATCCGCTTCTGGGCCTGGGCCCGCTTCTGCTTGGCGATCAGCAGGTTCCGCTTGCGCTTGGCCTCGTCGATCTTCTCGTTGAGCTGCCGCAGCGACGCCTTCAGCTTCTCCGTCTCCGCCGCCTGCCCCCGCCACGTCTGCTCGATGGCCCCGGCGCGCTCGGCGTGCTCCCGGTGCCGCACCAGCGCCTGCTTGGCCAGATCATCCCGGCCTTCCCGCACCGCGAGCATGGCCCGCTGCTCCCACTCCTTGGCCTGCTTGACCTCGTCGTCGAGCTGGGAGCGAAGCTTGCGTTCGTCGGCGATGGCCGCCGCGACCTCGCGCTTGGCCTTGGCCAGCTGGTCGCGCATGTCCAGGATGATCTGATTCAGCATCTTCTCCGGGTTTTCGGCCCGGTTGATCAGATCATTGATGTTGGACTTCAGGAGTGTCGACAGCTTGGTGAAGATGCCCATGGATCAGCTCCCCGACGTCTCGCCGGCCATGTCGCGGATCCGGGCCATGTGTCCCGATGCCGCGAGCTGAATGCTCTCTACGGAAGCCTGGACCTCCTCGAAGTCCAGGGTCTCCAGTTCAAGGGTGTCGCTGAGGATGAGCTCCCCGTCCTCCAGCCCATAGGCCCCGTGCACCACGTCGGTGGCGTTGAGTTCCAGGAGGGTGCGGTACAACTCCAGGCTTCCCTGCTCCTCGGGCAGGTCCATGACCTTCATGCGCAGGAGGAGGAGGGGCGGTGAGAAGTTGAAGACGAGGGGGTACCCCTCGGCGCGGCTGCGCACCAGGTACATCCCCTCCTCCAGTTCCTGATACTCCGCATCCATCCGGATGAGGTAGCTCTCGAGGTCCTCGCGCGTGACCATCGACTCACTCCGTTGTGGGGTCGCGGGGGCGACCGTTCTGTGGAACCGATTCGTGGAGCGCCCTACGGATCCCCGCCGGGCCGGGTTTCCCGCCCGGCCGCCGGGGGACCGGCAGGGAAGATAACCGCCTCTCCCCATCGCTGCGACCGTCAGAGCACCCCCTTCAGGTAGCGTCCCGTGTGCGAATCCGGCACGCCCGCCACCGCCTCCGGCGTCCCCTGCGCCACGATACGGCCTCCCCCCGCTCCCCCTTCAGGGCCCAGGTCCACGATCCAGTCGGCGGTCTTCACCACCTCCATGTTGTGCTCGATCACCACCACCGTGTTCCCCCGCTCCACCAGCGCGTGCAGCACCTCGAGCAGCACCCGCACGTCCTCGAAGTGGAGCCCCGTGGTGGGCTCGTCCAGAATGTAGAGCGTGCTGCCGGTCGCCCGCTTGGCCAGCTCGGTCGCCAGCTTCACGCGCTGCGCCTCTCCGCCCGACAGCGTGGTGGCGGCCTGGCCGAGATGGATGTAGCCCAGCCCCACGTCGCTCAGCGTCTGGAGCCGGCCGCGGATGCGCGGTACCGCGTCGAAGAACTCCAGCGCCTCGTTCACGGTCATGTCCAGCACGTCGGCGATGTTCTTTCCTTTGTAATAGACGTCCAGGGTCTCCCGGTTGTAGCGCTTCCCCTTGCAGACGTCGCAGGGCACGTAGACGTCGGGCAGGAAGTGCATCTCGATCTTCACCAGCCCGTCGCCGGAGCACGCCTCACAACGCCCCCCCTTTACGTTGAACGAGAAGCGTCCCGGCTGGTAGCCCCGCATCTGCGACTCGGGCAGCCCGCTGAACAGGTCGCGGATGGGCCCGAACAGACCGGTGTAGGTGGCCGGGTTCGAGCGCGGCGTACGCCCGATCGGGGACTGGTCGACCTCGATCACCTTGTCGATGTGGGCGAGCCCCTCGATGGCGCTGTAGGGCTCGGGCGCCGCCTTCGCCCGGTAGAAGTGGCGGGCCAGCGCCCGGTAGAGCGTCTCGTTGACCAGCGTGGACTTGCCCGAGCCGCTTACCCCGGTTACGCAGATGAACGTCCCGAGCGGGAAGGCCACGTCCAGGTGGTCCAGGTTGTTCCCGCGGGCGCCCCGGATCTCGAGCACCCGCTCCGGATCCGTGAGGCGGCGGGCGGGCGGAACGGCGATCGAGCGCTCGCCGCGCAGGTACGCCCCCGTGAGCGACCCGGGTGCCGCCAGGATCGCCTCCAGCGGTCCCTCGGCCACCACCTGGC
Organism: Longimicrobiales bacterium; assembly: GCA_032250975.1. Classification (GTDB taxonomy): domain Bacteria; phylum Gemmatimonadota; class Gemmatimonadetes; order Longimicrobiales; family Gaopeijiaceae; genus Gaopeijia. The sequence continues at coordinate 3,418 of JAVVFC010000146.1, read as the reverse complement.
CTCCGTGCCGCCCGGCCCCCGGCCCCAGATCCACCACCCAGTCGGCCGCCCGAATGGTGTCCTCGTCGTGCTCCACCACCAGGACCGTGTTCCCCAGATCGCGCAGCGTGCGGAGCGTGTCCAGCAGCCGGCCATTGTCGCGCTGGTGCAGCCCGATGCTGGGCTCGTCCAGGATGTAGAGCACCCCCACCAGGCGGCTTCCGATCTGGGTGGCCAACCGGATGCGTTGCGCCTCCCCCCCGGAGAGCGACCCGGCCGAACGCCCCAGCGAGAGGTACGAGAGCCCCACGTTGACCAGAAAGCGGAGGCGCTCGCGGACCTCGCGCAGGATGGGGCCGGCCACCTCCTCGGGAAGGTGGGCGCCGCCCGGCTCGAGCGACTCCATGAAGGCGAGCGCCCCGTCCACCGGCATCTCCACGACCTCGCCCAGCGAGCGGCTGCCCACCGTCACGCCGCGCGCCTCCGGGCGCAGCCGGGTGCCGCGGCAGACCTGGCAGGGGAGCGTGGACATGTAATCCTCGAGCTGGGCGCGCACGGCTTCGGAGCGGGTTTCCGCGTAGCGCCGCTGCACCCCCGCCACCACGCCCTCCCAGGTGTCCTCGTAGTGCCCCTCGGCCGCGGCGCGGGCGCCGCCGGCCCCGGCCGCTCCCTTCGAAGTCCTCGCCGAGCCCCCGGCGCGCCCCGCACCCGACGTCCCTGCCGTGCCCGCGGCACGCGCCTCGTCCGCCCCTCCCGCCGCCTCCGCCGCCTCCGCCCGGTAGGGGAAGCGGATCTTCATCCCCCCCGAGCCGTTCAGGATGGCGTCCTGCACGTCGTCCGGCAGATCGCCCCACGGCGTGCCCGGATCGAACTCGTAGGCGGCGGCCAGCCCCGGGATCACCGAGCGCCGCAGGTGGCCGCCCGGCTCGCCCCATGGCAGGATCACCCCCTCCAGCAGAGTGATGGAGTGGTCGCCCACCAGCAGCTGCGGGTTCACCTCCTTGCGCGTGCCCAGCCCGCCGCACGCCTCGCACGCCCCGTAGGGGGAGTTGAACGAGAACTGCCGGGGCTCGAGCTCCGGGAGCGACATGCCGCAGGAGGCGCATGCGTAGTGCTCGCTGAAGAGGTGGTGCACCTCGTCGGCGTTACGGCCCGGCGGGTGCTCGATCACCTCCACCACGCCCTCGGCCGCCCGCAGCGCCGTCTCGACCGAGTCCGCCAGCCGCTCGCGGTCCCGGGCGCGCACCACCAGCCGGTCCACCACCACCGAGATGTCGTGGTTCTCGTAGCGGCTCAGGCGCGGCACCTCGGCAATCTCGTAGGTCTCGCCGTCCACGCGCGCCCGCACGAAGCCGTCCCGACGCGCCTTCTCGAACAGCGCGCGGAACTCGCCCTTGCGGCTCCGCACCAGCGGCGCGAGCACCTCGATGCGCGCCTCCTCGCCCAACCCCAGCACCGCGTCCACGATCTGGCTCGCGGACTGGCGTAGCACCGGACTCCCGCAGGTCGGACAGTGGGGAATCCCCACCCGGGCCCAGAGCAGGCGCAGGTAGTCGTAGATCTCGGTCACCGTGCCTACGGTCGAGCGCGGGTTGCGGGAGACCGTCTTCTGTTCGATGGAGATGGCCGGTGAGAGGCCTTCGATGCTGTCCACGTCGGGCTTCTCCATCAGCCCCAGGAACTGCCGCGCGTAGGCGGACAGCGACTCGACGTAGCGCCGCTGTCCCTCCGCGTAGACCGTATCGAAGGCGAGCGAAGACTTGCCCGACCCGGACAGACCGGTCAGCACCACCAGTCCCCCACGGGGGAGGTGAACATCGATGTTCTGGAGGTTGTGCTCCCGGGCCCCTCGGACCACCAGCATCTCGCGCGACATAGACCTTTATTGTCTCGCAAATCCGGCAGCCGCTCAACTCCCTCCCCCCCCTCGCCTGGAGTCCCGGTCCAGAAGCCGCGTCCCCGCCCGACGGGCAGGCTTTATCCCACATCGACCGTGTGCAGACTCCTTACACCAGCCGGGGCGCTCCCGGGCGTAGGTTGGGGTCGGGAGGGAGCACTCCCCCCGCCACACCCCAGCCCAGGAGGCACCGATGCTTCGCTCGCTCTTGGTTCCCCTGGACGGTACTCGCTTCAGCGAACTCGCCCTCCCCCTCGCAGAAGGAATCGCCCAGGCCACGGGAGCCTCACTTCACCTGGCGCACGTACACGTGCCCCATCCACCCGAGGCGCTCCTCGCGAACACCCAGTTCGTATACGAGGGCGTGAACATGGAGGAGTACGAACACCAGGATCGTACCTGGGAGCAGACCTACCTCGCAGCGCTCGCCGAGCGGGTCGCGCGCGAGTCGGCTGCACAGGTCGACACCGCGCTGCTGGAGGGTGAAATCTCCACCACGCTCGAGACCTATGCGCGCCAGGTGGGCGCCGATGCCGTCGTGATCTCCACCCATTCCCGCACCGGCGTACGACGGGTCTGGATGGGGAGCGTGGCCGAAGCCCTCATCCGCGCCGGGGACGTGCCCGTGCTGGCCGTGCACGCCGAGGAGGGCGACCCGGTGGGTCCGCCGCTCACCCTGCACAACATCCTCGTTCCCCTGGACGGTTCGGAGCTCTCGGAGAGCATCCTGCCACCCGCCATCGAACTGGGCATCGCCTTCGGCGCCCGCGTCACCCTCCTCCAGGTGGTGTCCTCCCGCTTCCCCAGCAGCAACGGGCTGGTTCCGGCACTGCCCCAGCACTGGACCGAAGCCCTGCAGGCGGGCGAGGACTACCTGGAGCGGGTCGCGCGCCGCATCCGGGTGCGCGGCCTGCGGGTGGAGCCGATCGTCATGGCCCACTCCAGCCCCTCGACCGCCATCCGGGACGTGGCTGAAGAGGTCCGGGCCGACCTGGTGGCGATGGCCACCCACGGATACACGGGGATGAAGCGCGCGCTCTTCGGGAGCGTGGCGGAGGACGTGTTGCGCCATACGCGGGTGCCGCTACTGGTGCGGAGGCCGGTGTAGGGGAGGGGGAGTACGCCGGACCCGAACGGGATACGGGGATACGGGTCGCAGCTCCGCGGCGCCGCTACCGGCCCCGTACAGGGCACCGGTCGCAGCTCCGCGGCGTCTCCAGCGACCCCGTACGGGACACCGGTCGCAGCTCCGCGGCGTCTCCAGCGGCCCCGTACGGGATACCGGTCGCAGCTCCGCGGCGCCGCTACCGGCCCCGCCGCAGGGGTCCCGCGCCGCGATCCAATCGCTCTGCGGGAGCCCCGGCGACGGGGCTCGTGGGGGCGGGGTGGACCTGCGGCCGGTGGGCAGCTTGCGCCGGTAGCGGGCTGGGGCACCGGGGGGCCGTCGGGCCCGGGTCCGCCGGGCGCCTCTCCGCGACGCGGCGCACCGGTGCCCGTGGCGACCCCGACCCGCTCCGGGACCCCTCCGCCGCAGGGACGACC
>JAVVFC010000145.1:0-7501 GCA_032250975.1 Longimicrobiales bacterium | reverse complement strand
CCTTGACGGAGCGCCCTCGGCCTGGGCGCAGGGTTCGCAGAAGCACGGGCTCCCGCCGATTACACGAACCCCTACCCCGACCCGGGTCCCTTGACGGAGCGCCCTCGGCCTGGGCGCAGGGTTCGCAGAAGCACGGGCTCCCGCCGATTACACGAACCCCTACCCGGGCCCGCAGCCACCCGTCAGGATCCCTCCCCACGGACCCGCGGCATGCTTCCTCCGGTCACACGTCCAGATTCCTCACGTAGCGCGCGTTCTTCTCGATGAACTCGCGCCGGGGCTCGACGTCGTCGCCCATCAGGCGGTCGAAGAGCTGCGAGGCGATGGCGCCGTCCTCGATCTGAACGCGCATGAGCGTGCGCGTCTCGGGGTCCATGGTGGTGCGCCAGAGCTGGTCCGGGTTCATCTCGCCCAGCCCCTTGTAGCGCTGGAGGTTGATGCCCTTGCCGTCGCCGTTTCCGCCCAGGCGCTTGATGATCTCGTCCTTCTCATTCTCGGAGTAGGCGTACTGCTCCTGCTTGCCCTTGCGGATCTGGAAGAGGGGCGGCTGGGCGATGAAGATGTAGCCGGCCTCGATGAGCTCCGGCATCTGCCGGAAGAAGAAGGTGAGGAGAAGGGTGCGGATGTGGGCGCCGTCCACGTCGGCGTCCGTCATGATGATGATCTTGTGGTAGCGCGCCTTGGAGATGTCGAAGTCGTCGCGGATGCCGCACCCGATGGCGGTGATCATGGCCCGGATCTCGTCGTTGGAGAGGATCTTGTCGATCCGGGCCCGCTCGGTGTTGAGAATCTTGCCCTTGAGCGGAAGGATGGCCTGGAACTGCCGATCCCGCCCCTGCTTGGCCGACCCGCCGGCGGAGTCGCCCTCGACCAGGTAGATCTCGGTCATGGACGGCTCGTTCAGGGAGCAGTCCGCCAGCTTGCCCGGGAGCACGCCCCCCTCCAGCGCGCTCTTCTTGCGGGCGAGGTCACGCGCCTTGCGAGCGGCCTCGCGCGCGCGCGCAGCCTGCAGCGACTTCTCGATGATCGCCTTGGCCGCGCGCGGGTTCTCGTCCAGGAACGCGCCCAGCTGCTCGTTGACGGCGGCCTCCACGGCGCCCCGCACCTCGGAGTTGCCCAGCTTGGTCTTGGTCTGCCCCTCGAACTGGGGCTCCATGACCCGCACGCTCAGCACGCAGGTGAGTCCCTCGCGCACGTCGTCGCCGGAGAGGGTCTCGTCCTTCTTGAAGATGTTGTTGCGGCGCGCGTAGTCGTTGATGGTGCGGGTGAGCGCGGCCTTGAAACCGGTGAGGTGCGTGCCGCCTTCGTGCGTGTTGATGTTGTTGACGAAGGTGTGCGTGTTCTCGCTGAAGCCGTCGTCGTACTGCAGCGCCAGCTCGATCTCCGCCTCGGGCTTGGCGGTCTCGAAGTACACGATCTTCTCGTGCATCGGCTTGCGGGTGCCCCGCAGGTACTGCACGTACTCGGCCAGACCGCCGTCGTACCGGTAGGTCTCCTCCGCCTCGCGCCCGGCCCGCTCGTCGCGGAGCACGATCTCCAGCCCCTTGTTGAGGAAGGCCAGTTCGCGCAGTCGGTTGGAGAGGGTGTCCCAGTGGTACTCGGTCTCGGTGAAGATCTGCGGGTCAGGCTGGAAGCTCACCGTGGTACCACGGCCCCGCGCCTTGCCGCGGTCCTCCAGCTCCTTGACCTTCAACCCCCGCTCGTAGCGCTGGTGGTACTCGTGCCCGTCACGCAGGATGCGCACCTCGAGCCACTCGGAGAGGGCATTCACCACGCTCACGCCCACCCCGTGCAGACCGCCGGAGACCTTGTAGGTGTCCTTGTCGAACTTCCCGCCGGCGTGCAGCGTGGTCATGGCCAGCTCCACCCCCGGGACCTTCTCGGTCGGGTGGAGGTCCACCGGAATGCCGCGGCCGTCATCCGCGACGGTGATGCCGTCGCCCTCGTGGATGGTGACCGTGACGCGGGTGCAGAACCCGGCCATGGCCTCGTCGATGGAGTTGTCCACCACCTCGTAGACCAGGTGGTGCAGACCCCGAGCCGAAGTCGACCCGATGTACATGCCCGGGCGCTTGCGGACCGCCTCCAGACCCTTGAGGACCTGGATCTGTCCCGCCATATACTCCCCGTTGCCGGGCTTCTTCTTTTCCGCCATGGACCGACCACTTCCCCGTCAGCTGTGGTTACCTCGCGGACCCATGAGGTCCGCACGAACCGGAGCCCGCTCCGCTATCCGTCGGGCGACATCACGAACACCAGCTTCTCCACGGGCACATCCCGCCCCTCGTTCACCCGACGGAGAATCTCGCCCTTCATGAGGTTCAATTCCATGAGCCAGGCGCTGGAGGCGACCTCCACCACCAGCGCGCCACCCGAAATGGACCGGGCGCGCGTCACCCGCGCGATCCCCGGCCCGACCCGCTCCGGCCACGCCTCCACTGCGGAGGCGCGCGCCACCTCGTCAGCCACGCCCTCCCGCTCGAGGAACTCCGCCAGCACCTCGCCCACCCGCACGGGCGCGGCCTGGCGTCCTCCCGAGCGCGGCCTCACGCCTCGATCCGCCCGGCGCGGATGCGCCACCGCGGCAGCACGTCACCCCGAAGGCGGATGTCGCTCTCCTTGGGGGCTGTGAGGATAACCTGGCCCGTCTCCTCCCGCTCCATGATCTCCAGCACCCGTTCGCTGCGCGGCCCGTCCAGCTCGGCGAAGACGTCGTCCAGCAGGATGACGGGCTCGCGTCCGCGCAGACCGCGTATGGTGGCCGCCTCCATCAGGCGGAGCGCCAGCGCCACGGTGCGCCGCTGCCCCCCGGATCCGTAGTCCCGCACGTCCACGCCCCCCTCGCCGTCCAGGCGGAAGCGCAGGTCGTCCCGGTGCGGGCCGACGGCGGTGGCCCCGTTGCGGCGTTCGCGCTCGACGCTTCCGGTCAGAGCCTCGCGGAAGGCGGCCTCCATCTCGTCGCCGTCCCCGACGCCCTCGAGGGGAACGCCGGGCCGATACTCCAGCAGCGCCGTCTGACCTCCCGCAACCCCGGCGTGATAGTGCGAGAATCGATCCTGCTGGGCGCCCAGCCAGCACCGGCGGGCCGCCAGCACGCACGCCCCCGCACGCACCAGCGGCTCGTCCCAGACCTGCACGGCGGCGCGCGGGTGGTGCTCGCGCAGGGCCGCGTTCCGCTGCGCCAGCGCGTGCCGGTAGCGCTGCAGGGCCGGCAGGTAGCCCTCCACGTTGAGCGAGAGGACGATGTCCAGAAAGCGGCGGCGCTCGCCGGGTCCGTCGTTCACCAGACCGACGTCGGCAGGTGAGAAGACCACGGCGCCCAGATGGCCCAGCGCGTCGCCCAGCCGCTCCGGCTCCTCGCCGGCCACCGTCGCCTTCTTGCGCCGGCCACGCCGCTGGAAGGCCGCCGCCACCTCGACCTCCGCCCCCTCGCGGGTGTCCTCCATGACGCCCACCACGCGGAAGACCTCCTCGCCGAACGCCACCAGCTGGTCGTCGCGCGCGCCCCGGAAGGAGCGAAGCGTCTCCAGGTAGTAGATCGCCTCGAGCAGGTTGGACTTTCCCTGTGCGTTCTCTCCCACCAGCGCCACGCCCGGTTCCGGTATGGAGAGTTCCTGGGTGCCCAGGTTCCGGAAGTGGCGCAGGGTGAGCGCGCTCAAGCGCACGGGGAGTGGAGGGTCGGGGGGGGCGACGGCATGGGGAAATCTACCACCGCGCCCCCCCGGAAGCCACCCCCGGCAGCAACCCGGAAGTGCTTGTCTCTGTTGAGTTTGGCGGCCGCGTCAACGACCCTGGAACGCGGCGGCCCGCTTCTCCAGGAAGGCGGTCATGCCCTCCTTCATGTCCGCGCTCGAGGCGAGCAGGCCGAAGAGCGCCGATTCGTGCGTCTGGGCCTCCCGCAGGGGGACGTCGAGCGCGAGGTAGACCGACTCGAGCGCCAGGCGCACGGCCAGGGGTCCATTGCGGGTGACCTTGCGCATGAGCGTGCGGGCCTCGTCCATGAGCGCGTCGCGCGGGACCACCCGCCCCACGATGCCCAGGGCCTCGGCGCGCTCCGCCCCCACCATCTCACCGGTGAGGGTCAGCTCCACGGCCCGGCCCAGCCCGGTCAGGCGCGCCAGGCGGATGGTGCCGCCGTAGCCGGGAATGATGCCCAGCCCCACCTCCGGCAGTCCGAAGCGCGCGTTCTCGGACGCGATACGCATGTGGCAGGCGAGTGCGAGCTCGAAGCCGCCGCCCAGCGCGTAGCCGCCCACCGCCGCCAACACCGGGCGGCGGAAGCGCTCGATGCGCCCGAAGACCTCCTGCCCCAGCCGGCTCACCCGGGCCCCCTCGAGTGCGTCCATGGTGGCCAGCTCGCCGATGTCGGCGCCCGCGACGAAGGCCTTCTCGCCGGCACCCGTCAGGATGACGCCTCGCAGGTCGTCGTCCTCCTCGAGCTCGGCGAAGACGGCGCCCAGCTCGCGGATGACCTCGCCGTTGAGGGCGTTCATCTTCTCCTGGCGATCCACGACCACCACCGCCAGCTCCTGGTCCCACTCCACACGAACGTACTTCAGATCCGACATGCTCCGCACCGCCTGGTGTGGTGGAAGGCCCCCCTGACGGGGGCGGAAAAGGGGGCCGAAAGGTAAGCCGCCCGGACGGCGGGCGGCAATGGAAAAACCGGCCCCGGCGCGCTACCTTCCACCCCCTCGCCGGGCATCCGCGCACCCCCCCTCCGCAACCGCAAGGAGTACCGCACCATGAGCCGCTCGCTCAACAAGGTCATGCTCATCGGCAACGTCGGCACGGATCCGGAGATCCGCTCCACCGCCTCGGGCGCCCGGGTGGGCAAGGTCTCGCTGGCCACCAACCGTCAGTTCCAGGATCGCACCGGGCAGACCCAGGAGAAGACCGAGTGGCATCGGCTCACCTTCTTCGGAAAGCTGGCCGACATCGTCGAGCAGTACGTCAAGAAGGGCGACCGCCTCTACGTCGAGGGCCGCATCGAGTACTCGCAGACGCAGGACGATCAGGGCGGCACCCGCTACTGGACCGACGTCGTCGTCAACGAGATGGTGATGCTGGGAGCGGGCGGCGGCAGCGACGCGGGCGGCGGGCGGGGGGGGGACTTCGGCGGGGGCGGCAGCGGCGGCGGTCCCGCGGGCGGCACGCCCATCACCCAGCCGGACGACGACCTGCCCTTCTGAGGTCCGCGCACCCGGTCGCCGGGCGCCCGGGCGGTCGGGCGGACCCGAGTGCGCTCAGTCCGCCTCGCCGTCCCCGCGCGAGCGCCACAGACCCATCAGATAGGCCTCGTACCGCTCGGGGTGCGCCCGGTAGTCCGCCACCCAGGCCTCGAACGGAGGCAGGGGGATGCGGGCGGAGAGCCACGCCGTCGCCCCCCGCACCATCTCCTCCCACGAGCGCGCCGGGGCGTCGCCCCGCTCGCGCGCCGCCTTCTCGGCCACCACGTACATTTCGTCCGGCGGCAGTCGCAGCAGAATATCCGCCACCTGCGCCGAGCAGTAGTCGTGGTACTTGGCCCGCAGCATCGCCTGCTCCTCCGGATCGGAGGAGGTCGGATCGGAGGGACGGTGTGATTCGGTCACGGGACGTCCGCGCGCTGGGTTCGAGTCCTCCGGCCCTCGGGCAGCCCTCGGGCGAGGTTTGAAAAAAAGCCGGAGCGCTCGACGCGTCCGGCCTCCTTTTCGCCGTGCCCGGGGCCCCGTATCCGGACGCCTAAGAAATGGGCATCCGGCCCCCGCCGTGCAAGTGCCTCGCTATGAAACCGACGCGGCCACCACTCCGTCGCCCGCGTCGCCGTTGGCCTGCGTGCGCAGGTTCTCGTAGATCGCCCGACGCGTGAGTCCGTACAGAATCACCCGCGTGAGAAACTCCGGATCCGTCCGCTGAACCTCCTCCGCCTGGACCGCCAGATCCCTGGGAAGTCGAACATTCAGCTGGACGGAGCAGGTTTCCCACATGGGCGCATCCCCCGGGGTCTTTTGGGTTGGAAGTGGTCCCTCGCTGTCGGAGCGGGCCGGGGTCCTTCGTCGAGTCGGCCGCCCGTCCCGCCGAAGCGGGGAGCCAAGATTAAACGGAGATTTCCGAGGGCGCAAGGGGCAGTTGCGCAACAGTCCCACCGAACACCGGAAATCTTGTAAATCATTGTGGTACAATGAGTTGCAAAAATCGGCAATTCTCGCGAAATCGCCTGTTCCCGAGTGGCGTGTCGTTACCCGATTTTTGGAAAAAATTTTCTTGAACCCGCAGAATTACAGGACGTTCTCCGGTGCGGTCATCATTTTTTCGATAACGCTCCGTGACCGGATTTTTGCAATTCTCCCCACCTCTGAGCGGAGCCGGTGCACGGCTGCAACGCTCCGGACGGACGCACCCGGAAGGGCCGTCGTCAGGGTAGCGCCGAACGCAGGAAGGCGGACAGCGTGTGGGGGTCGAAAGACCGGAACCGCTCGCGCACCTGCACGGGGGAATCCTCGCGGAAGATCTCGCCGGTGGTGACGGCGCCAGGGTCGCCTTCGCGGTGGAAGCGGATGTGCCCCACCCACCGCTCGGCCGCCGGCCGCACGGCGAGCGCCGCCACCCACGCCTCGCCGGCGTGGCGGAGCGACCGGACCTCCACGGCCACCGGAGATCCGTCCGGCGCGCTGGGCGCCAGGGGTGGTCCGGGCTCGGAGGCGTACTCCTCGCGACCGCCCTGGAAGTCCCGCACCCAGACCTCGAAGGGCGGCAGGGGCAGGAGCGCCTCGCAGCGGGCCGCCAGCCACTCCAGCAGCGCGCCCCCGTCCGCCTCGACGGACGCCTCCGCGCGGCCCGCGCGGGGGGTCGGGCCCCGGGCCGCGTCCACGGACGCATCGCCCGACGCGCGCAGGTGGCGCAGCAGGCTCCGCACCCCCTCGCGCGGGATCACGTTCAGGAGCTCCCGCCCCTGGGCCCGGCGGTAGGCGGCGTACCGCTCGCGCAGCGTGGGCGAGTGGATCTCCCGCGTCCGCCGGATGGGCGCGCCGGTGGATGGGGTCTGGTGCATGCGCGGCCTCAGTGCACCGTTCCCGCGCCGGCCGGGTCCGCGTGGGGGCCGGGGGCGGAGCGGGGACGCGCGACGGCCGGCGTCGACGAGGGCACCGACTCGAGCGCCACCGCGGCCGGCGTGTCGCCCCGGAGGTGCAGACGGGCGAGGGTGTCCCGGCGGCCGAACGTCTCGAGCTGCGACCGGAGTTCGTCCACCCGTGCGGGCTCGTAGCGGGCCAGCAGCGCCACCACTCCCGCCCGCACCCGCTCCATCTGGCGCCGCAGCTCCGCCAGCGACTGCGGGAGCGGGAAGCGCAACTGGTAGCCGCCCACGGCCGCCGGGGAGGCGGCGACCAGTTGCTTCTCCACGGAGACGCGCATGCGGTTGGCCAGCTCGGTGATCTGCCGCTGGTGCTTGGCGAGGTAGGTGGCCATGGCGACCACGGCGTGGCCGTAGTTGTCGGCGATCAGGGACTCCGCGGCGTAC
>JAVVFC010000144.1:0-7535 GCA_032250975.1 Longimicrobiales bacterium | reverse complement strand
GTTCCGCAGCCCACCCGCCCGGCCCGCTGGGGGAGCGCCGGGGCGCCACGCTGGTCATGGTCGCCCTCTCTCTGGTGGTGCTGCTGGGCATGGGTGCGCTTGCCGTGGATCTGGCGGCCGCCTTCTCGTGGCGCACCGAGGCCCAGAAGATCGCCGACTCCTCCGCGCTGGCCGGGGGGAGCGCATACCTGGACCTCCCGGTGGATGAAGCGGAGCCGGTGGCACGGGCCCGGGCGCACGAGTACGCCCTCCTTCACACGATCAAGGGGGAGCCGGTGGATTCGTCCGAGGTCACCGTCGAGGTGATCCCGGCGGAGCGGAAGGTGCGGGTGCACATCCTCCGCCAGGACATGCCCACCTGGTTCGCGCGCGTCCTGGGCATCGACGCGGTGGACATCGGCGCCACCGCCGCCGCGGTGGCCGCTGACGCCGGCGCGGCGCGCTGCCTCAAGCCGCTCGCCCTCCCCGACATGTGGGAAGAGCGGAACCCGGCCGAGGACGCCAACGGCAACAACGTCTGGGACCCCGGCGAGGAGTGGGTCTTCGACCCGGACGTCGATCACTACCAGAAGCTCCGCGACTTCGAGAACCCCCAGCTGGACGAGACCGGATACGGCAGCGACAGTGGACTGCGCACCGACGTCGATCGCGACTTCGGCCGCCAGATCCAGCTCAAGTCGGCCGACCCCAACGACCCCTTCAACTTCGCCCCCGGCATCTTCTTTCCCTGGCGGCTCCCCTCCGACCCCGCCACCGAAGAATGCGGTCAGGGCGGCGGCGGCGGACAGGACGCGGGGGGCGCGGTCTACCGCAACAACATCTGCAGCTGCAACAACAGCCTCATCACCCTGGACACCCCCTACGACGTGGAGCCCGGGAACATGGTCGGGCCCACCGCCCAGGGGATCGGCGACCTGATGGATCAGGACCCGGACGCCTACTGGGACCCGAGGCTCGGGCCCGTGCGGGACGTGGACGGAGAGACCGTCCCCGCCCTCTCCTCCCCCCGGGTGATGAAGATCGGGCTCTTTCGACCCGATGAGATCGTCAGCTCCGGGATGCAGACGATCCGCTTCAACAACTTCGCGCTGCTCTTCCTGGAGGGGCAGGCGAACCCCCAGGCCCCGGTCATCGCGCGCTTCATGTTCTTCGCGGGGGGGGAGGGCGTGACCGGCCCGGCCACCGGCTCGCTCGTCCGCTTCCTCCGCCTGGTCGAATAGACGGAAAGACACCCCATGATCCACTGCGCACTCATCACCGGCGACGAAGCCCTCCGACGCCAGGTCCGAAGCCTGGTGCAGGACGCCGAACACCCCACCACCCTGGTGCTGGAGATCGACGATTCGGCCTCCCGCATTCCCCGGGAGCGGGTCGCGGAGGTCCTGGCCGCCAACCCCCGGGTGGTCTTCATCGACCTGGGCGATTCGGCGATGGGCCTGCGCGTCCTGGAGGTCCTGAGCCAGGAGGCCCCCGAGACGGTGATCGTGGCCGCGGGACCGAGCCTGCCGGCGGACGGGCTGCTCCGCATGATGCGGGCGGGAGCCGCCGAATACCTGCCGCGCCCCTTCTCGGGCGACGACGTGAGCCAGGCCTTCCACCGCATCCGCCGCCGCCTGGCGGGGGCCCGGCAGGAGGAGCCGGCCGCACGCGGGCAGGTGGTCACGGTCTTCTCCCCCAAGGGCGGCACGGGGGTGACCACGCTGTCAGCCAATCTGGCCGTCTCGCTGAGCGAGCTCACGGGCAAGGGCACCATCCTGCTGGACTTCTCGCCCTCGCTGGGGACCGCCGCGCTGCACCTCGGGCTGCAGGCGCGCTACTCCTACGTGGACGTGTTCCAGAACTTCCACCGGCTCGACAAGGAGCTCTTCAACTCCTTCCTCGAGATCCACGATCAGGGCGTGCGCGTGCTGGCGTCCCCCCCGTGGAGCGACGACCACGCGGGCCCGTCCATGGACGACGCCCGCGCGCTCCTGCGCTTCTGCCGCCGCCACTACGCCTACGTGGTGGTGGACACCGGCAACAGCCTCACCGATGGCGCCGACGCGGCGCTCGCGGACGGCGACCACCGCCTGCTGGTGACCACCCCGGAGCTCCCCACCCTGCGCAACCTCAAGCGGACGATCGAGCGCATGGGCACACCCCCGGTCAATGGCCGGCGCCCGCCACGGGTGGTGGTGAACCAGTTCGAGGAGTCGCTGGGGGTGACCCGGCAGGAGGTCGAAACCGGCCTCGGGCTCACCGTCGCCGCGGTGCTCGACTGCGCGCCCGACCTCATTCCGGAAAGCATCAACCTCGGGCGACCCGCGGTGCTGGGGCGGCGGACCCCCTTCGCACGGGGGGTGACCGCCCTGGCCGAGGAGATCGCCGGACCCGACGTGTTGGCGACGCCCCGCCGTGGCCTGCTGCAGACGCTGTTCAGCCCCTTCCGCCCCGGCGTGGCCGCGGCGCGGGGTGAGGAGGAGAAGTGATGGACGGCTGGGAATCCACCCCCCGCCCGGGCGACGCCAGCGATGTGGTGTTCCCCGACGACGGCGAGATCGCGGCGCTGCCCGAGATCAAGGCGCGCATCCATCGCAAGCTGCTCGGGCGCCTGAATCTGGCCAATCTGGACGCGGTCAGCCGCGAGGAGGCCAGCGCGGCCATCCGCACCACCATCCAGGAGATCCTGCTGGACGAGCGGGAGACCGTCGCCCTCAACCTCAAGGAGCGGGAGCGCCTGCAGGTCGAGATCCTGGACGAGATCTTCGGCCTCGGTCCGCTGGAGCCGCTCATGCAGGACCCGGAGGTCTCGGACATCCTGGTGAACACCCACGACGACATCTGGGTGGAGCGCAACGGCCGCCTCTTCCGCACCGACATCCGCTTCAAGGACGACACCCACCTGCTGCAGGTCATCGACCGCATCGTGTCCGGGGTCGGGCGCCGCATTGACGACTCCTCCCCCATGGTGGACGCCCGGCTTCCGGACAACTCGCGCGTGAACGCCATCATCCCGCCGCTGGCCGTGGACGGGCCCCACCTCTCCATCCGGCGCTTCAAGCGCGACGTCCTCTCCGACGACGACCTGATGGCGAAGGACACCTTCACGCGGCCCATGCTGGAGGTCCTCAAGGCGGTGGTGAAGGGGCGGCTCAACGTGCTCATCTCCGGCGGAACCGGCGCGGGAAAGACGACCCTGCTCAACGTGCTCTCATTCCACATCCCGGGCGACGAGCGCATCGTGACGGTGGAGGACTCGGCCGAGCTTCAGCTGCGCCAGCCCCACGTGGTGCGCCTCGAGACCCGCCCGCCCAACGTGGAGGGGCGGGGAGAGGTGACCGCGCGCGCGCTGGTGGTGAACTGCCTGCGCATGCGCCCGGACCGCATCATCGTCGGCGAGGTGCGTGGCTCGGAGGCCGTGGACATGCTCCAGGCCATGAACACCGGGCACGACGGATCCCTCACCACCCTGCACGCCAACACGCCCCGCGACGCCCTCAACCGGCTCTCGACCATGGTGGCCATGGCCAACCTGAACCTCCCGGAGCGGGCCATCCGCCAGCAGATCGCGAGCGGGATCCAGGTGGTGCTCCAGGTGAGCCGGCTGCCGGACGGTGCGCGCAAGCTCCTCTCCATCTCCGAGGTGGTGGGGATGGAGGGGGACGTCATCTCCATGCAGGAGATCTTCACCTTCGAGCGCCAGGGCCTGGACGAGACCGGAAAGGTACTGGGGCGCTTCCGCCCCACGGGCATCCGGCCCAAGTTCGCCGACGTGCTGGAGAGCCGGGGCGTGGAGCTGCCGGGTACGCTCTTCCTGGACCGTCCGGTGCCCGAGGACGAGGACGCCAAGATCGCCGCCGGCGAGCGGGGGAGGTGGTGATGAACCTCTCCCCCTTCGTCACGGCGATGCTGGTCTTCACCGCGGTCGTCTTCGCCACCTTCGCGCTGGTGCTGGGCCTCGAGGCGCTGCGCGACTGGCTGCGGCGGCGCGCGGTGGCCCGGCGGCTCGAGCCCGTGCTCAACCAGCTCGACGAGGGACGCCCGGGCCGCTCGGGAGACCTGATCCGGCAGTTCCAGGACGACGACACCGTGCTGGGCACGCTCATGCGTGGCATGCCCGGGGTCCTGCGCACCGAGAACCTGCTGCGCGAGGCCCGCTCCGAGTGGCGCCCCGAGACCCTGCTCCTGCTCTCCACCGGGCTGGCCTTCGGGACGGGTATCGCGGTGCTGCTGCTCACCGGCATGCTCGTCCTGGCCGCTCTGGGCGCGGCCGGGGGGGCGTGGCTGCCCTACCTCCACCTGCGGCGCAAGGCGGCCCGCCGCCTGCGGCGATTCGAGGAGGAGTTCCCCGAGACCATCGAACTGCTCACGCGCGCCATCCGGGCGGGGCACCCCCTCGCCTCGGGCATGCGCATGGTGGCGGACGAGGGCCCCGCAGTGGTGGCGGAGGAGTTCCGGCAGACCTTCGAGGAGCAGCGCTTCGGCCTGCCCTTCAACGACGCCCTGTTGGGAATGGTGGACCGGGTCAACCTGGTGGACGTGCGCATCTTCGCCATCGCGATCCTGATCCAGCGCGAGGTGGGCGGCAACCTGGCCGAGATCCTCGACAACCTGGCGACGACCATCCGGGAGCGGTTCTACATCCGCCGGCAGCTGCGGGTCTACACCGCCCAGGGCCGCATGAGCGGCTACGCGCTGGCGGCGCTCCCGCTCGTCGTGGGGGGCATCACCTTCCTCATGCAGCCGGAGTACATCGGGCTCCTCTTCTCGACCGCGATCGGACAGGCGCTGGTGGTCACCGCCGTCCTCCTGCAGATCATCGGGGTGTTCTGGATCCGGAACATCATCAACATCGACATCTGAGGCCCGCGAACGATGATCATCCTGATTGCCGTCAGCACCGCCCTGAGCATTGGGCTCGTCGTCATGCTCCTGCTGAGCGCCGTACCGGCGCGGTCGAGCTCCGTGAAGGCACGCCTGGCCGAGTTGGAGCTGGACGGCATGTTCGGCGCCGACGCCGCCGCCCGGCGCGCCCGCCAGCGCAGCCGCCTGCGCGACCTGCTCGAATATCTGGGTGTGCGCATCGAGGGGCGCGGCAGGGACTGGGGCCCCCTGCGCCGCCGTCTGATCCACGCCGGCTACCGGGAGCCGAAGGCGCTCTCGATCTTCCTGGGCCTCCGCTTCGGAGCCACCGGACTGCTGGCCTTCTACGGCCTTCTGCTCGGACGCGGGGCGGCCGTCTCTCCCGGCTTCACCCTCCTCTGCGCCGTGCTCGGCGCCGGGGCGGGGTGGGTGGTGCCGGGCTTCCTGCTCAGCGCGCGCGTCGCCCGGCGGCAGAAGGACCTGCAGCGCGCGCTCCCGGACGCGCTCGACCTCCTCGTCATCTGTGTGGAGGCCGGGCTGGGACTGAACCAGGCGCTGGTGCGCGTGGCCACCGAGATCCGGCACGCTTCGCGAGCCATGACGGAGGAGCTGGCGCTGGCCAACGCCGCCATCCGCGCCGGCACCCCGCGGGACCAGGCCCTCATGGATCTGGCGGAACGCACCGGCGTTCCCGAGATCCGCTCCCTCGCCACCATGATCATACAGACCGAGCGCTTCGGCACCTCGGTCGCGCACTCGCTGCGGGTGCACGCCGAAACCATGCGCACCAAGCGTCGCCAGCGCGCCGAGGAGGCAGCCGCCAAGACCACCATCAAGATGATCTTCCCGCTCGCGCTCTGCATCTTCCCGGCGCTCTTCGTCGTCATTCTGGGTCCGGCGCTCATCAGCATCGTCCAGACCCTCTCCCAGATGGGCTGAGGAGCGACGTCCGATGCGCATCGTAAACCGGAGCCGGGGCACGCTGCTGGGGACCCGCATCCAGCTGGCCGACACCTGGTTTAGCCGTCTCCGGGGCTTCCTGTTCCGGCCCGCCCCCCGGCTGGGCGAGGGGATCCTGCTCACCCCCTGCGACGCCATCCACACCTGGGGGATGTCGTTCGACCTGGACGTGCTCTTCCTGGACGCGCGCGGTGACGTGGTGGCGGTCCAGGAGTCGCTGCCGCCGGGCCGGGTCACCCCGCGGGTCGCCACTTCCCGCTACGTGCTCGAGATTCCGTCCGGCACCATCGCCGCCACCGGCACGCGGGTGGGGGATCGCTGCAACTGGAGCCGCGACCACAACGGCGCCCCGCACAATCTCCGCCCGCTGCAGGGGGCCTCATGACGCACCCCTACCGCCCCCCGGTGCCCGACAGCCTCGACGAGACGGGCCTCACCCCCTCCTTCGTGACCGACCTGCTGCTCAAGATCCTCTACCGGCACGGAGCCCTTGCGGGCGACCGGCTCGCGGAGGAGGTGGCCCTCCCCTTCACGCTCATCGACGACCTGCTGCTGCTCGCCCAGAAGCGGCACCTGGTGGAGGTGCTGCAGGCGCTGGGACATGGGCGGGGCGGCTACACCTTCCAGCTCACGGGCGAAGGCCAGGCGCGGGCACAGGCCGCCCTCGAAGCGGGCCGCTACGTGGGCCCGGCACCGGTCCCGCTGGACATCTTCCGGGAGGTGGTCGCGCGCCAGTCGGTGCGCGCGCTGGAGGTGCGGCGCGAGGAACTGGAGCGCGCCTTCTCCGACCTCGTGCTCCCCCCGGGGGTAATGGACGCGCTCGGGCCGGCCCTCAACTCGGGGGGATCCATCTTCCTGCACGGCGCGCCCGGAAACGGCAAGACCGCCATCGCCGAGCGGGTCGGATCCCTCGCCTCCACCACACTCTTCCTGCCGCGCGCCGTCCTGGTCCAGGGCCACGTCATGGTGCTCTACGATCCGGTCTTCCATCACCTCGCCGAGCCGGACTCCGCCCCGGAGGCGGACTCCGACCGCTCCCCCCTGCTCCGCGAGGGCCCCGCCTTCGATCCCCGATTCGTGCGTATCCGGCGCCCGACCGTCTTCGTGGGCGGCGAACTCACCCTGGGCCAGCTCGACCTCCAGTACGACCCCTACTCCAAGGTCTACCAGGCGCCCTTCCAGCTGAAGGCCGCCGGCGGGGTGCTGATCATCGACGACTTCGGCCGCCAGCGCATGCGCCCCGAGGAACTCCTCAATCGGTGGATCGTGCCGCTGGAGAAGGGCTTCGACAACCTGACCCTGCACTCGGGGATCAAGTTCCCGGTCCCCTTCGACTGCCTGCTCATCTTCGCCACCAACCTGGATCCACGCGACCTCGTGGACGAGGCGTTCCTGCGCCGCATCCAGTACAAGGTCGAGGTCCGCAGTCCGACGCGCGCGGCGCTGGAGAAGATCCTGCGCCTGAACTGCGAAGAGCTCGACGTGCCCTTCCGATCCGAGGCGGTGGACCTGCTGTTCGCCGAATACTACCAGCGCCAGGGCTTCGCGCCCCGCGGCTGCCACCCCCGTGATCTGCTCAAGCAGATCCGCGCCATGGCGGCCTTCCGGGGCGAGGCACCCGCGCTCGCCGACGACGCCCTGCGCCGGGCGGCCCACTCCTACTTCCTGGTGACCGAGGAGCCGCCCGCCGTCTCCGGTCGCACCGCAACCGCGCACGCCCGAGGCTGACCCCA
>JAVVFC010000143.1:0-7596 GCA_032250975.1 Longimicrobiales bacterium | reverse complement strand
GCTGCCGACCCGGCTGCCAAGGCACAACCTCTGCCGCCGGCGACCACTTGGCGGCGCAGCGCTCCAAGAGTTGCAGATCACCGATTACCACGGCGGGGGGCGCTGCCGCGTCCGCCCATTCCCTCGCTCTGCCGGCCGGGTTAGGCTCCCCCCCATGCCCCCCGCCCTCCCGCTCTCCGACTCCTCCTCCGGCGCCCCCACCGACCCGCGTGCCGTCCTCAGCGACGTCTTCGGCTTCGACGACTTCCGCCCCGGCCAGCGGGAGATCATCGAGGCGGTGCTGGCGGGGAGGGACTGCATCGGGGTCATGCCGACCGGGGCGGGGAAGTCGCTGACCTACATGCTCCCGGCGCGGATCCTGAATGGGACCGTGCTGGTGATCTCCCCCCTCATCTCGCTCATGAAGGACCAGGTGGACGCGCTGCGGGAGCTGGGGTTCCGGGCGGCGGAGATCAACTCGACCCTGGAGGCCGAGGAACGCTTCCGGCGCCTGGAGGCCTTCCGCCGGGGGGAGTACGAGTTGGTCTACCTGGCGCCCGAGGCGCTGGACGGCAGCACGCGCAACTGGGTCCGGCAGGCGCCCGTGACCCTGCTCGTGGTGGACGAGGCCCACTGCATTTCCCAGTGGGGGCACGACTTCCGCCCCTCGTACCGGCGACTCCAGGGGCTCCGTGAGGAGCTGGACGTCCCGGTCCTGGCGCTCACCGCCACCGCCACCCGCCCGGTGGCGGTGGACATCCTGCGGCAGCTGGGGATGCGCCGGCCCGCCGGGTACAAGGGCTCCTTCTTCCGCGCCAACCTCAACGTGGCGTGCCGCAAGAAGGGGCAGGGGGGAAACACCCGGAAGGAGATCCTGGCGCTGGTTCGCGAGCACGCCGGGGAGAGCGGGATCGTGTACTGCCTGAGCCGCCGCACCGTGGAGCAGACCTGCGACTTCCTGCGCCGGAGCGGGGTGAATGCCGTCCCCTACCACGCCGGGCTGGAGGACGGCGAGCGGGCCCGCAACCAGGAGGCCTTCCAGCGGGACGACGTGGACGTGGTGGTGGCCACGGTCGCTTTCGGGATGGGAATCGACAAGTCGAACGTGCGCTACGTCATCCACCGGGACATGCCCAAGGACGTGGAGTCCTGGTACCAGGAGATGGGCCGGGCCGGGCGGGACGGGCTGGAGAGCGACTGCGTGCTCTTCTACTCGTGGGCCGACGTGAAGCTGCACGAGCGCTTCCTGGACGAGATCGAGGACCCGGAGGTCTTCCACCGGAAGCGCCGGGCCACGGTGGATCTCTTCGAGCTGCTGGAGGCCGGCGGGTGCCGGCACCAGGCGCTCCTGCGGCACTTCGAAGAGGCCATGGCGCCCTGCGGCACGGCGTGCGACCACTGCACCGGCGTGACCGTGGCGGTGCGGGCGGCCGAGGCGGCGGCCCGGCAGCGCAGCGCGGGGCGGAGCCGGCCCGGGAGGCAGGGCCGGGCGGGCGGCGACGAACTTCTGTTCGCGGGGAGCGACGAGGCCGCCTTCCAGCACCTGCGCAACGTCCGCAAGCGGCTGGCGGACGAGCACGGCGTGCCCGCCTACATCGTCTTCAACGACCGGGCCTTGAAGGAGATGGCGCTGCGGCGTCCCGCCACCGAGGCGGAGTTCCTGGAGGTCCCGGGTGTGGGGCCGGCCAAGCTGGAGCGCTACGGCGCGGCCTTCCTCGAGGCGCTGGCGGAACTCACCTGACTCCCCCGCTTCGCCCACCCCCTCCCCCCCCCGCGCCGTTTTTATTACCTTAAAGATCTGCAGGTACAAACGCGAAGGCCGCGATGACCCCGGCAGCACACTTCTTCTCGCGCCCGCGTTTCGTACGTCGGACCTCTCCGACGGATCCGCCCGGCGCACACGCACCGGACACCGACACTTGTCATTCTCTGCACTCGGGCTGCACGCCGACCTCCTGAAGGCGGTGGACGCCCTGGGCTTCACCGAGCCCACCCCCATCCAGGCTCAGGCCATTCCCCCGGCGCTCCAGGGCCGCGACCTCCTGGGGTGCGCCGCCACGGGCAGCGGCAAGACCGCCGCCTTCCTCCTCCCGATCCTGCAGGATCTCATCGGCCGTCCGAGGGGATCCACGCGGGCGCTCATCCTGGCGCCGACCCGGGAGCTTGCGATGCAGATCTGCGCCGATGTCGGCGACCTCGCCCGCTTCACCGGCATACGCGCCACCGCGGTCTACGGAGGGGTGAACATCAACCCCCAGACCCGGGCGCTGAGTCGGGGTGTGGACATCGTGGTCGCCACCCCGGGCCGGCTCCTGGACCACTTCGGTCAGGGGAACGCCCCGCTTGCGTCGCTGGAGTACCTGGTCCTGGACGAGGCCGACCGGATGCTGGACATGGGCTTCCTGCCGGACATCCGGCGGATCCTGCGCCACATCCCGCGTCCCCGGCAGACGCTGTTCTTCAGCGCCACCATGCCGCCGGAGATCGAGAAGCTCACCCACGAGATCCTGACCGATCCCGTGCGGCTGGCGCTCCAAGTGAAGGCGGCCCCCGCTTCGGGGGTGCGCCAGTCGCTCTACCCGGTCCCCCAGAACCTGAAGGCGGCGCTGCTGACGACGCTCATCCAGCAGAACCAGGTCTACCAGGCGCTGGTCTTCACCCGCACAAAGCACCGTGCCGACCGCCTGACGAAGCAGCTCAACCGCGCCGAGGTCACCGCGGAGCGGATCCACGGGAACCGCTCCCAGGCGCAGCGCACGCGCGCCCTGGACGGCTTCCGGGCGGGGCGCTTCCAGGTCCTGGTGGCCACGGACATCGCCGCCCGGGGCATCGACGTGGAGTCGCTGGGGCACGTGGTCAACTTCGACGTTCCCAACCTGTCCGAGGACTACATCCACCGGGTGGGACGTACCGCCCGCGCCCGCAACACCGGGGAGGCCTGGACCCTGTTCGCCCCGGACGAGGAGCCGCACATCCGCACCATCGAGCGCGCCGTGCAGGCGCCGCTGCCCAGGATCACCGTGGATGGCTTCAACTACGCGGGCACGGGTGAGGCGGTGGAGGTCCCGCTGCAGGACCGCCTGGCCGCCCTCCGGGCCCGGCGACGTGAGGAGCGGGAGCGCAGCGCCGCCCGGGAAGGCCGCGGCGAGGCGGCACAGGGGCGGGCCGGAGGCTCCCAACGCGCCGGCCGCTCCGCGAGCGGGTCCCGCAAGCGGTAGCGGACTCCCGCCGCTCGGCGTGGATCTGGCGCGGGGCCCGCGGCGGCGACAAGCTGGGAGCATGCCCGTCTTCACCACCGCCTGCCCGCGCAACTGCTACAGCACCTGTTCCCTGAGGGTGGAGGTGCGGGACGGCCGCGTCCGGCGTATCGAGGCCCACCCCGGCAACCGGGCCACCCCCGAGGGGCCCTGCCTCAAGGGCATTGCCTACGCGGAGCGCGTCCATGCCCCGGACCGCATTCTGCACCCCCTGCGCCGGCAGCCCGACGGCACCTTCCGGCGTGTCTCGTGGGACGCCGCCCTGGACGAGGTCGCCGGAGCGCTGACCCGGTTGCGGGACCGCTACGGTCCCCAGTCGGTGCTCTACTACGCCGCCAGCGGAACCAAGGGCCTCCTGAACCGGGTGGGGGCCGGCTTCTGGCGCCTCTTCGGCGGGTTCACCACGACCTACGGCGACCTCTGCTGGCCCGCGGGGCTGGAGGCCACCCGCCTCACGCTGGGCGAGAACAAGCACAACGCACCCTGGGACCTGGCCAACGCGGGGCTCATCGTCTTCTGGGGCAAGAACGCCGCCGAGACCAACGTCCACCAGGGCGTCTTCGTCGAGGAGGCGCTCCGGCGCGGGGCCCGTCTGGTGGTCATCGATCCCCGCCGCACGCAGACCGCCGAGCGGGCCGACCTGCTCATCCAGCCCCGTCCGGGCACCGATGGCGCGCTCGCGCTGGCGGTGGCCCGGCTGTTGATCGAGGGTGGGGGGGTGGACGAGCCGTTCGTAGCGCGCCACGTCCTCGGGTTCGCGGAGTACGCCGCATCGCTCGAGGCGTGCACCCCGCAGTGGGCGGCGGAGACCTGCGGAATCCCGACGTCGGACGTGCAACGGCTCGCGGAGTGGATCGCCACCCGCGGCCCGGTCAGCATCAACGCCGGCTACGGCATGCAGCGCTACGCCAACTCCGGCCAGACCATGCGGGCCATCCTCTCGCTGCTGGTGATCACCGGCAACCTCGGCCGGCCGGGGGCCGGCTGGATCTTCGCCGACCTCCAGTCGCACATCTTCGATGCGGTCAGGGACCCGGTGGCCTTCTTTCCGCCCGAGCGCCCCGACGGGGTGGCGCGGGTGAGTGTCTCCACTGCCCGGCTGGGGGAGGGGATCGAGGCGCAGACCGACCCGCCGGTGACATTCCTCTGGGTGGAGCGGGGCAATCCCGTCACGCAGAACCCGGACACGAACCGGGTGCTTCGGGCCATCCGCGGACTGGACTTCCGCGTCGTGGTGGACCAGTTCATGACCGACACGGCGCGGGAGGCCGACCTCATCCTGCCCGCCAAGACCCTCTTCGAGCAGAGCGACGTCATCGGGGCGTACTGGCACCCCTACGTGCAGCTCAAGCGGAAGATCCTGGAGCCGCCCGGCGAGGTGCGCCCCGAGAGCGAGATCTACTGGGCGCTGGCCGACCGGCTCGGCATTCCGGAGTCCGCGCGGGAGGGGGTGATCCCGCCCCCCGGTGACGCGGGGGTGGAGACCTGGCTGCGCCGGGCCCTGGAGCCCTTCCCCGAACTGAGCCTGGAGCGGCTGGCGGAGGGTCCGGTGCTCGCTCCGGGGCACCAGGACGTGGCCTTCAGCGACTTCGTCTTCGCCACGCCTTCGGGGAAGATCGAGTTGCGGAGTGCGGAGGCGGCGGCCCGCTGGGGCGTGAGCGACCTCCCCTCCTGGGTGCCGCCCGCCGAGTTCGCCGGGTCCGCCGGCGACGGCGCCCGGGCGGGCGCGGCCGGCGACGGGCGCCTCCACTTCATGACCCCCAACACCAAGAACCGCATCCACTCGCAGTTCAACAACCTGGCCTCCATCCGCGCCCTGAGCCCGGGACCGACCCTGCAGATGCACCCCACCGACGCCGCCACCCGGGGGATCGGGGACGGGGAGCGGGTGCGGGTGCACAACGCGCGCGGCGAGCTTACCGTCGCCGTGCGGCTCGACCATGGCATCCGCCCCGGGTGCGTGGCCATGACCAACGGCTGGTGGATCCCCGAGGGAGGCACGGTGAACTTCCTCTCGCCGGCGCTGGAGACCGATCTGGGGCACGGCGCCGCCTTCCACGAGACCCGCGTAAGGGTGGAGCGGGTGGAGGGGTGACGGGTACGGGCTCCGGCGACGGTCCGCCGGAGGTGCCGCCCCGGTGGTCTCCTCAGCGCAGGGGCTTCAGGTAGAGCACCGCAAGCCCCGGTAGCGGGAGGTCGAGCACGTGGTCGCGCTCCTTCCGGCGCTCCGGGCGGGTGTCCACCGCCTCGGGCAGCGGGCCTCCGCTCCCCCCGTAGACCGGCGCGGCGCTGTTCAGGATCACGCGGTAGCGGCCCGGCCACGGTACCGGCAGCACGAAGTCGGGGCGCGGGACGGGCGTGAGGTTGGCGACCACGGCGACGAAGTCCTCCCACTTCGGGCTCCAGCGCACGAAGGAGAGCGTGACCCGCCCGGCGTCGTGGCAGTCGAGCCACTCGAAGCCCTGCGGCTGGAAGTCGAGCGTGTGCAGGGCGGGCTCCTCGCGGTAGACCCGGTTCAGGTCCCCCACCAGCCGGCCGATCCCCTGGTGGGTCGGGTGTTGCAGGAGGGCCCAGTCCAACTGGCCGTCCACATTCCACTCGGCCCACTGGCCCAGCTCGCCCCCCATGAAGAGGAGCTTCTTCCCCGGGTGGGCCCACTGGTAGGCGAGCAGCGCGCGCAGGTTGGCGAGCTTCTCGTCCTGGGGTCCCGGCATCTTCCCCGCCAGCGACCCCTTGCCGTGCACGACTTCGTCGTGGGAGAAGGGGAGGACGAAGCGCTCGGCGAAGGCGTACATGAGCGAGAAGGTGAACTTGTCGTAGCGCCACTTCCGGTAGAGGGGGTCGGTGGCGAAGGCGGCCAGCGTGTCGTTCATCCACCCCATGTTCCACTTCTGGTCGAAGCCCAGCCCCCCCCGGTCCGTTCCGTGCGAGACGCCCGCCCACGAAGTGCTTTCCTCGGCGATCATCAGAGCGCCCGGACAGGCGCTGTGGACCGCGTCGTTCAGCTCCCGCAGAAAGGCGACGGCCTCGAGGTTCTCCCGGCCCCCGTGCACGTTCGGGCGCCACTGCCCGTCCGGGCGCGAATAGTCCAGGTAGAGCATGGAGGCGACCGCGTCCACCCGGAGTCCGTCCACGTGGTAGTCCTCCAGCCAGTGCAGCGCACTCGAGATCAGGAACGCCCGCACGGCGGCGCTGCCGTAGTTGAACGTCAGCGTCCCCCAGTCCGGATGCCACGCCTGCAGAGGGTCGGGGTGCTCGTAGAGCGGGGTGCCGTCGAAGCGCGCCAGCCCGTGGGCGTCGGTGGGAAAGTGCCCCGGCACCCAGTCCAGGATCACCCCGATCCCGGCCCGGTGGGCGCGGTCCACCAGGTAGCGGAAGTCGTCCGGTGTGCCGAAGCGGGAGGTGGGCGCGAAGAACCCCACGGCCTGGTACCCCCAGCTCTGGTCCAGAGGGTGCTCCTGCAGGGGGAGGAGCTCGATGTGGGTGAATCCCAACGCCCCCACGTACGGGATGAGCTGGTCCGCGAGTTCCCGGTAGCTGAGCCACCCCGTCTCCCCGGCGCCGCGCGGGTGCCGCCGCCAGGAGCCGGCGTGCACCTCGTACACGGACATGGGCTGCCGGTCGGCGTCCCGCCGGCCGCGGGCCTCCATCCACGCCCCGTCCCCCCAGCGCCACCCGGCGTCGTCCCACACGCGTGAGGCGGTGGCGGGGCGCAATTCGGAGGCTCGGCCGAAGGGGTCGGCCTTCTCCACCCACTCCCCGCCTGCGGTCAGGATGCGGTACTTGTAGCGGGCGCCCGCCTCGACCCCGGGGACGAAGAGTTCCCACATCCCCAGAGCGCCCCGGGGGCGCATGGGGTGGCAGCGCGCGTCCCACCCGTTCATGTCCCCCATGACGCCGACGGCGCGAGCGTGGGGCGCCCAGACGGCGAAGAGGGTGCCGCGCACCCCCTGGTGCTCCCGCACGTGCGCCCCGAGCACCTGGTGGGACCGCGCCTCCTCGCCCCGCAGGAAGGCCCCGGCGCGGGCCTCGTCGAGCGCGGGGAGGAAGCGGTACGGATCCTCCACCTCCCAGGTGGCGCCGGCGGCGTCCTCCACCCGGAGGCGGTAGGGGAAGAAGGTGCGCGCCCGCGGGAGGACGACCTCGAAGAGCCCCTCCCCGGTGACCCGCTCCAGGGCGCGCGGCGCGGCCCCCGGACGCAGAAGCGTGACCGTGCCGGCCCAGGGGATGAAGCAGCGCACCACGCGCCCCGCCTCGCTCGCGGCCCGCAGGGGGTGGATCCCCAGCACGTCGAAGGGGGCGGCACAGCGTCCGGACGCGAGCGCGTCGGCGGCGGCGTGGGCTTCGGGGGTCATGGGCC
>JAVVFC010000142.1:0-7599 GCA_032250975.1 Longimicrobiales bacterium | reverse complement strand
TGGTGCCCATGCCCTGGGGGGAGGAGGAGGTGCGCATCCACCGGGATGCGGCTGACGACGGGAGCGGGGTGGAGGTCTACTTCGTCGAGCACGACGGCTACTTCGGACGCCCCGGCGTCTACGGCGAGGCGGGCGACTACCCCGACAACCTGCGGCGCTTCGCCACCTTCGCGCGCGCGTCCCTCCAGTGGCTCCCCGCGGTCGTACCCGACCCCCCGGTGATCCACCCCCACGACTGGCACTGCGCGCTCGCGCCCGTCCTGCTGCGCACCCACTTCGACGGAAGCGCCTGGCACGAACGGGTGGCCACCGTGCTCACGGTGCACAACGCCGGCTACCAGGGGCACTACGGGCCGGAGGTGATGGCCGAGCTCGGCCTTCCCTGGGACCTCTACCGCTTCGACCGGCTGGAATGGTACGGTCAGGTGAACGTCCTCAAGGGGGGGCTGGTGTTCGCCGACATGGTGACCACGGTCAGCCCCACGCACGCCCACGAACTTCGCACCCGCTTCGGGGGCTTCGGCCTGCACGGCGTCTTCAACCATCTGCAGGACCGCTTCGTGGGCGTGCTCAACGGGATCGATTACGAGGTCTGGGATCCGGAGTCCGATCCCGTGCTGGCCGGGCGGTACGGCGCCGACGACCTGGCGGGGAAGGCGGCCTGCAAGGCGTGGTTTCAACGGGCCGTGCGGCTGGACCCGGAGCCGGAGACGCCGCTCTTCGCCATGAGCGCCCGGCTGGTGGAGCAGAAGGGGCTGGACCTGATCCTGGGAGCGAACATGGTCCCCCGCCTCCCGGCCCAGTTCGTCTTCCTGGGGGAGGGCGAGGCGCGCTACCGGGAGGCGATTGCGGCGTTGGGGCGGTCGTTCCCGGGGCGGGTGGGCTACTCGTTCAACTTCACAGAGAAGCGCGAGCACAAGCTCCTGGCGGCGGCGGACTTCCTGCTCATGCCCTCGCTCTACGAGCCGTGTGGACTCACCCAGATGCGCGCCCAGCGCTACGGCGCCCTTCCGGTGGCTCGGCGCGTCGGGGGGCTGGCGGACACCATCGACGACCGCAACACCGGCTTCCTCTTCGACGAATACGCCCCCTGGGCGCTGGAGGAGGCGGTGCAGTGGGCCATCGACCTGTACCAGGACCGGCCGGCGTGGGAGGCGCACGTGCGGGAGGCGATGGGGCGGGACTTCAGCTGGGCCCGCTCCGCCGCCACCTATGCCGGGGTGTACCGCCGGGCCCGGACCCTGAGGGACGCGCGGGTGGCGCGCGGGGGATAGCCCGGCCACAATGGGGGGATGTCACGCGCATTCGCCAAGGAGGACGACACCCTCCCCGAGCCCGAATACCGGCTGCCGGAGCCCGATTCGGAGTACTACGACGAGGCGGCCGCGTGGGCGCTGATCCAGGGTGCGGACGCCGGCGACACGAAGTCCGCCGAGGTGGCCACCGGGTACCGCTGGGGGGAGGCTCGACTGGTTCCCCACATGCGGGCCATCCTGGAGCGGGCGCGGGAGGAGGATCAGCCGCGGGTGGCGCAGCTGGCGCGCCGGTTCCTCCGCGCGGCCGGGGGGTGAGCCGGATCCAGAGGCTGCCGCGGGAGGGAAGCGCTTCGGGCGTCCGCCGCCCCCCGACGGGTTCTGGAGGCGTCAGTCCAGGGTCTCGAAGACGCCCGTCTCGCGGTTCTTGCGCACGTCGTCCCAGGGGAAGATCCGCCCGTTCATGGTGATGTAGACCCCGGCAGGAAGGGCCTGCACCGCCGTGAGGGCGCCCCCCAGGTTGAAGAGGCCGTCGGAGCTGCCGAAGGCGATGGGGATCATGGCGCCGGTCAGGACGATGGTCCTGTCCGGGACCCGTTCCGCCAGCAGGCGGGCCGTCTCCACCATGGTGTCGGTGCCGTGCGTGATGACGATGCGGTGCTCCGGCGCCTCCGCGCAGCTCCGGGCGATGAGCTCCCGGTCGCCGTCGGTCATCTCCAGGGAGTCCACCATCATGAGCGTGCGGATCTCCACCTCCACCCGGTTGCGCCCCATGCGGAGCATCTCCCCCAGGTGCGAATCGCGGAAGAAGAGGCGGCCGCGGATCTCATCGTACTCTTTGTCGAACGTGCCGCCGGTGACGAAGATGCGAATGGACATGACTCGGGGGCGATTCCGGGGATGCTGGGGGACGGCGGAAAGATAACCGGGAGGCGCCCGCGGGCGGACCCGGCTATGATCGGGCCATGACCATCGAACCCTTCCGGCTGGAGCGCTTCTTCGCGGCGCACGAGTTCTCGACGCCCCACCTGCTGAGCGTCTCGGACTGCGAGTCCATGACGGTGGCGGAGCTGCTGGCACTCGAACCCGGCGCGCGGCAGGCGCTGGAGCGGGTCTGGCTGGGATACACTGAAAGCCGGGGCGGCGAGGCCCTGCGGGGGGCGCTGGCGGCGGCCCACCCCGGCCTCGGCCCCGACGACTTCCTGGTCCACGCGGGCGGGGTGGAGGTGCTGCTCACGGTGGCGCTGGCGTCACTCGAGCCGGGCGACCACGCGGTGGTGCAGGCCCCCTGCTACCAGGCGGCCCGGAGCGCGCCCGCGCTGGCGGGGGCCCGGGTGAGCCTCTGGAGCGGAGACGTGGACCGGGGATGGAAGCCGGACCTGGACGCCCTCCCGACGCTGCTCGATCGCCCGCGCACCCGGCTGCTGGTGGTGAACACCCCCCACAACCCCACGGGGTACCACTTCACGCTGGACGAGCTGCGCCGGATCCTCGCGGCCGCCGAGTCGCGCGGGGTCCGGGTGCTGGTGGACGAGGCCTACCGGGGCGCGGAGTACCGGGACGAGGACCGCCTCCCCCCGGCCGCCACGCTCTCGCCCACCGCGGGGGCGCTCGGGCTGCTCTCCAAGGGGTTCGGGCTGCCCGGGCTCCGGCTGGGGTGGCTCGCCAGCCGGGACCACGCCTTCCTGGACCGGGTGGCCCGGGTCAAGGACTACACCACCATCTGCGCCCCCGCTCCAGTGGAGTTCCTGGGTGCCCTGGCGCTCCGGCACCGGGAGCCCATTCTGGCGCGCTCCCGTGGCCTGCTCAACGGGAACCTGGCGGCGCTGGCGGCCTTCATGGACCGGCACCGCGACCGGTTCCGGTGGATGCCGCCCCGGGCGGGGTCGGTCTGCCTTCCCCTGCTGCGGGACGGGGACGCGGAGGCGTTCTGCGCGCGGGCGCGCGAGCAGGCCGGGGTGCTGCTGGCCCCCGGGCCCCTCTTCGACGGGGAGCGGGCGGCCTTCCGGATCGGCTTCGGGCGGGCGGGGTTCCGCGAGGGGCTGGCCGTGCTGGAGGACGGGCTGGCGCGGGGCTGAGCCGCCCCACCGCGGGGCTTGCGTCGCCCTCGCGGAGGCGCACCTTCCCTCCGGTCCGCCGCCCGACCTCGGCCGCACCCCCCGCTCCGGGGGCTGCGTCCCCGATCCCCGCCGCCCCCAGATCCCGGGAGCCCCTTTTTGGACCTTCCCTTTCCCCTGGCCGCGGGCCTGCTCATGGCGGTGGGCCTGGTGGCCGGGATCCTGAACGTCCTGGCCGGCGGCGGCTCCCTCATCACCCTCCCCATCCTCATCTTCCTGGGGCTTCCGGCCACGGTGGCCAACGGCACCAACCGGGTTGCGATCCTCATCCAGAACGTGGGGGCCTCGTGGAGCTTCCGGCGCCACGGTCTCCTCGACCCCCGCTGGCTACGGGTGGCCGTGCCCCCGGCGGTGGTGGGCGCGCTGCTGGGCATCTGGATGGCGGTGCGCGTCGGGGACGCCACCTTCCAGCGGGTGCTGGCGGGGGTCATGGTGGCGGTGGCGGTGTGGACGCTCTGGAATCCGATCGCTCCGGTTCAGGACCACGGAGCCCCGCCCCCCGAAGGCCGACTGGCGCGGACCCTCCTTTCCCTGGCCTTCTTCGCCGTGGGCGTCTTCGGAGGCTTCATCCAGGCGGGGGTGGGCTTCATCATCCTGGCCGTCATCTCGGCGGCCGGGCTGGACCTGGTGCGGGGAAACGCGGTCAAGGTTGCGCTGGTGCTGGTCTTCACGCCCCTGGCCCTGGCCGGATTCGCCATGAACGGGCTGGTGGACTGGGCGCTCGGGCTCGCGCTGGGGGTGGGGAACTTCGCGGGCGGACTCCTGGGCGTGCGCCTCAACGTGCGCAAGGGATCCTCCTGGGTGCGGCGGGTAGTGGTGGTCGCCGTTCTCGCGTTCGCCATCCGACTCTGGTTCTCCGCCTGACCCCACGCGCCCGCCACCGCCGCCCCCTCCTCCCCTCGTGGGCGCTGCTCGCGGCCGGCCTCCTGGCCGGAGTGTCCCTCCTCCCGCGCGCGCTCGCCGCTCAGGACGGCGTGCTGCGCGGGCAGATTGTGGACGCCCTTACGCGCGCGCCGGTCGCGGGGGCCGAGGTGGCGCTGCTCCGGGCCGGCGAAGTGGACGCCCCCCTTTCGAGCGTGGGCGCGGACGGCGCCGGCACGTTCCGATTCTCCGGGCTGGAGCCCGGGCTCTACACGGTGCGCGCCCACGCGCTCGGGTACGCCGAGGGGGTGCGGTCCGAGATTCCGGTGCGGACGTCCCGCCCGACCTTCGTGCTCCTCGAGCTCCATCCCCGGGCGGTGGAGGTGGCCGGGATCACTGTCACCGGCGGGGCCTTCGACGTCCGCCCCGAGGCGCCCGTCTCGGCCACGCTGCTCTCGGCGGCCGAGGTGCGGCGCACCCCGGGCGGACTTCAGGACGTCTCCCGCACCCTGCTCTCCCTCCCGGGCGTCGTGGGAGGCGTCGACAACCGCAACGACCTTCTGGTGCGGGGCGGTGGGCCTGGCGAGAACGCCTACTACCTGGACGGCATCCGCATCCCCCAGATCAACCACTTCGCCACCCAGGGCGCCACGGGCGGCGCGCTGGGGCTGGTGAACGTCGACTTCATCCGGGAGACCGAGTTCTACCGCGGGGGCTTCCCGGTGCGCTACGGCAACGCGCTCTCTTCCGTCCTGGTGATCGAGAACCGCCCGGGCACCCGCGAAGGGGTGCGGGGCGACGTGACGCTGGGGGCCGCCGAGGCCGGCCTCACCCTGGACGGGCCCCTGGGCGGGAACGCCGACTGGCTCTTCAGCGTGCGGCGTTCCTATCTCCAGTTCCTCTTCGCGGCGCTGGACCTCCCGATCCGCCCGGACTACTGGGACGGCCAGCTCCGCGCCGAGTGGCGCCCGTCGGAGCGGGACCGTGTCGTGCTGGTCGGGATCGGGGCGGTAGACGACTTCGACATCGTCGCGCCCGACGGGGACGACCTCGAGAACGTCGAGATCTTCGAGCGCGTCATCGACAACGACCAGCGCACTGGCACCCTGGGCGCCACCTGGCAGCGGCTGGCGGGGCGCGGCGTGCTCCGCCTGGCGGCCTCCCACTCGGTCACCGATTACCGCTTCCGCGACCTGGACGGGAACGGCGTGGAGGTGCTCCGCAACCGCT
Organism: Longimicrobiales bacterium; assembly: GCA_032250975.1. Taxonomy (GTDB): domain Bacteria; phylum Gemmatimonadota; class Gemmatimonadetes; order Longimicrobiales; family Gaopeijiaceae; genus Gaopeijia. Next base: position 2,138 of record JAVVFC010000142.1, on the reverse strand, counting down.
CGCTCGAGCGCGAGACCCCGCTCCGGCTGGAGGGGGACTTCCGGGTGGGGGGAAGCGGGGAGCTCTCCTTTGGCCTCCGGCTCGCCCGCCGGGCGCTGGAAGCCGACTTCTTTCAGCGCGCCACCCCCGGGGCGTCCATCCTGGAGGATCTGCGCTTCGACACCCGCCTCACCTCCTGGGACCCGGGCGCCTTCCTGCAGGCCGGCTTCGGGGCCGCGGGCGGCCGCGCGCGCCTGACCCTGGGGGTGCGCTGGGACGACGTGGGCGTGCTCGAGGACGGCGCGCGCTTCTCCCCCCGGGGCTCCCTCTCCCTGCGGGTGGCCGAGGCGTGGACGCTCTCGGCGGCGGCCGGCCTCTTCCACCAGGCGCCCGCCCTGTTGAGCGTGGCGGTGGAGGAGGAGGGGGCGCCGGTGAACCGCGGACTCGATCCCATCCGCAACGTGCAGGTGGTGGCGGGGGCGGCGTGGCAGCCCGACGCGGCCACCCGCTTCTCGCTGGAGGCCTTCTGGAAACGGTACTCCGCCTACCCGGTCTCACGGGACGACCCCCGCATCTCGCTGGCCAACCTGGGCGGGGATTTTGGTTTCGTGGGCGGCGAGCCGCTGGTGAGCCGCGGGAAGGGGCGGGCGTACGGCGTGGAGCTCTTCGCGCAGCGCAAGCTCACCGGGCGCGTCTACGCGCTGGGCGCCTACACCCTGTCGCGGAGCGACTTCTCGGGCGCGGACGGCGTGCTGAAGCCCTCCGCCTGGGACGTGCGCCACGCCCTGGACCTCACCGCCGGCTACCGCGCCGGGGAGCGGTGGGAGTTGGGCGGCAAGCTCCGCCTCCTCTCCGGGCGTCCCTTCACCCCCTTCGACGCGGCGCGCTCTGCGGCGGAGTTTCCCATCACCGGGCGCGGGGTGCCGGACTGGGCCCGCATCGGCGCCGAGCGCACGCCGGTCTACGCCCGCCTGGACGTGCGCGCCGAGCGGCGCTTCGACTTCTCGGGGTGGAACGCCTCGGTCTATCTGGACGTGCAGAACGTCCTCGCCCGTTCCAACCCTGTCGGCTTCCTCTACACCCTCGACCCCGCTTTCCCGGACAACCGCCGGCCGGTGGACGGCACCGCGCTCCTCCCCTTCTTCGGCTTCTCGGTGGAGTTCTGACGCCGGGGTACGGAGATGTCCGTAGGGAAATATCCCCACACGCTCGCCATGGGATCGACCCCGGACGGTGGCGTGAACTCTCCGACTCGCTCCGCCCGGCCGGGTGTCCCACGTTCAGAGTGGAGTGGTTGGGGACCCCCCGCGCCACGCCCGAGATCGCGGGGGGCGGAGGGAAGCCGGGCCTGAACCTTTGGGGGTCGCATGAACACAAGCCGCCGTATCCTCGCCGTCCTCCTCACTGCCGCAGCTTCCGCGTGCGTCGAGCCCGGCCCGCCCGCGACCGGGGAGCCCGGCACCGGCCCTTCCGCACCCGCGGGCTCCCTGCTGGCCCGGCTGAACGCGGAGCAGGCGGAGGGGCGGGTGCTGTTCCAGTCGGTGTGCTGGACGTGCCACGGGCTCGGCGGGCGGGGGGACGGGCCCGCCCTGCAGAGCGACACCGCCGGCCAGCCGCCCGACTTCATCGCGGAGGGGTACGCCGAGCTCTCCGTGGACGCGCTGCTCGACCGCTTCCAGGCGTCGCTTACCGGGGACGGGACCGACCCCGCACACCCCCACATGAAGCACGTCGTGACCCTGCTCAAACCCGAGCGCTTTCGCGCGGCGCTCAGCTACATTCCGGTCCTCGCCTACCCCCCGGGGATCCCGGGGAGCGCCGTGAACGGGATGGCGCTCTACGAGACGCGCTGCACGGGGTGCCACGGCGAGCGCGGGGACGGCGCCGGGTACGCGGCCGATGCGCTCATCACCGTCAAGCCTGCGGACTTCCGCGCCGACACTCTGATCGCGGCGGGCGACTTCGAGGGACTCTTCCGCCGCGTCCGCGAGGGCGGCCGCACCGTACACGGCTCCTCCATGCCGCCCTGGGGCACCGCGCTCTCGGAGGCCGAGACGTGGGACCTGGTGGCGTATGTGGCGACCTTCCAGGAGGGGGCGCTGCCTCCGCTGCCTGGGGGTGAGGGCTGACGGGCGTTCCCGGCGGGGGACCGAGGGGGG
>JAVVFC010000141.1:0-7658 GCA_032250975.1 Longimicrobiales bacterium | reverse complement strand
GGCCCGCACATCCACTGGGATTATTGTAAACGTTTTTTTGTTGCGATCAGTTCACGCTGGCAGCGCTCAAGAGTTTCCCGGTCGCCAGCCCGTTCTGCCTTGTCTATCAGACTTTGCAACTCTTTCAAGCGCTGGCGCAGCGGCCCCTTTTCGCCGTTGCGCAGGCAGTCGGCAAACACCCGGCCCGGGTCGTCGCCGACCATGAGCGGGTCCATGTTCAGCACCGCTGCGCCGAGCTCGCGCTGCGCCGAGCTCAGTCCGCTGCCGGTCAGGGCCACTTCAAACGCTTCGTCCTCCGCGTCCAGCAGGCGCTCCAGGAACTCGACGCTCATCCCATTACTCTCCGATGATCTCGTGACGGGGATCCATCCCCCGGGGCGGGGAATCGCCCCGCATATGATGCGGATCCTCGTCGTTCGCGCCACCCCCCGGTGTCATCGGTGATGATACCACGCTCCAGCGCACGCGCCCCGCGGCCAGCTCCCGGCCGAACCAGCGCGTGAGGCGAGCGGCGAACCAGCGCCGCGTAGGCGGCAGGAGCAGGGCGAATCCGACCAGGTCGGTCAGGATCCCGGGGGTGAGCAGAAGGGCGCCGCCGAAGAGGATGGCGGCGCCGTCCAGGAGCGATGCGGCCGGCATGCGCCCCGCCGCCAGCTCCCGCTGCACGGCGGCCAGCGTGCGCAGCCCCTCCCGGCGCGCGAGCGCGGCCCCTCCGATCCCGGTGGCCAGCACCAGCAACAGCGTGGGCCCGAGCCCCACCGCGCGGCCCACCTGCACCAGCAGGGCGAGCTCCAGCAGGGGGACGGCGACGAAGAGGAGGGCGAGGCGGGCGAACATGCATGGGGAACCCCGTCCGGGGACCGGTGTTTCGAAGCCCCATGGAACAGACCTACTTCCGCAAGGGGTTCGGCCTCAAGTCCGAGGTCCGGCCCCTCATCAATTCGGAATACCACTCCGCGCTGGTGGAGCGCATCCGCTCGCGCGGTTATCGGGACACCCTCGGGGACGTCGAGGTTCGCCTGGCGCAGGAGTTCGGCTTCTGCTACGGCGTGGACCGGGCGGTTGACTACGCCTACGAGACCGTCCACAAGTTTCCGGACAAGCGCATCTACCTGGTGGGGGAGATCATCCACAACCCCCACGTGAACGCGCGCATGACGGAGATGGGGATCCGCTTCATCTATCCGGGTCCCGAGGGGAGCTTCGACTTCTCGCACGTCACCCCCGACGACGTGGTCATCCTGCCGGCCTTCGGGGTGACCATCGAGGACTTCCACGCGCTGCGCGCCATCGGCTGCGTGCTGGTGGACACCACCTGCGGCTCGGTGCTGCACGTCTGGAAGCGGGTCGAATCGTACGCTCGCGACGGCTTCACATCCATCATCCACGGCAAGTACACGCACGAGGAGTCGCGCGCCACCGCCTCGCAGGCGCTCAAGCACCCGGGCGGCAAGTACCTGATCGTGCGCGACATGGACGAGGCCGGGGTGGTCTGCGCCTACCTCACGGGCGCCCCCGGAAGCCTCTCCCGCGAGGCCTTTCTCGAGCACTTCCGCGACAAGACCACCCCCGGCTTCGACCCGGACGTGGACCTGGAGCGCATCGGGGTCGCCAACCAGACCACCATGCTGGCCAACGAGTCACTCGCCATCGGCGCGCGCATCCGCCGCGCCATGGTGGAGCGCCACGGCGAGGCGGGCGCGGAGGAGCGCTTCCGCTCCTTCGGCACCATCTGCTCCGCCACTCAGGAGCGCCAGGACGCGGTCAAGGAGATGATGCAGGATCCGCCCGACGTCATGCTGGTGATCGGCGGGTACAACTCCTCCAACACCAACCACCTGGCGCACATGTGCCAGGAGTACACCACCACCTTCCACATCGAGGACGCGGCCTGCATCGACGTGGACACGGGCCACATCCGCCACAAGCCCGAGCTGGCCGCCACCGCGCCCGAGCGCGTGGAGACCGACTGGCTGCCCGCGGGGCCGTTCTCGCTGGGCATCACCGCCGGCGCGTCCACCCCCAACAACAAGATCGGCGAGGCGCTGGTCCGGGTCCTCAGGATCCGAGGGGTGGATCCGACGGCGGAGTCGTAGCACCCGCACCCCCGGCCTGGGCGGGGATCGCCTTCCCCCACTTCTTGAGGAGCGTCCGCAGCCGCTCGCTCTCCCGGCGCGTCAGGCCGCAGGTCAGTTCGTGGATGAAGGAGGCGTGGCCGGGAAAGACGTCCCGCACCAGATCCCGGCCCCGCCGCGTCAGGCGGGCGGTCACCACGCGGCGATCGGGGCCCGAACGGTCCCGCCGCACCAGGCCCTCCCGCTCCAGCCTGTCCATCACAAAGGTGATGTTCCCCCCCGTCACCAGGAGCTTCTCGGCCAGCTCGCCCAGGGAGAGCGGACCCAGGTGGTAGAGCGCCTCCAGCACCCCGAACTGGGGCGTGGTGAGGCCGTACTCGGCCACCCGGCCCGTGACCTCGCGCGCGACGGTCGCGTAGCAGCGCGCCAGCGCGATCCAGAGCCGGAGCGAGAGATCCTCCGCCTCCGACCAGGACCGGGGCCCGGGCCCGTCCGCCGCTGCGCCGCGCGGATTCCGGGAGGGATGGATCATGGGGCGGGAATCAGATGTGGATGGGCCGCCCCAGCGCCGCCAGCGCCCCCTCCGAGACACCCTCGGAGAGCGTGGGGTGCGGGTGGATGGCCAACTCCATCTCCTCGACCGTCGACTCCAGGTGGCGTCCGAGCACGAACTCGGCGATGAGCTCGGTGGCGTGCGGTCCCACGATGTGCGCGCCCAGGATCTCCGAGTACTTCCGGTCGCGGATGATCTTCACGAAGCCGTCGGCGTGTCCCGAGGCGACCGCCCGTCCGATCGCCACCCAGGGGAGCTTGCCCACCTCGATGTCGTGGCCGGCTTCGCGCGCCTGCTCCTCGGTGAGCCCCACCGAAGCCACCTCGGGGTGGCAGTACGTGCAGTTGGGGACGTTGCCGTAGTCCACCGTGTGATGCCCCTGGCCGGCGATGTGCTCCACACAGACGATCCCCTCGTGGCTCGCCTTGTGGGCCAGCAGCTGGTTGCCGGCCACGTCGCCGATGGCGTAGACCCCCTCCACGTTGGTCCGCATCCGGTCGTCCACCTTGATGAAGCCGCGCTCGTCGGTCTCCACCCCGGCCGTGTCCAGCCCCAGGTCGCCCGAGTTGGGCACCCGCCCCACGGCCGAGAGGATGTTGTCGACCTCCAGGGTGTGCTCGTTCCCCTTGGCGTCCTTGAAGGTCGCCCGCATGCCGTTCTCGCCCACCTCCGCCCCCTCGAAGCGGGCGCCGGTGTGAATGTCGATGCCGCGCTTCTTGTAGGTGCGCTCCATGAACTTGGAGATCTCTGCGTCCTCCAGGGGGAGGATGCGGTCAAGCGCCTCCACCAGCGTCACCTTCGTGCCGAAGGCCGAGTAGACGTCGGCGAACTCCATGCCGATGGCGCCGGCGCCCACGATCAGGAGCGTCTCCGGGGCCTTCTTCTGCATCAACGCCCCGGTCGAGGACCAGATGCGCTCCTCGTCGATCTTCAGCACCGGCAGGTCCCTGGGCCGCGACCCGGTGGCCAGGATGACGTGCTTCGCCTGGTAGACGGTCCGGGACCCGTCCGCATCCTCGACCTCCACCTCGCCCCGCCCCTTCAGACGCCCGTACCCGGTGACGTGGGTGATCTTGTTCTTCTTGAAGAGGAAGCCGATTCCCTTGGCCATCTGCTCGGCCACCGCCCGGCTCCGCTCCTGGGCCGGTCCCAGGTCGAAGCTGACGTCTCCGGCCCGGATTCCGTGCTTCTCCGCGTCGCGGACCTCGTTGGCGAGCAGGGCGCTGGAGAGCATGGCCTTGGTGGGGATGCACCCGATGTTCAGGCAGACGCCGCCCAGCTTCTCCGTCTCCACGCAGGCGACGTCCATGCCCAGCTGCGCGGCGCGGATGGCCGCCACGTACCCGCCTGGTCCGCTGCCGATGACGACCAGGTCGAAGCTCTTCTTGTCAGCCAACGCTCACCTCTGGGTTGTGGGCGCCGGAGGGGCGCCGCGGAGTCCACACGTCCGCCCGGGATCGACCCCGGGGATCCCTTCAAGCGTCAAGGAGGGAAGGGAGTTCCAAGGTAGAGGGGGCGGCGGGTGAGGGTAAAGGTCCCGCGGCTCTGTCCCGTAGGTACGGGCGGACCCTATTCTGCAGCGGGCGCCCGGCCAGGCCGGCGGCCGCTCTCGGGCGGAGCCGGGCGTTCCGGCCCCCAAACCTCGTGAGAACGGGAGGCGTACCGTGTTGGAGATTCTCCTGATCGCCCTGCTCCTGGGCGGCGGCGTACTGGTCTACAACGGTCTTGTACGGCTGCGGAAGCTGGGTGACGCCGCCTGGGCGGACATCGGGGTGCAGCTCCGGCGGCGGTTCGACCTGATCCCCAACCTGGTCGAGACGGTGAAGGGATACGCCGCGCACGAGCAGGAGACCCTGGACGCGGTCGTCGCGGCCCGCGCCCGGGCGATGTCCGCGGGCAGCCCCGCGGAGCTGGCGGCCGCCGAGGGGCCACTGACCGGCGCCCTCAAGTCGCTCTTCGCGCTCGCGGAGGCGTATCCGGACCTGAAGGCGTCGGAGGGGTTTCGCGACCTGCAGGTCCGCCTGGCCGAGGTCGAGGACGCGCTCGCCTCCGCTCGCAGGTACTACAACGCGGTGGCCCGGGACTACAACACGCGCGTCCACCAGGTGCCGCACAACCTGGTGGCCCGATCGTTCGGGTTCCGGGAGCGCGAGTACTTCGAGGTGGAGGAGGAGGCGCGCGCCGTGCCGCGCGTGGACTTCGGTCGGTGAAGGGGCGGCGGCGGCTCACGGGTGGACTTCGGTCGGTGGTACGGTCGCGGCGGTCGGGGCGGTGGTGGCGGTCGGGGAGGTGGTACGCCGACGCCGTCCGGTGTCCGGGCGTGTTCCTGCTGGCCGCGCTGCAGCTCGCTTCGGCGGCGCCAGTGGCGGCCGGCGCCCGCCCCTCCGCCCAGGAGCGCTCCCTCGCCGTCGAGGGGTTCCACGCCGAGCTGGTGGTGGGCCGGAGTGGGACGCTGCACGTGCGTGAGGTCGTCACCTTCCGGTTCCGGGGGTCCTGGAACGGAGTCTACCGGAGCATTCCGGTTCGCTACCGCACCCCGGCGGGGTTCGACTTCCGTCTCGGGCTGCGCCTCGAGTCGGCCACGCTCGAGGACGGCACCGCGCTGCGCGTGGAGGAGGAGGGGCGGGGGGGCAGCCGGGTCTTCCGCATCTGGGTGCCGGACGCCCGCGACCGCGTCCACACCGTGCGGCTCGACTACCGGGTGACCGACGCGCTGCGCTTCTTCGAGACCCACGACGAGCTCTACTGGAACGTGACCGGGACGGAGTGGGACGTACCCGTGGGCCAGGCCACGGCACGGGTGATCCTGCCTGAGGGGGTGTCGGGGCTGAGGGCGAGCGCCTTCGCGGGCGTGTTCGGTTCGCAGGGCGCGGGTGCGGTGGTGGAGATGGGCGGCGGCGGCCCCGGGGTCGTGGGCGCCGGCGGGGCGGGAGGCGCCGTCGGGACGGGGGGCGCCGGCGCCCCGGCCGCGGGGCCGGAGTCGGTGAACGGGCGGGCCGCCTGGGTAGACGTCCGCACCTCGAGCCCCCTGGGGTTCCGGGAGGGTCTGACGGTGGTGGTCGGGTGGGATCGAGGTGTGGTCGCCCGCCCCACCCGGGCGCAGCGCACCGGACGCTTTCTGGCCGCCAACGGCTTTCTGGCGCTCCCGCTCCTCTCCCTGCTCCTGATGTGGCGGCACTGGCGAGCGCGGGGGCGTGATCCCGAAGTGGGCCCCATCGCACCGGTCTATCGCCCACCCGAAGGACTCACGCCGGGGGAGGTGGGTACGCTGGTGGACAACCGCCCCGACGTGCGCGACATCACCGCCACCCTGGTGGACCTCGCCATACGGGGCTACCTGCGCATCGAGGAGCAGGAGGGCGGTCGGATCTCCCGGCTCCTCGGCCGCCAGCGGTTCGAATTCGTCCGCCTGCGCCCGCGCGAGCGTTGGGATGCGTTGCGGCCCCACGAGGAACGCGTGCTGGCGGCGGTCTTCGAGAGCGGGGCGGAGCGGGTGGACACCGAGGCGCTCGAGCACGCCTTCTACAAGCGGATCCCCGGCATCCGCAACGCCCTCTTCCAGAGTCTGGTCGGTCAGGGATGCTACCCCCATCGCCCCGACCGGGTGGTGTCGCGCTATGTGGGCCTCGGGGTCGTCGTCGGGGGTGGGCTGAGCGTCGCCCTCCTCCTCCTGTCCCGCTCCCTGGGTACCAGTCCGGTGACGGCCCTTGCAGCCGGGATTGGGACGGCGATTCCGGTTGTTGGATTCGGCGCATTCATGGGGGTCCGGACGCGGCAGGGGGTGGCGCGTCTGCGCCAGATCCTGGGCTTCCAGGAGTTCCTGGACCGGGTCGAATCGGACCGCTATCGCCGCATGATCCAGGGCCCGGAGCAGTTCGAGGCCTTCCTGCCGCACGCCATGGCGCTCGGGGTCGAGGAGGGGTGGGCGCGGGCGTTCGAAGGAATCTACACCGAGCCCCCCGACTGGTACCGGGGGCAGTACCGGGGCGGGTTCAGCGCGGTCCACCTGCTCGGCGGCATGAACGACCTGACGCGGCACGCGGGCGCCGCCATGACCTCGGCTCCCCGCTCCAGTTCCGGAAGCTCGGGCTTCTCGGGCGGGTCGGTCGGGGGCGGATTCGGGGGCGGAGGCGGGGGCGGGTTCTGACCCGCCGCCGACCCGGGCCGGGCGGTGCGCGGGGTCAGATCAGGATGGCGGCCGGCTCCTCCAGCATGCCCCGGAGGGTCGCCAGGAAGCGGCTCCCCTGGGCACCGTCGATCACGCGGTGGTCGCAGCTCATGGTGACGCGCATCCGTGGGCGCACGACCACCTGACCGCCCTCCGCCACCGGGATCTCCTCCACCGCGCCGACCGCCAGGATGCCGGCCTCAGGGGGGTTGATGATGGCGGTGAACTCCCGGATGCCGAACATGCCCAGGTTCGAGACCGAGAAGGTGGATCCCGTGTACTCTTCCGGCTTGAGCCGCTTCTCGCGGGCGCGCCCCGCCATCTCGCGTACCTCCCGGGAGATCCGCACCAGGCCCTTGCGGTCGGCGTGCTTGACCACCGGCGTGATCAGGCCGTCCTCGACCGCGACCGCCACGCCCACATGCACGTGCCGGAAGCGCCGGATGGCGTCGCCGTGCCAGGCGGCGTTGCAGTCCGGATGGTGCCGGAGCGCGGTCGCGGCGGCCTTCAGGATGAAGTCGTTCACGGAGACCTTGTCCCCCTGCGCCTCCACGACGGCGTTGACGCGCTTGCGCGCCTCCAGCACCCGGCCCATGTCCACCTCGACGGTGAGGAAGAAGTGGGGCACCGGGCTCAGGCTCTCCGTCAGGCGCCGCGCGATCGTCTTGCGCATCTGCGACACCTTGAGCTCGTCGTAACCCTCCTCGGCCCCGGCGTCGCTCCACGGCTCGGGGGCGGGGCGCTCCGGTCGGGCGGCGCGAGCGTCCGCCTGCGCGGCCGGCGCCGCTGCCGGCTCCGGCTCCGGAGCGCGGGTGGCGGCCTCCTGCACGTCGCGCTTCACCACCCGACCACCCGGTCCCGA
>JAVVFC010000140.1:0-7711 GCA_032250975.1 Longimicrobiales bacterium | reverse complement strand
GGTGCGGTCCTCCGGGGACGGGCGCACCGCGGAGAGCACCAGCAGCAGCGCCGCCAACCCGGCCACCGCCGTCAGCAGCCACCGGGAGCGTACGGCGGGCGCCCGGGCGGCCGGGGCCGACGGATCCCGGGTGGTCGGATTCCGCCGCGTCGGCTCCGGCGCGGTCGCGGTCGGCTCCGGCGCGGTCGGGACCGGCGTGCTCTGCCCCTGTCCGTCGCCCGGCGCTCCGGCGGGCGGAACGGGAAGGGGCACGGCCTCGCCCCGGGCCCGCTCCACGAGGTTCCGGGCCCGCTCCCTGCGGCCCTCCGACACGTCGTCCCCCAGGGCGGCGAGTGCTGCGGCCGCCTCCTGGTGGCGCCCGGCGGCGGCCAGCACCTCGACCTCCAGCACCGCCAGCTCCTCGTCGAGGGGAAAGCGTGCCCGCGCGCTCCTGAGCAACTCCAGCGCCTCCCCGGTACGTCCCCCGGCGGCGGCCGCGCGCGCCCCGGCCTCCACGGCCAGCACCATCCGCCGCTCCAGGCGCGTGCGCTCCCGCTCCAGCCAGTCCTCCAGCTCCCACGATTCCGGGCGCCGGAAGTCCTGCAGCAGCGGACCCCGCCACAGTTCCAGGGCGTCGGCCACGCGACCCGCGGCGAGTGCCACCTCGAGCGCGTCCACGTCGGTCACCGCGGCGCCCGGTACCCGCTCCAGCACGCGGTCCCCGTCAACCGCCGGCCGCGGGACCAGCGCTCGCAGCCGGGAGAGCGTCTGCCGCACCGACTGGAGTGCCCGCCCCCGGTCGGAGCGGGGCCAGAAGAGCGTGGCCATGTGGTCGCGCGTGAGCGGCCGGCGCGCGAGCAGAACGTAGGCCAGGAACGCCGCCGGCAGCCCCGGCAGCGGGCGCGAGACGCCGTCGCCGCCCTCGAGCGCCGGAGCTCCGAGCAGGCGGATCCCGACCTCTGCGGCCCCGGGCGCGCCCGCCGGGAAGGACGCCTCCGCCGGAGTCCCGCCCTCCGTCATCCCCCTCCCGCCGCGGCTGCCGCCGGCTCCACCCGCACGGGGCAGACCTTCAGCTCCGCGGTGTCGGTCTCCGGGTCGTATCCCGACCCGGTGAGGACGTTCACCGGCACGTCGTTGAAGGCGAAGGACGCGAACACGGTGCCCCGGGGCGACTTGCGGGTGGCCTCCACCTTCACCAGCACCGAGCCCCGGCGCGACGACATCCGCGCCCAGCCGCCCTCCGTGAGGCCCCACGCCGACACATCCTCCGGGTGTACCTCGAGCGTCTCCTCGGAGAGGAGGTAGTCGATCCCCTCGGAGCGCCCGGTCTGGGTGCGGGTGTGGTACGACTCCAGCCGCCGGCCGGTGGTGAGCCACACCGGGTAGTCGTCGTCCACCACTTCGGCCGGATCGCGGTAGCGGATGAGCTTGAAGATCCCCCGGCCGTTCACGAAGCCGTCCTCGTGCAGACGCGGCGTTCCCGGATGGCCGTCGAAGGGGACAGGCCACTGGTACTCCCCGTCGGCGACCTTCTCCCAGTTCAGGCCCTGGTAGATGGGGGAGAGCGCGCACAGCTCGTTGAAGACCTCGTCCGGGCCCCGGTAGTCGAAGCCCTGGAATCCCATGCGCCGGGCCAGCTCGGCGATGAGCCACCAGTCGGGCTTCGCCTCCCCCTGGGGGGGAACGGCGGCCCGCAGCCGCTGCACACGCCGCTCGGTGTTGGTCTGCGTGCCGTCCGTCTCGCCCCAGGCCGTGGCGGGGAACACCACGTCCGCCAGCTCGGCCGTCTCGGTCATGAAGATGTCCGCCACCACCAGGAAGTCGAGGCTCCGGAGGGCGTGCTCGCAGTGCTCCCGGTCCGGGTCGGACACCACCGTGTTCTCACCATCGATGAACATGGCGCGGATCGTGTCACCGCAGAGGTCCAGGGCCCGGACCTTGGTGATCCCCTTCTCCAGGTCCACCTTCGTCCCCCACGCCCGCTCGAACTTGGCCTGGTTGGCGGGGTCGGTGACGGGCTGGAAGCCGGGATAGTTGTTGGGGATGGCCCCGGAATCGCCGGCGCCCTGAATGTTGTTCTGGCCGCGCATGGGATTGATGCCCGTTCCCTCCCGGCCGACGTTCCCGGTCATGAGGGCCAGGTTGCACAGGCTCTGGACGTTGTCCACGCCGCAGATGTGCTCGGTGATCCCGAGCGTGTAGTAGATGGCCCCGCGCTCGGCGCGCCCGTAGAGGAGGGCGGCCTCCTCGATGAGGGCCGCGTCCACACCCGTGATGCCCGACGCCCACTCGGGCGTGAACTCCCGCACGTGCTCCAGGAAGGCCTCGCCCTCCACGGTGCGGTCCTCCACGAAGCCGCGGTCCACCAGCCCCTCGCGGGCGATGACGTGCGCCATGGCCAGCAGGAGCGCGGCGTCCGACCCGACGCGCAGCTGCAGGAAGAGGTCTGCCTTCTCCGCCAGGCCGATGACCCGGGGATCGGCGACGATCATCTTCGCCCCCCGCGCCAGGGCCCGCTTGAGGCGCGTGGCCGCCACCGGGTGGGCCTCCGTCATGTTGGTCCCGATGCAGAAGATCACATCGGGCTTCTCCATGTCCTCGAGCGGGTTCGACATGGCGCCCCGTCCGATCGTTGCCGCCAGACCGGCGACTGTGGGGGCGTGTCAGGCACGGCTGCAATTGTCTATGTAATTGGTCCCGAGCCCGGCGCGCACGAACTTCTGCATCAGGTAGTCGGCCTCGTTGGGAGTGCGCCCCGACGCCACCGCGTAGAGCGCGTGCCGTCCGTGCGACTCCACCACCGCCCCCAGCCCTTCAGCGGCCCGGTCCAGCGCCTCGTCCCAGGAGGCCGGACGCAGCCGGCCGTCCTCCCCCCGCACGAAGGGGGTCTTGAGGCGGTCGCGGTGCTGGATGAAGTCGAAGGCGAACTGCCCCTTCACGCAGAGCGCGCCCTGGTTGGCGGGGCCGTCCATGGCGGGCTGGATCCCCACGATGGCGTCGCCGCGGGTGAGCATGTCCACGCTGCACCCCACCCCGCAGTAGGGGCAGATGGTGCGCGTCCTGACCGTCTCGCCCTCGACCGCCTTCCGGGCCAGCGCCTTCAGGTCCCCCAGTGCCCCGGTGGGACAGGTCTGCACGCACTGCCCGCAGAAGGTGCACGCCGAGTCCTTCAGCACCCCGTCGAACTCGACGGTGATCTGTGTATGGAAGCCCCGGTTCTTCACCGAGATGGCGTAGTCACCCTCCTGCTCGGCGCACACGCGCACGCAACGGTAGCACGAGATGCAGTTCTCGTAGTCGCGCAGGATGAAGGGGTTCGGGTCGTCGGGGCGCGAGGCGCCGCTCCGTGCGCCCTGGAAGCGTCCCGAGCGGGCGTCGTAGCGGTCCACGAGCGTGGCCAGCTCCTGCGAGGCGTACCCCGAGAGAGGGTCGACGTCCACCTCCCGGTTCTCGCTCGCGACCATCTCGAGTAGCACGCGACGGTGCATCTCCAGCGCGCCGCTCCGGGTCGTGACCCGCATTCCGGCTTCGGCCTTGGTGGTGCAGGAGGCCACCGGATTGCGGGCGCCCTCGAGCTCCACGATGCAGAGGCGGCACCCCCCGAAGGGGTCCAGCCGGTCGTCGTAGCAGAGGGTGGGGATCCGCTTCCCGTGGCGCTCGGCCACCTGGAAGAGGGTCTCACCCGGGGTGAAGGGGACTTCCGTGCCGTCCAGGAAGAGGGTGGCGCTGCCGTTCGTGTCGCTCATCGTTTCCGCCGCGATGGTTGATGACCCAAAGTCAATGCGAATCAATTGTTACGGAGATCGGCCCGCTCACCGCAATCCCCCCGCAACGTGCGCCGCCACCGCTTCGGGAAAGTACCGCACCAGGCTCTCGGTGATGAGGGGGGCCGCCTGCCCGAGGCCGCAGGCCGACGTGGCCTTCATGGTGCGGTTCAGGTCCGCCACCTCGTCCAGCCAGTGGCCCAGCTCGCCGGGGCCCGACTCGCCCGAGAGCCGCTCGGTGAGGCGCTGCGTACCGATGCGGCAGGGGAAGCACTTGCCGCACGACTCGTGCGCGAAGAAGGCCATCGCCTGGCGCGCCACCTCGACCATGTCGCGGGTGTGGTCGAAGACCATGATCCCCCCCGCCCCCAGGAACGACCCCCTCGCCCGGATGGAGGGCTCGTCGAGCGTCACGTCCAGGCCGTCGCCGGCCAGGAAGCCGCCCGAGAGTCCCGCCATGGTCACCGCCTGTACCCGGTTCCCCTCCCGGCTGCCTCCCGCCCATTCGTGGATCAGGGTGGAGAGCGGCAGGCCGAGCGGGACTTCATAGTTGCCGGGGCGCGCCACGTCGCCCGAGAGCGAGATCACCTTGGTGCCGGCGTGCTCCCCCAGCCCAAGACCCCGGTACCACTCCGCCCCGTTCAGCACGATGGGCGGAACCGAGGCCAGCGTCTCCACGTTGTTCACCGCGGTGGGCGTGCCCCGGTAGCCGTGCGTCACCGGGAAGGGAGGACGGTTGCGCGGGAAGGGGTGCTTCCCCTCCAGCGAGTTCAGCAGGGAGGTCTCCTCGCCGCAGATGTAGGCCCCCGCCCCGCGCCGCAGGTGGACGCGGATCTCGACGCCCGAGCCGCAGGCGTCCGCGCCCAGGAGCCCCGCCGCTTCCGCCTCGGCGACGGCGCGGGCCAGGACCCCTTCGGTCTCCGGGTACTCGTAGCGCAGGTAGAGGAAGGCCCGGGGCGCCCCCGTGGCCACGCACGCCAGCGCCATCCCCTCGAGCACCGCGTGCGGGTCGAGGTCCATGAGCGCGCGGTCCTTGAAGCACCCGGGCTCCCCTTCGTCGGCGTTGCAGACCACCGTCTTCGGGCCGCCGGCGGCGTCGCGCACCGCCCGCCACTTCCGCCCGGTCGGGAAGCCGGCGCCCCCGCGCCCGGCCAGCCCGCTGTCGTCCACGACCGCCAGAACCGCCTCCGGACCCAGTTCGCCGAGCGCCCGCTCGAGCGCCCGGTAGCCTCCCGTGGCCCGGTAGCCGGCCAGTGTGGCCCGGTCCGGTTCGCGGATGTGCCGGAAGACGCATTCCTCCGCCCCGTTCCGGAGGCTATCCCCCACCACGGGGGGCACGGGCGAGGGCCGGGCGGAGAGATGTCCCGATGGGTCCCCCACCCGCGTCTCCCCCCCCGCGAGCACCGGCACCGGCTCGTCGCAGCGTCCGCTGCACGGCATCGCCGTCGCCCCCGGCAGGCCGGCGAGCAGCGCCTCGGCCCCGTGCAGCCGGCACACCGGGCCCGTGCACACCCGGGGCGCGTCCCGCCCCCCGGGCTCCCGCGCGAAGTGGTGGTAGAAGGTCACCGTGCCGTACAGGTCGGCCAGCGGGGTGCGGAGCTCCCGCGCCACCGCCCGCAGCGCCTCGTCCGAGAGATGTCCGTCCCGCTCGTGAAAGGCGTGCAGGATGGGCAGCAGCGGCGCCTCCTCGCCCTGCCAGCGTTGGATCAGCGCCCGGTCCTCGGGACGGCTCTCTTCCAGTCGGTTCATGGCTGCTCGTTCCGGTTCCCGGTCCCGTTCCCGTCCCCGCTCCGGATCCCGGCGCGGGGGGCGGGGGTGGGCGTCTCGTCCTGCCAGTAGAAGGGCCCGGCCGTGCGCTCCCGGGGCCACACCTCGTCCAGCGTATCGTCGTCGTACACCCGCCCGTTCAGGATCACCCGGTGGATGGCGGCCGTGGCGCGCAGATCCTCGAGCGGGTTCCCGTCCAGCACCACCAGGTCGGCCAGCTTGCCGGGCTCGATGGAGCCCAGGTCGTCGTCCAGCCCCAACGCCGCCGCCCCCACGATGGTCGCGATGCGGAGCGCCTCGTGGGGCGTCATGTCCGGACCCATGCCCAGCGCCCAGAGCTCCCAGTGGTAGCCGAGCCCCTGCAGCTGTCCGTGGCTCCCCACCCCGGCACGCCCGCCCGCCTCCACCACCCGGTCCACGAAGTCGGCGATGAGCGGGAACGGGTACTGGTCGTCCCGGAACCACCCGTTGTTGCCGGCGCCGGTCGGCCCCGGCCGCCGGAGCGCGCGCTGCTGCAGGTCCTCGAAGGGGGTGAAGCGCACCAGCTTCTCATTGCCCAGCACGTCCTCCCGCGCATAGAACCAGTTCTCCGCCCACGGCCCCCCGTAGGTGACCAGCACCGTCGGGGTCGTGGCCATCCCCGAGCGCGCCACCAGCTGCACCACGTCGTCGTAGAGGGGAACGCCCGGGAGGTTGTGCTCCGTTCCCGCGTAGCCGTCCTGCGCCATGGTCAGGTTCACCTTGAGGTCGAGCGACCCCTCGGTGGTGGGCATGATCCCGAGCTCGCGCGCCGCCTGCACCAGCCACTGCCGCTGCTCGCGGTTTCCGGCCCCGTACATCTTGATGGTCCTGGTGTCGTAGTACTCCGCGTAGCGCCGCATCACGTCGCGGGCGTGGTCCAGGTCACGCACGTTCTCGCTCGAGAAGATCCCCGGGCCGGTGGAGTAGATGCGCGGCCCCAGCATGCGCCCCGCCCGCACCAGGTCCTCGTAGGTGAGCACGTCGGTGGTGGCCGTCTGCGGGTCGCGCGTGGTCGTCACGCCGAACGCCAGGTTGGCCGCGTACGACCAGGGCTGCGCCCGGTGGAAGTCGTACGCCGCCCGCAGGTGGGCGTGTGTGTCCACGAAGCCCGGCATCACGGTGCGGCCCGCCAGGTCCATTTCGGTGGCCCCCTGGGGAATCGAGACGCTCCCCGCCGGTCCGACGGCCTCGATCCGGTTGTTGCGGATGACCACGTCTCCCCGGGGGAGGACCTCGTCTCCCCGCATGGTGATCACGCGCGCGTTGCGGAGCGCCAGCACCCCAACGGGCACGTCCCGGGGGTAGGTGAGCTCGATGCGGAACTCCCGCGGGCGGTAGGCGGCCGGAGCCGCGTCCTCCCCGGGCCCCGCGGCCGTGTCCGCCGCAGCCCGCCGGGCGGCCGCCACGCTGTCGGCGAAGGCGCGCGCGTCGTCCAGGTCGTAGATGAAGTGGGCATTCCCGACCGAGAAGTGCACGGTGCGCCCGTCGCTCCCCCACGCCGGGAACTGCCCGCCGATGTCGGTCAGCTTCCACGCGGGGAAGGTGGCGTTGTCGGGGTTGGCCACGTTCACGGTGGGCGCCTCGCCCCCCACGCGCGGGACGGTGACCACGTACAGGTCGTTCACCACCTGGGCCAGCGCCAGGTCGCCCCGGGGCGCCATGACGATGGCCGAGGCGTTCTGCCCGTTGCTCCCCCCGGAGGCCGGACGTCCGCGCACCTTCACGTGCGCGCGGCGGTCGGTGCCGTCCCAGCGCATGGAGACCAGCCCCTCGCTCCCGGAGTACGCCCAGATCCGGTCCGGGTCGTCGGTGAAGTGGAACGAGGAGAGGCCCGAGGCCGGGGCCACCACGGTGAGCGCGCCGCCGGCGGCGGGAATCCAGACCAGGTCGGTGGGCTCGCCCAGGTTGCCGCGCTGGATGGACTCCAGGTAGACGCGCCCCCAGCTCCGCTCTGCCAGGATCCGCCCCCCGTCCGGGGACCACCGGGGGTGGAGGTAGAGGGCGGGTTCGGCGCTCAGGCGCTCGACGTCGCCGCCGCCGTCCGCGCGCGTCCGGTACAGGTGCCCGCCCGCTCCGTCCCGCCACGCCCCGAACGCGATCCAGCGCCCGTCGGGGGACCAGGCGGGGTGCTGAACCACGCCCTGCACCCCCGCCGCCAGCCGCCGCGGCGTCCCGTCCGG
>JAVVFC010000013.1:0-30256 GCA_032250975.1 Longimicrobiales bacterium | reverse complement strand
CCCGGCGAGTGGTCCACATCTGCCGGAATGGCCGGCCCACTTCCCCGGAATGCCCGGCCCACTTCCTCCGGAATCCCTGGTCCACTTCGCCCGGAATCGGTGGTCCATTTGCTCCGGAATCCCTGGCCCACTTCCGTCGGAATACGCAACTCGGCCCTGGGCTACCTGTCGCCGGTGAACTTCGAGGCGAGGAACGTGCCAGAACCCATCGTCCCGGCCCTGGCCGTGGCGGGGCTCGCTGCCCATCCTTCCCCTGCCGGTACCGCTGGGCTCCACTCCGCTGCTGCGCAGCGGAAGCTCCTGACACCCTCGGCTGAAGGGAGGGATGAAGCTACTGTACCGCACTTCTCACCTGTCCACTGAATCGGGGGAACTCCAGTGCTGGTGCGGGCGCTCGGGCTGGCGGAAGCCCTTGCCCTTGGAGCTCGACGCCGGAGGCCGGCGGCCGATGAGGCCCGCGGCTTTGCGCGCCCGGTGACACTGCGGGTCGCAACGAACGCATCGATGAGGACCCGGTCAAGACCATTGAGCAGCAGGCCCTGACCTCCGCTCTGGACAGGACCGCGGGCAAGATGCTTCGGGGCCCGTGCGCGCACGACGGGCACGGCGATCTCGTCGGTCCCGAGAGGTCGCCGAAGGACGTGTCGGTAGAGAAACAGAAGCGCGGCCCTGACCTGGCTCTGTGTGGATGCGGCCACTCGATCCGCCACCGTTTCGAATGGCACGCCACCGCCGTCGCCGTCACCGGCGCCGGGGGAGGGGTGAGGGAGCGGGAGACGGGGCGGAGCCTCCCGCATCCGCGGCGAAGCAGTAGAAGAGGCCGTCTCCACCCGTGCCGCGCAGGTTCTCCTGCGAGCAGCCGCGGGAGGGATGCGCCGAGTTCCACGACTCGGGGTGCTCCCCGCCCCCGGTGCGATCATGGTGCCCCACACGGGCGCTGCCCTCCCCCGAGGAGGTCCAGTTCGAGCAGGTGGTGTCCCCGTCGTCCGGCGAGAACGCCCGGCCGTCGAGCGTGGACCCGGTCAGGATGTCGTGTCGGTTCGGGGAGTCGCCCCGGCCGTTCACGGGCTCGCCCCGCTCGGTCAGAATGGTGGCCTTGGTGAGGTTGGCGTCCACCGAGTGCAGGTGGGTGACGTCGCGTGCCACCAGGACCCCCGCGTGGTTGTACCAGGGGCCCGAACCGATGCGGTCCCGGGCGTGGACGGCGGGCCCGGTGCCTGTGGCGGCCGCGCTCAGGTACGCCCGCCAGACCCGGTCCCCGGCGCCCTGCCCCTCCGCCAGCACTGAGCAGTGGGCGTCCGCCCCGGCCAACCCTCCCAGGTCGGCACCGTTCCCGGGTCCGGCGCTGGTGAGGAAGAAGCTCATGTTGTCGGCCTGCGCGGAGAGGGGGTGCGCGGTGAGGGGGAGCCCGGCCAGGGAGAGAGCGGCCAGGAGCAGCACGGAGGAGAGCAGCACGGAGGGGAGCGGCGCAGACCGGAGCAGCGCGGCCGGGAGCCGCGCGGCCAGGCGGGCGGCGGAGCGGAGCGAGGGGTGACGGGTCATGGGGTCCTCCAGGGGGAAGGGGTCAGAGCAGCGTGCGCGGAAGGCAGTGCGGGGCCGGGGCGCGCGGGGAGCAGGCGCGGGCCGGACGACGCGGGGCGCGGGGGCGGCGGCCGGATCCTCACCCGCCCACCGGGACGTACTTGCGGACGGTTTGCGGGCCCACTTCGGCGCCGTAGAGATTGCCGGCGGCGTCCACGGCGATCCCCTCGGCCCCGCTGGTGCCCGAATTGTCGGGGTCGGGCTCGGGATCGGGGATGAAGCCGGTGAGCTCGCCGGTGCGGGCACTGCCGATGTAGATCCCCCGGCGGACGCCGGGGTTGCGGCGCGTGTTGGACTCGGAGTCGGTGGCGTAGAGGACGTCGTTAGCGTCGATGAAGAGCCCGCTCGGGCGGCCGAAGTGCGTCCACGTCTCCAGGTGGTTCCCGTCCTGGTCGAAGATCTGGATGCGGGAGTTGCCGCGGTCGCCCACGAAGAGCCGGCCGCGGCTGTCCATGGCCAGCGCATGGGGATCGCGGAACTGGCCGGGGGCTTCCCCGGTCCCGCCCCACTCCAGAAGGTACTCCCCGTCGGGGGTGAGTTTGACGATGCGGTTGTTGCCGCCGGCGTCGTGGCCGTCGGCCACGAAGATGTGCCCGTCGGCCGCCACCAGGACGTCGGAGGGCTTGTTGAAGAGCCCGGGCCCGTCCCCGGCCACGCCGCGCTCGCCCAGCGTCAGGAGCACGTCGCCCGCGGGCGAGAACTTGTAGACCACGTGCCCCCACCCCTCCGGTACGGGGGCGTACCCGACGGCGTCGGCCACCCAGACGCTTCCGTCTGGCTCCACGAACATCCCGTGCGGCCAGGCGATGAGTCCGGCCCCGAAGGCGGCCGTCAGGCGCCCCTCCAGGTCGAAGCGGAGCACGGGGTCGGCGTCGCTCTCCACGCACAGATTGGCGCCGCACCGCTCCGCCACCCAGATGCTCTGTCCGTCGGGGGCCGGGTAGATGGCGCTCACCGCGCCGTAGCGTCGTCCGTCGGGGAGGTCGCCCCAGGCGGAGTCCGCCACCTGGTAGCTGGCCTCCGGCAGGGGTGCCACCTGCGTGGCGGCGCCCTCCGCGCCACCCGCGCGGCCCTCGGCGTCCGGTGCCGGTGCGCACGCGCCGGCGAGGACGACCAGGGTGAAAAGGGGCAGGCCGGCAACGGGGCGCGGCGTCGGGGAGGGAGGGCGTCGCATGGCTCGGCTCCGTTCGGTGGGGAGGGGGGCGGGGACTACCGTCCCCCGCCCAGCAGCGAGTCGTGGCGGGCCGCGCGGGCGGCGGCGGCATCGGCGGCGTCCAGCGCACCCCCGACGGCGCCGGCGCCCGGCAGCGGAAGGGTGGCGGTGATGCTGTCCCGCTGGCGACGGGTCAGGGTGTCCCGGTCGTTGGCCGGCGGACGGTCGGCGGCCGGCTCGGGACACCCCGCCAGGGCCGCGGCCAGGAGGAGGACCCCCGCCGTACGCCTCACGGGACGATCTCCTGGATCTGGCGCGCGGTATCGTGGGCCAGCGTCTCCATCCCCGCGGCACGCGCGGCCGCCTCCAGCCCTCGCAGGGCAGGGGTGCGGAGCGGCGTCAGGGCGAGCGCCCCCTGGAAAGCCTCCACCGCCTCGCCGGGGCGCCCCAGCTTGAGCAGGACCTCGCCCAGCAGCTCGTGGGGGGGCTTGAGCGACGCCGGCGGGCCGAACTCGAGGGGGAGGGACTCCTCCAGCGCTGCCGCCTCGAGGAGGAGCGCCACCGCCTCGTCCCCGCCGCCGCCGTGGAGCGCGAGCAGAGCGGCCAGCTCGAGGCGCATGATCTCGAGGCGGGGGTCATCTTCGCCTTTGCCCCACGTCCCGAGAGTGGCCGCCGCCGGACCGGGATCGCCCCGTTCGAGGGCGGCGTAGGCGTTCACGAAGTCGTAGGCGGGCGCCGAGGCGGGGGCGTCGGACAGGTCCTGCGTCCACCGATCGGCGGCGTCCCAGTCCCCGGTGTCCAGAATCTGGCGCGCGCGGGTGGAGACGTAGTAGCCGCGGTCGTCGCGGTCGGGGTCGGCCTGGTTACGCTGGCACTGGGCCATGATGCGCGTGGCCGCGTCCCACTCCTCGCGCATGAGGTGCCCGTAGTGGAGCCAGTAGGGGTAGTGCCCGCAGCGGTTGGGCACCGTCACGCCCCGCCGGGCCCGGTCCTGGTCGGCCACCCGGGTGGCGTTGACGTTGGCGCGCACGACGTCGTCCCACATGCCCAGCGCCAGGAATATGTGGGAGGTCATGTGCTGCGCGTGCCCCGCGTCGGGAACGGTCTCGCCGTAGGCGCGGGCGGCGGGGAGCCCCAGGGGGGCGTGGATGGGGTCGTCGAAGGCGTGAATCAGGTAGTGGGCCGCGCCCGGGTGCTCCGGGTTCTCGTCGAAGAGGGGCTGCGCCACGGCCGCGCCCCGCATGTAGTTGGCGAAGTCGCGCACGCCGTTGGTCAGCCCCAGGATGGAAAGAGCGTAGAAGGCGCGCGCCTCACGGTCGTCGGGGTGGGCCTCGTGCAGCCGGCGCATGGCCAGCATGTAGCGCCGGTCACGCTCCGCCTTGGGGCCCTCCCCGTAGAGCTCGTCGAGCGCCCGCAGGTACATCGCCTCGCGGGGGGTGGGCGCCGGCGCCGGGATGCGCGCCAGGATCGCGCGCGCGGCGTCCCGGTCCTGCTCGGCCCAGATGGGGTGGTTGTGGGTCATGGCCTCGCCCCACCAGGCCAGCGCGAAGTCCGGGTCCACCTGCTGCGCGCGGCGGAAGGCCGCCGCCGCGTCGTCATACTCGAAGGAGTGCAGCAGGAGCACCCCCTGGACGAAGTCGGCCTGGGCCTCGGGGGCCCCGGAGTTGGGGAAGGTGAGCGAGCCGAGCCGCTCCTTCTGGGCGGAGAGGGGGAGGGCGGCGCACAGGAGCGACAGCGCACAGAGCGACAGCCCGCCGAGCAGCGGCGCGGCGGGTCGCCAGCGGCGTGCGGCGGGGAGGGACGAGCCGGAACGGCACATGGGGCGGCTTCCTGCGGGAGGGGATCGGGACGTCCATGATGCCTGCGGGGGCGGGCGCCAGGCAAGCGCCTCGGCGGCGGCGGTGTCCCCGGGTCCCCCGGGATCCCGGGCTCGGGGCGCCGGGGTGGCACCCCGCCCGCGCTCCGGGTTACCCTTCCTCCCTCGCACCGGCCCCACCTCACACCCACCCGCAACCGGCAGCCTCCGACCCATGGCCAACCGCATCGCCACCGTCCAGACCACCCTCGGCACCTTCAAGGTGGAGCTCTTCGAGGACAAGGCCCCCGCCACGACGGGGAATTTCGCCAAGCTCGTGGAGAAGGGCTTCTACGACGGCATCGTCTTCCACCGGGTCATCGACGGCTTCATGATCCAGGGCGGGTGCCCCATGGGGCGCGGCACCGGCGGGCCCGGCTACACCATCAAGGACGAGTTCGGGCCCGGGCTGGCTCACGACGGCGAGGGCGTCCTCTCGATGGCCAACGCCGGTCCGGACACGGGCGGCTCGCAGTTCTTCATCACCCTGGCGGCCACCCCGTGGCTGGACGGCAAGCACGCCGTCTTCGGGAAGGTGACCGAGGGCATCGAGGTGGTACGCGCCATCGGAAGCACCCCCACCGGCGCGGGCGACCGGCCCCGCACCGACGTGGTGATGGAGAAGGTCACGCTCGACTGAGCCGCACGCGGGCGCGGCCCTCGAGCCACTCCGCGTGTACCTGCCAGGGACGACAGCAGACAGGGCAGTCTTCCGTGTATTCCTGGTCCTCGCCGCCCCACGGGTCCAGGATCATCTCGGAGGCCTCCCCACAGTAGGGGCAGTTCACCCACGCCGACGTCTGGGCGGGGTCGTCCTCCATGAGGAAGTCCTGCTCGATGGCGTCGTCCAGGTCGTCAAGGAAGTCCATGCGTCCTCCAGCGTACGCTCCCGATCCCCGGCGGCACGGCGCCCCCGGGTTCACGGGGCACACAGTGATCTTCGACGGGGGGTGTGACATGTGCCGGGGGTGGGTGGAGCAGCTCCGGCACTGGGACCGGGAGGGCGTGCTCACCTTCCTGCCCTTCCAGGACCCCGTGGTCGCAGAGCGCTTCCCGTGGATCCCGGAGGATGCGCCGGCCCGTGCGATGCAGGTGGTGGCGCCGGACGGACGCACGTGGGAGGGGGCGGGAGCCGCCGAGCGGCTCGCGTGGCTCCTCCCCGGGGGGAGGCCGCTGGGCCTGCTCTTCCGCCTCCCGCTGGTCCGCAGGGTGGCGGACGCCGTCTACCGGTGGGTGGCGGCACGCCGCCACCGGAGCGGGTGCACGCTTCACGGCAGCTGAAGCGTCTCCCCCACGGCGGGGAGGTGCAGCCCGGCCGGGGCCAGTCCGGCGGCGGCCCACACCTCCCGGAACCCGCCGAAGTACCCGGAGTCGCCACCGAGGCAGACGCCCGCGCCCGCCCCCGGGCCGGCCTCCCTCAGTTCCCCGTCACCGCGACGGCGGATCCGTCCTCCAGGTCCACGATCACGTAGCTGTTCGTGGAGTCGCAGAGCGAGCAGACGGCGTGCTCGTCGTCCACCATCTCCAGCGTGGTCAGAAAGCCGCACGAGGCACACTCGCCGTGCACCTGGCGGAGCGCCTCGTCGTTCAGGTGCGACCTGGCCAGCCGCACCCCCATGATGACCCCGGGGCGCCCGGTCACCGGGCAGCTTCCCTCGGAGCACCCTTCGCCGAAGTCGAGGCAGACGAGCTCGGCGCCCTCCGGAAGGTTGGCCTGGCCGTCGGGGTGGGCGTCCGTGATCACCAGCCGGACCTTGTGGTTGCACCCCGGGCAGTAGACGCGCTTCTCCTCCATCAGTCGACTCCCTTGCGCGCCTTCTCGAGGAGGTGCCCGTAGCGGGCCTCCATCTCCTCGCTGGGCACGCCGAAGATGGGACACAGCTTGCCCGTGCAGGCGGAGCCGTGCTCCAGGCAGATCAGGTCCGAGGGCCGGGGCTCACGCCCCGCGGCCACCACGTCGGGATCCACCACCACCCGGACCTGACGGTCGCACCCGGAGCAGTAGGCCAGGTGCACCTCCATGCGCTCCTCTCCGTTCATACCGCCTCCTCAGGTGTCAGCCGTGATGAATGATCCTGACAGATCCTGGCGCCGACGCCAGTATCCGTGACGCGCCCTCCACGCCCATGGCGAAGACCGTGGTGGCGGCGGCGTCCGCGCTCAGCGCGTCCTCCGCCGACACTGTGACCGTCCGCAGCCGGGACCGGGTCGGCTCGCCGGTGGCCGGATCCAGGATGTGGTGATAGCGCCGTCCGCCGTAGCGGAAGAACCGCAGGTAGTCCCCGGAAGTCGCGACCGCTTCGTCCACCACCTCCACCGTCTCCAACACACCGGAGGGATCCCGGGGATCCCGCACCCCGATGCGCCAGGGCCGCCCGCCGGGGCCTTCGCCCAGCGCCACCAGGTCGCCACCCACGTTGACCAGACCGCGGAAGACCCCGTGGTCCCGCAGCACCGCGGCCGCCCGGTCCACGCCGTACCCCTTGGCGATCCCGCCCAGATCGAGCGCCGTCGACGCACCCCGGCGGAGCGAGGCCCCATCGGTGCCCGCGGGCGTCGTAACCTCCAGCTCGCGCCACCCCCCAGCCGCCAGGCGGGCGGCCTCCAGCGCCGCTTCCGGGGGCGGAGCCTGATTACGGGCGGGGTCCCACAGATGGGTCAGGCGTTCGAGCGTCGGGTCGAACCCCCCCCCGCTCCGCTCCGCGCACGCGAGCGCGGCCCGCACCACCTCCGCCGTCTCGGGCGACACAGGGACCCGCTCCCCGGCACCCGCGACGTTGAAGCGCCCCACGTCCGAGTCCGGGCGGAAGCGGGTCATGAGCGCCTCCACGCGCCGCAGCTCGGCCGCCGCCGCGGCCAGCGCCTGCCGCGCCGCGCCCTCGCTTCGGGCCGGAACCGCCAGCTCGCCCACCGTCCCCATCACCGGGATGGTGAGGCGCACCATGCGTTCACGGGGTCGGAGCCACGCGGGTGCGGTCGCCACGCCCAGGGCGCCGATCCCCAGCGCCAGGAAGCTCCTCCGGTCCACACCGTTCGACTTCATCGCTCCTCCTCCTCCAGGTCCCGGGGGCAGCTCCCGCAATCGCCGGCACAGCTTCCGCACCCGCCCCCCTCCTCCACCGGGGCCCGCAGGCCGAAGAGGAGGAAGAGGCCGGCCATGGCCACCACACCCAACAGGGTTTCTCCCAGGATCATTTTGCGTGCGTCTCCCTCAGGAACTGAAGAGTCCCGCGAAGCCCATGAAGGCCAGCGAGAGGCTTCCGGCGATGATGAGCACCAGCCCCATGTTGCGCGCCACGGCCGGCACGTCCGCCAGCTCGGTCTGCTCCCGGATGGAGGCCATCAGGACGAGCGCCAGCGTGAGGCCCGCCCCCGCGCCCAGCGCGAAGAAGAGCCCCTCCAGGAAGTCGTACCCACGGTTCGTCTGGAAGATGGCCAGTCCCAGGATGGCGCAGTTGGTCGTGATGAGCGGCAGAAAGATCCCCAACTCCCGGAAGAGCGTCGGACTCACCTTCTTGATCGTCATCTCGGTGATCTGCACCAGCGAGGCGATCACCACGATGAACGAGATGAGGCGCAGGTAGGGGGCGTGCACCAGGACGTAGGCATTCAGGAACGACGCCACCAGCGAGGTGATGGTGAGCACGAAGATGTTCGCGCCCCCCATCCGCAGCGCGGTCCCCACCTTGGCGGAAACCCCCATGAAGGGGCACAGGCCCAGGAAGAGCACCAGCGTGAAGTTGTTCACCAACGCGGCGCTGACGAAGATCAGCATCAGCTCACCCATGGCTCGCCTCCGTTCCACCCGCGCCGGCCGCGCCCGTCTCGATCTGCACCGTCACCCCGTGCGGCCAGTGCCGGGGGTGCACCGGAACCTTCTTCCGCTCCTCCCACCACGCGAAGACCAGCAGGATCACGCCCAGGGTGAAAAAGCCGCCCGGGGGCAGAATCATGATGATCCAGGGCTCGAACGACGGCCCGAAGAGGGGGACGTTCAGGAAGGTCCCGTTGCCCAGGATCTCCCGCACGCCGCCCATCATCAGCAGGGCGATCAGGAACCCGGTCCCCGTCCCGGCCGCGTCCAGGATCGCCCGGCCGACGGGCCGCTTGGAGGCGAAGGCCTCCTGCCGCCCGAGGATCATGCAGTTCACCACGATCAGGGCGATGAAGGCCCCGAGCGCCTTGTGGATCTCGGGCACCACCGCCGCCAGCACCATGTCCGCGATGGTCACGAAGGTGGCGATGATGAGGATGTAGGCCGAGATGCGCACCTCGCCCGGGATGAGCTTCTTCAGGGCCGAGACCAGGATGCTCGAACCCATCAGGACGAAGAAGGTGGCCAGCCCCATGGCGATGGCGTTCTCCGCCGTGTTGGTCACGGCCAGCGCCGGACAGAGCCCGAGCAGCTGCACCAGCACCGGGTTCTCCTTCCAGACGCCCCGCAGGAAGTCCTGCGACGGGGTCGTGGTCCGGGGGCTCATGCGCCGCCTCCGGGGGTCGGGGGTGCATCGCCGCCCGCGTTGCGCGCGGGAAGAGGGATCCCCTCACGCCAAAGCCGCTCGAGCGGCTCGCCCAGGGCCTGCACCCGGTGATTGATGATGTCGATGATGGCCTGCGACGAGATGGTGGCCCCGGTGATCATGTCGACCTCGTTCGCCGCCCCCGTCGCGCGCCCCGACTTGACCCCTTGCAGTGGTGTGCTCACGCCGCCGAACTCGGCCACGAAGAGCGAGTCCTTTTCGATCTTGTCGCCCAGCCCCGGGGTCTCCTTGCTCTCCAGCACCTTCATCCCCAGCACCGCGGCGGCCCCCGGGTCGTAGCCGAAGATCAGCCGGATCACGTCCTGGAAACCCGGCTCGGCGCCCACTGCCGCGACCCCCACCGGGCTCCCGTCCGCGGCAAATCCCACGAAGATCCGGTCCAGTGAAGTGGTATCGGCCCCGGCGGGCGGACTGGCCGTGAACCCCCCCTCGTGCAGGAAGAAGGTCTCGGTGCGCTCGGGCCCGCCCAGCACCTCCTGCACCGCCTGGCGCAGCACCATTGCCTGGTAGGCCTCGATGCGCGGCTGCGACCACTGGTGCACCAGCACGATGAAAAAGCCGGCCACCGCGCCCGCCACCGCCAGGGTGGCGACCAGCCGCGGGGAGGAGGCGCGCGGGCGTGCCGGGGGGGCCGGGGGCGTCGCAGCCGGGGGAGCCCCGCCCGCATCGCCATCCCCGCCGGGGGGACCCGCCATGGGCAGCCTCTCGCTCATGACGCCGCCTCCACGCGCCTGCCCGTCCCGAAGACCCGGGGCCGGGTCGCCCGGTTGATGAAGGGAACGAGTGCGTTCATGAAGAGGATGGCGTACATCACCCCCTCCGGGAGCCCGCCCCAGTACCGGATCAGGACCACCAGCACCCCGATCCCGGCGCCGTACAGCCATGCGCCGCCATTGGTCACCGGCGAAGTGACCATGTCGGTGGCCATGTAGACGGCGCCCAGCATGAGGCCGCCGGAGAAGAGCATGAAAGGCGCACCCGGGAGCGCCGCCGGGCTTACGGCGTGAATTGCGCTGGAGAGAATCGCCACCGCGGCGAAAACGCTCACCGGGATACGCCAGTTCAGGTAGTTCTTGAGGGCGAGGACGGCTCCGCCCAGGAGAATGAGGAGCGCCGAGGTCTCCCCCAGCGAGCCCGCGACCGACCCCATGAAGAGGTCCGGAACGGGTGTGGAGATCGCTTCGAACTTCATCAGGCCGAGGGGGGTCGCGCCCGTCACGGCGTCCACGCGCGAGCCCAGGAGGGGGAGCGCGAAGTTGCCGCCCCGCAGCGTGGCCCACGCCATCGTGCCACCGCCCGGGAGCTCCGCCCCGGTGGGGAGGGGCCAGGTGGTGAGCGCCGCGGGGAAGGCCGCCTGCAGGAAGGCCCGCCCCAGGAGCGCCGGGTTGAACACGTTCTGCCCCAGCCCGCCGAAGATGAGCTTCCCGAAGCCGATCCCGACGACTCCGCCCAGAAACGCCATCCAGAGGGGCAGGCCCGCCGGAAGGGTGAGACCGAGGAGGAGGCCGGTGATGGCGGCCGAGCCGTCCCGGAGCGCCCCGCCGGGGCCGAGCCACCGTTCCGTGAGCAGGGCGCCGAGGGTGGCGGCCGCAATGACGAGGAGGGCGCTGGGCCCGAAATTCCAGGCCGCCGCCCCCACAACGGGGATGAGCGTGACCACCACCGTCCACATGATGCGTGGGGTGGAGTCGGGCGCCTTCAGGTGCGGCGAGGCCACCAGCTCCAGACGGCGCTCCGCCTCGCGGGCCCGGGCGTCCCGGCCCGATCCGCCGCCGGACGCCACGCTCATGCCGCCGCCTCCTTCTTCGCCACGGCCTCTGCGGCGCGCACCCGCTCCTGCTCGCGGCGCACCGCCCCCTTGGCCAGCGCGAACATCTGCGAGAGCGGAATGTTGCTGGGGCAGACGTAGGAGCACGATCCGCACACCATGCAGTCCATCAGGTGCAGGTCGAGCATCTCCTGGTAGCGGCCCGCCTGGGCCAGCTTCCCCAGTTGGGTGGGGTTGAGAAAGACGGGGCAGGCATCCAGGCAGTGTCCGCACGAGATGCAGGGGTAGGCCACCCGCGGCTTGGCCTCCGCGTCCGTCAGCACCACGATCCCGCTCGTCCCCTTGAGCACGGGCGCGTCCAGGTCGGGCTGCGGGGCGCCCATCATCGGGCCGCCGAAGAGCACTTCGCGTGCGTCGTCGGTGAGTCCGCCGCAGAAGGCCAGCACGTCGCGGGTCTTCGTCCCCACAGGCACGATCAGGTTGGCGGGGCGCCGCACCCCCGGCCCCGAGACGGTGACGATCCGCTCGATCAACGGGTATCCGGTCTCGAAGATCTCGGCGATCGCCGCGATTGAGCCCACGTTCTGCACGACGGTACCGGCGTGTGCGGGGAGCTTCCCCGACGGAACCTCGCGCCCGGTGGCCGCCTTGATGAGCATCTTCTCGGCGCCCTGGGGATACTTCACCCGGAGGGGGAGGACGGCGATGTCCAGATCCTCCGGCGCCGCCTCGCGCAGGCGCGCCACCGCGTCGGGCTTGTTCATCTCGACGCCGATGACGGCCCGATCCACGCCCAGGCACTGCATCATGATGCGGATCCCGAAGTGGACGCGCTCGGGGAACTCCACCATGACCCGGTGGTCCGAGGTGAGGTACGGCTCGCACTCGGCCCCGTTCACCAGCAGGAGCTCGATCCTGGTGTCCGGCGGCGCCTTGAGCTTCACGTGCGTGGGGAACGCGGCGCCCCCGAGCCCCACCACCCCGGCGTCCTGCACGGCGCGGCGCACCCCGTCCGCGTCCAGGTCCTCCCAGCGCGGCACCAGCCGGGGCCGCGGGATCTGCGCCGAGTGCCGGTCGACCGCGATGCGCACCGCCTCCATCCAGCTTCCGTTGGGGTGCGGCCAGAGCCCCACGTCCACCACCGTCCCCGAGGCGGAGGCGTGGACGGGTGCCGAGACATACCCCTGCGCCTCCCCGATCTTGTCGCCCCGCTCCACCCGGTCCCCCTTCGACACCAGGAGGCGCGCGGGCGCACCCGTGTGCTGGGAGAGCGGAAGTACGATCTCGTCGGGAAAGGGCATGCGCCGGATGGGGAGCGCCGCGCTGGCCTCCTTGTGATCCGGCGGATGCACCCCGTGGCGGAAGCCGCCCCTGAGAAGCGAGGAGAGCATGGACATGGGTCGCCCGGTCAGTCCGTCATGATCAGTTGAAGGGCTCGGCGCGCTTGATCCACTTCTCCAGGTCCTTCTCCTTGGGGTTGAGCGGGTCTCCCGGGTGGATGATTCCCGCGGGGCACTTCTCCGCCGCCTGCACGAGCTGGGCGTAGGATCCCGCCCGGGGATCCTTGATGTAGGCCTGCTTGTTCTCGTCGTAGGCGAACATCTGGCCGTTGATGTTGGTGCACTCGTTGCACGACGTGCACATGGCCGTGTCGATGTACGGCTCCATGCGCATCTCGTCGTCCTCGTCCTCGTCCGCCCCCACTTCCGGGGCAGGCGCCGAGGGAACGGCGGCCGCCTGGGCCGGCGCCGGGCCTCCGGTTGCCGCTGCCGGCGGAGCCGCGACCGCCGCGGCGGCGCCAGCCCCCGGGGTGGCGGCCCCACCGGGCGCAGCCGCCCCATTGCCCCCCGCAGCCCCGCCCACCTCGCCCTCCATCGGTCCGATGGGGGAGAGTCCGGGCGTGGCCGCCGCCTGGGTGAGGATGTCCTCCACCGTGCGGTCCGACCCGGCCGCAAGCAGTCCCTCCGCCATGCGTCGGGCGACCAGACGCGGGTAGCTCTCCTTCAGCTCGGCCAGCTTCGCCTCGTACTCGGCCCGGATCGTCTTCGCCTGGTCCTCGAACTGTCGCTCCAGGGCGTCCGTAACCGTGTCGCGCACCGTATCGGGCACATCCAGACCCGCCAGCTCGCGCAGCTGGTGCCAGTAGAGGAGCCGCTCCTCGGCGAGCAGCACCATCTCCATGCTGGCCAGCATCTTCGAGCGCCGGCCCTCTCCATCCACCGTCCAGATGAAGGGGCGCTTCCCCTCCCGCTCCTCGCCGGAGAGATCCAGGAATTCGTGGAAGAGGACCAGCCCCTCATCTCCGTCCCTGACCGGCTTGAAGTGCTTCTTGAAGCGGGTCTCGGTGAAGGCCCAGTCCGCGATGGTGAGCGGAAGCTCCTCCGTCACCTCGTTCCCGTCCTCGTCCTTGAAGGTGAGGGGATAGGTGGGCCAGGTGTCGTTGAGCGCCGGATTCCCGTCCAGGGTCAGGCAGTCGGCGATGTCCCGGCCCGCGTCAGGGTCGTAGGTGAAGAAGGGAAAGGCGCGGGACTCGAGCGCCAGCTTGGCGCCCTCGGGCGCCCACTCGTCCGCGAGTCCGTGCTCGACCGGACAGGGGGTATAGATGTTGAAGATCGAGGGGCGACGCGTGTTGAGCCCCTTGATGACGCCCTCCATGAGGTGGGACGCCAGCGCCTGCGAGGACTGGTGTACGAACACGCCGCGGTGCGCCATCGCGATGTAGCCGAGCTCCTTTCGCACCTCCTCCTTGCCGTGGTGCGCCTTCCCCCAGGCGGACATGTCCGCGACCTGTCCGGTGAAGCCCGACGTGCACGCCTGGCCGCCTGTGTTGGAGTAGACCTGGGTGTCCAGCACCAGGACGCGGATCGGCTTCCCCGACGCCATCAGGCGGGAGAGGTTCTGGAAGCCGATGTCCAGCATGGCGCCGTCCCCGCCGATGGAGAGGATGGGCGGGCTGAGCTTGAACTCCTCCTCGTCGAACTGCTCCCAGGTGAAGTCGGTGAAGAAGGCCTCGTCCGCCTCCGCCTCGTAGCTTCCGTCCACCAGCTTCCCGGCGCGGCGCAGCGACACGAAGGCGTCGGCCATCTTCCGCATGTGCCCCTCGAAGACGCCGATGGCGATGGAGGGCGCGTCCTGGAAGAGGTGGTTCACCCAAGGGTAGGGGTAGGGGTTGTACGGGTAGGTGCTCCCCCACACGGACGAGCATCCGGTGCTGTTGGTGATCCCCAGCGGGGAGCGCCCCCGCCCGCTCGGGCCGGAGGTGTAGCGCCAGCGCAGGTCCTCCAGTTCCTTGCGGGTCCGATTCAGGAGGTCCACCTCCCGGCGCACGTCGTCGGGAAGCGCGACCTCCACGGACCCGACAGCCGCGGCCTCCACGTCGGTGTGCCCGGCGACGACGGCGTGGGCCTTCTCGTCCAGCCCCGCAACCAGGCGGTCAATCTTCTGCAGGAGCGTGGCCACCCGGGGCTGCATCATCGCCTCGATGGTGCTGACCACGAGGTGCACCGCCGTCTTCTCGCCGCATCCCATGCACGCGCCGTCGCCGCCGGCCATGGAGCGGTAGTTCTCCTTCTTGAGGAGGAGCGAGGAGAGCACGCCGATCCCTTCGTCCAGGTTGCGGACGTTCACGTAGCGGTCGTCGGTGTCCGGCAGCTTCTCCCAGAACTGCCAGTTCCGGCGCAGCCGATCGACGATCTCCGCGTCCTGCTTGACCGTGATGAGGGCCTCTTCGGGGCACACCTCCACACAGATGTTGCACCCCTTGCAGGCTTCCGGGTTGATGGTGATGGCCAGCAGACCCCCGGAGCCCTTCTCCCTGTTCTCCGGTACCTCGTAGAAGGGTATGGTCTTGGCCAGGGGGAACTCCGCCAGCACGGAGTAGACGCCGGCCCACTCCCGGTCGAGCTGTTCCCGGCGTTCGGCATCCCAGCCCAGCTTCCCGACCACCGCGCCGTAGGCCGCCGAAACGGTGTCGGCGAAGGTCCGGAAGGGGACGCCCTTGAGCTGCTTGCGGGCCTCGCGGGCGATGTGCCGGGAGACCTGCTTCACCCGTTCCGTGGGCTTTCCGTTGGCGGAGAAGGCGATCGCCTCGTCGAGGAGGGACTCGACGCTCACGACCAGACCCGGGATGGCCGCGTCGGGGCACTGCACCCAGCATTGGGAGCACCCGGTGCACTTGTCGGCGACGAATTCCGGAACCTCGAAGCGGATGTCCGTCATGTCCCGCACCGCGCTGGTGGCGGCCGGGATGGCGCTGATCGCGGCGAAGGGATCTGCGATCCCGTCCTGTCCCACGGCGCACACCGCGCACACCTGCTCGAAGAAGCGGCCCGGGTCGGCCAGGCCCTGCTCCGAGGGAACGTCCATCAGGGTCGGGATGCGGGCGGCGGGCGCGGCGGTGGCCTCCTGGCCGCTTCCCTCCGCCAACGGCGGGATGGGTACGACCTCGTCGAATCCGCGCCGAATGACGCGCACGTTGTCCTGCACCACCCGGTCACCCTTCTTGCCGAACTTCTCCCGGATCTGTGCCTCCAGCGACTCGAAGAGCCGCGCCTCGCTCATCCCTTCCTTCTCCAGGATGGGGGAGCACCGGAAGAAGGCGCCCATGAAGGCCGCACCCTGCATCCGGTAGCGGAGTTCGGCGTCCGAGGCCTCGCTGCTGGCGATCTGGAAGCCGTCCAGAGAATAGACCTGGATCCCCCGCTCCCGCACGTCCCGCTGGATGTATTCGGGGAAGGAGTGCCACACCTCCTCGGGCGATTTATCGCTCTGGATGACGAAGACGCCGCCTGAGGAGAGGCCCGCCAGGGGGTTGGAGTGGCGGAAGACGTTCCCGTCAGGTGAGAGCACCACGTTGACGTGCTTCAGCTCGGCGTTGGGCCGCACCTCCTCATGGCTGAAGACCGCGTAGAAGGTGGTCGGCTGCCCCTTCTTCTCGGAGCCGTACTTCGGATTCGCCTTCACGTGCAGCCCGAAGAGTTCGAAGGCCGTGGCGGAGATGTTCTTGCCCGTGGTGATGGCGCCCCACCCGCCCACGGAGTGGATGCGCAGCGAGATGGCGTCCTCGGGCAGGAGGTTGATGTCGCCCGCGCTCTTAAGCGCCCGCTTCCCGATGTCGGGGTAGGCGTCCTTCAGCTGGTCCTGCCAGATCTGGAGCTTGGGGAGCCGGGTCCCCTCGCGGATGAAGTCGACGCCCAGGTAGTAGTGGCGGCGCCGGGCGTCCTCCTCCACCATGTTGTTCACCGCCGCCACCAGATCGCCGGGCTGCAGGTCGCGGGAGCCGAATCCGAATCCGGCCGCGTAGAAGTCCGGCACGTCCTCGGGGTGCACCACCGCGAGCCCCGGGTAGGGTGCCCGCACGCCGTTGGACTCCATCGGGAGCGGATAGCGCGGGTGATCCTTCTTCTTCTTGAGCCCCAGGGCCCGGAAGTTCTCCACCGCCATCCCCATCGCGGCGCGCACTTCGCGCAGCACGGGCGGGTCCGCCGCCAGCGGCTGGTCGACCCGCTCCAGAATCGTCACACCCTTCTTCCCTGCCAGAATGCGGGTCACCAGGTCGCTCGGGAACGGCCGGAACATGGTGAAGTTCAGCACCCCCACCTTGAGTCCCTTCTCCTTGCGCAGATAGTCCGCAACCGTCTCGGCGTTGGGGATCACCGTCCCCATGCCAGCCAGCACCCACTCCGCATCCTCCAGCCGGTACCCCATGACGCGGGCGTACTCCCGGCCGGAGAGGGCCGCGTACTCGGCGAACGCGCGGTCGGTGATCTCCTGGATGTGATCGAAGTAGAAAGGACGCTGGGCGGCCACGCCCTGGGCGTAGGCGTCCTGGTTCTGTACCACCCCGAGCATGGCGGGGTAGTCGAGGTTGAAGAGCTCCGGGATCCGACGCCGCGTCTCGCCGAAAACCAGCCGCTGTGCGGGGGTGGGACACGGGATGATGTCCGACGGGTCCCCCAGGTATTCGCGGATCAGCTCCGGCTCCGGGAGTCGGACGTCCTCGATGACGTGCGAGGTGAGGAAGCCGTCCTGCGCGCTGATCCCCGGGTTCAGGGAGAGCTCGGCGATGCGATGCGCAACCAGCGTGAGGTCGGCCGCCTCCTGCACGTTCTTGGCGAAGAGCTGGAAGAATCCCGAGTCGTCGACCGCGTGATAGTCGTCGTGCCCGGCATGCACGTTCAGGGCGTGCTTCGTCATCGCCCGGGCCGCCACGTTCAGGACGTAGGTGAGGCGCTTGCCCGCCGCCGCGTACAGCGACTCGTGCATGTACGCGATCCCCTGCCCGCTGGAGAAGTTGGTGGAGCGGAGGCCGGTCATGCTCATTCCGGCCGTCACCCCGGCCGCGGCATGCTCCCCCTCGGGCTCGAAGAAGATGAGGTTCCGCCCGAAGACGTTCTTCTCCCCCGCGGCCACCGCCAGGGCCCACCCTTCGCCCATCTGGGTGGAGGGGGTGATGGGGTACGCCCCGGCCGCCTCGGAGGCGAGCGTCTCGGCGTGCACCACGGCGCCGCTGCCGTCGGTCGCCGTGGGGATTCCGGGGAACCGGACTGTCGATGTATCGGAAGGGCTCTTGCTCATGCGACCGCGTCTCGGGAATGTGCGGCGGCGCCCGTGGGGATGCCGTGTACCGCTTCAACGAGGGACGGGAACTGCTGCCCGTCAATCCAGACGATGGCCCCGGTAGGGCATCGTTTGATGGCCCGGGGGTTCTCCAGGCCGATCCGTTCGTAATCGATGATGGCCAGTCCGCTCCTCACTTCGATGAGACCGGACTCGGCGTCCTGCACACAGCGCCTGCACCCCGTGCACGCCACACTGCAGACGTCCTCGGCGGCGTCTCCGTCGAGCAGGTTCCGGCACTGGACGAAGAGGTGTTCCGAAACCGGGTGCAGGGCGAAGAGGTCCAGCGGGCATGCCTCGACGCAGTCGTTGCACGCCGTGCACTTCTCCACATCCACGACCGGGAGGTCGGTCGGGCTCATCACGATGGCGTCGAAGTCGCAGGCGACCGCACAGTCGGCGAAGCCCACGCACCCCCAGGCGCACCCTTTTCCTCCTCCGGTGACGGCGACCGCGGCGGCGCAGCTCTCGATGCCCACGTAGTCCGCCTTGCGCCACGCCACGTCGGAGCCGCCGGCACAGAGGAGTCGAGCCACCCTCCGGTTCACGTCGCCGGCGTCCACCCCCAGGTACGAGGCCACATCCTCCCGCTCGTCGGCGCTCATGACCGTGCAGGTGGCCGGGAGCGTCGCGCCGGTGATGACCGCCTCCGCGAACGCCCTGCAGCCGGCATACCCGCAGGCGCCGCAGTTGGCGCCCGGCAGGAGGTCGGTGAGGACGTCCAGGCGCGGGTCCTCCTCCACCCGGAGCTTGGCGTTGGCCAGGGCGATGAGGGCGCCGAACGTCGTCCCCACACCACCGAGGATGGCGACGGAAGACAGGATCGTGGAGGGCTCCAGTGCCATCAGTCCAGGTCCGTTCGGGACAGGAGCCACGCCGCCAGCTGGTCAACCGTCTTCTCGCCCGCCGGCGCGCTCCCCGCAGCGACCGGCGCGGGAAGCGTGGAGAGGGATGCGAGGTGCCGGAGCTCGAGAATCCCGGGCTGCCCTCGCCTGCGGGACACCGCCTCCAGCTGGGCGGTGAGCGCTTCCCGGTCCACCTCGAGGGCCTTCCCCGGGCGGTTCACGAAGGGGAGCGCCCCCGCGTCGGACTCGAAGAGGGCGACCAGCCCCGGGCCCTCCATCGGCGCCAGCTCGGCCGCCAGCGCCAGTCCCGCCTCGGCGGGCGCCTGCGCGACGAGGACATCCGGTGACACCAGACGCGCCAGCGCGGCCGGGGGGGCCTTCCCGCGCACCACGAGCACGATCTTCTGCCACCCGTCCAGGAACTCCACCAGACCGGCGGCCCGCAGGTCCGCTCCCTCCACCTCGACCACGAGGGGCGGGGCCAGCTCCTTCTCGAGCGGACTCCAGCGGTGGAAGGGGTAGGGGTTCAGGAGCGCGTGGTCGTCGTCGGCGCTGTATTTGCGGTCGCGCGCCTTCTCCACCGCGTGGGCCATCCCGAAGGCGCGGCCCAGCTCGGCGAGCGCATCCCGCACGGCGTCGCGCAGGTCGCCGCCCGGGACCACGCGCACGTGGAAGGCCTTGCGCCCCCCCGCCATGATGGACGCGAAGAGCTCATGAGCCCGGTCCATGAGGTGGCCGGTGAGGGGGTCGGGAGCGTCCGCCACCGCCATGAGCCCCGCAAGGCGGCGCGCGTCCAGGCGCCCCTCGGCGAAGCGCCCGAGCTCCCGCTCCAGGAGCCCGACCGGGTCGGCGGACGCGGCCTGGTGATGCGTACGCCAGGCGCGGACCTCTTCGTCGGCCGTCGCGACCGCGGATCGGAACTCGTCCAGCCCCGGGGCGAGGGCCTGCAGGGCCGCATCCACCGGATTCAGGGTTCCCCCCTTCCGGGCGTCCGCCGGGGCGGTTTGGTCGTCAGACGGCATAGCGGTCGAACTCCTCTTGCATGAGCGCCATCTTCTCTTCTGCGGTGTGGTGCGGAAGGCTGCGGGTCTCCTCGTAGCGGGGGTGGGACTCGTCCCGGTAGAAGAGCCCCAGACGGATGTGGTCCCCGTCCGCCTCCGCCAGTTCCCGGGCGCGGTGGATGTCCCGGGGATCGTGCTCGACCCGGTGCTGGATGAGCTTGTCCAGCGCCGGCACGTTGATCCCATCGTCGTGCACCAGCAGCTCCACGCGCGACGGATCCTTCACCACGTCGCTGAAGAGGTCCGCGGTGAAGTGGGGGCAGCGCTGCAGGATGCGCACCCAGGCGAACCCCCGGTGCTCGTGCGCCGCCTTGATGGTGGCATAGAGGTGGGCGGGGAGCCACTCGGCCGTCTGCGCCACGAAGGAGGCGTTGGTGACCCCCAGCGTCGCCTCCAGGGGGTTCATGGCCGGAAGGTAGGAGCCGTACGGCTGCGTGTTCGACTTGTACCCCTGCGGGGTGGTCGGGGAGGTCTGCTTCTTGGTGAGCCCGTAGATGTTGTTGTCGAGCATCAGCGCCACCATGTCCACGTTGTAGCGCACCGCGTGGATCCAGTGGCCCGCGCCGATGGAGACGCAGTCGCCGTCCCCCATCACCACCCACACGTCCAGCTCCGGACGGGATAGCTTGACCCCGGTCGCGATGGGGAGCGCCCGCCCGTGCAGGCCGTGGAAACCGTAGGTGGTGAGGTAATGGGGGAAGCGCGACGAGCAGCCGATTCCGGAGACGAAGACGGTCGATTCCGGCTTGGCCTGGTAGTCGGCCAGGACCCGCTGCACCGAACTCAGGACCGAGTGATCGCCGCAACCGGAGCACCACCGGGCCACGGGGCCCTGATAGTCCCCCATTTCGAAGTGACGATCGTCCTCGTCCTGGGCGATATGAAGGAGAGAGCAGCTCATGCGGGGACTCCTTGCTCCCGGCGTGCCGGGAGGTTCTGCCGAATGGCCTTGTGGATGGCGCCCGGACGAAGCGGCTCTCCGAGGACCCGCGTCCAGCAGTCCACGTCCACCAGGGTCGCGGACCGGAGCAGGATGGCGAGCTGCCCACGCCGACGGTTTTCCTCGTTCACGAAGGGCTCGCCCACCTTGTCCGAGTAGTTGATCTCGACCGTCATCACCTTCCGGAAGCGGGCGAAGGTCTCTCCGAGCCCAGGCGGGAGCGGGGAGAGGAAGGAGAGGTGCAGGGACGAGACCTCGAGCCCTTCCTCCCGGGCCCGGTCGACCGCCTCCTCGATGGCGCCCCGGGTGCTCCCCCACCCGACGATGAGCAGCTCCCCCTCGGGATCTCCGTACACCTCGGGGGAAACCAGGGCGCTGGAGAGCGCCGCCAGCTTCCGACTGCGCATCGCGGAGGAGTGCTCGTTGATGGCCGAATCGTACGCCACCTTGGAACGCTCGTCGTGCGCCAGCCCTGTGGCCGTGTGCATGCCGCCCGGACGGCCCGGGATGAAGCGCTCCGAGAGCCCCGTCTGCGGATCCCAGTCGTAGGGACGCTTTTCCTCGGGGACGGCACTCTGGTCAGGGGGGCCCGATTGCCACTCCTGAAGGAGCTTCGGCCGCCGGAAGGGCGCGACGCCGGTGGCGAGGTTGGCGTCGGAAAGGACGATGACGACGGTGCGGAACGCCTCCGCCAGGCGGCGCGCCGTGATCATTGCATGGAAGCACTCCTCGATGGTGGCGGGGGCCAGCACGATCTTGGGCGCGTCGCCCGGCTGCCCGTAGATGGCCGCCAGCAGGTCCGACTGCTCCACCTTGGTGGGGAGGCCGGTGCTGGGTCCGCCCCGCTGCACGTCCACCAGGACCAGCGGCGTCTCGGTCATCACCGCCAGCCCCAGAAACTCGGTCTTGAGCGCCAGCCCCGGGCCGGAGGTGATGGTGAAGGCGCATCGACCGGCATAGGAAGCACCGATGGCCACCCCGGCCGCGGCGATCTCGTCCTCGGCCTGGTGCAGGGTGCCCCCGAAGCGCTCGAAGACCTCACCCAGGTGATGCGAAACCGAAGTGGCCGGCGTGATCGGGTACATGGCGGCCAGCTCCATCCCGGCGGCGACCGCCCCCAGAGCGATGGCCTCGTTCCCGTTCATCACCACCATGTCCGGCTGGGCCTCGATGGTGGGAACCTCCACGCGGAAGTCGATGTTCTCGTTGGCCCACCGGAAGCCCAGGTCCAGAAGCTGGTGGTTCTTGTCCACCACGGTCTGGCTCTTCTTCCGGAAGGCGTGGGCGATCTGGTCCTTGGTCTTGTCCACGTCCCGGCCGAAGAGGGCGCAGAGCATGCC
This sequence comes from Longimicrobiales bacterium, assembly GCA_032250975.1. GTDB lineage: Bacteria > Gemmatimonadota > Gemmatimonadetes > Longimicrobiales > Gaopeijiaceae > Gaopeijia. The sequence continues at coordinate 8,554 of JAVVFC010000013.1, read as the reverse complement.
CAGGGCGAACATGTTCTTTCCCTTGCGCGCGTTGTCCACCACGGTGAGGCAGAGGTCCTCCATGGGGACCTCGATGATCCGGTACCCGGCGCCTCCGAGCTCCTCCATGGCGGCCTCCCACTGGTCCCGGATGGCCTCGTCCGGGTGGGTCGCCCACATGTTCTCCAGCAGGATGGTGGCACCCTCCCCGAGCGAGTGGAGGCGGTGCCGCCCCAGGAGGACCTGCTCGTTGAAAGCGACCACCAGGTCCGTCTCGTCGCCCCAGTTGGTCACGGGGCGATCCCCGAGACGGATCCGGATCCCCGAGGCACCGGCAATGGAGCGGGGTGGGGGCTCCACCTCGGCGGGGATGATCTCCACGGTCCAGACCCCGTTCCCCATCTGGGCCGAGACCGACCCGAAGATCTGGCCGCACTTCTGCGCGCCCTCTCCGGAGTCGGAAACGACTTCGACGGAGTGGTCGCGGGTGCGGATGACGTGCGGCGCAACACCTTCCGGCCCGGCGGACTTCGCCGAGCCGACGGTCTCCAGCTTGATGGCCATCGGCCGTTCTCTCCAGCGCAGAGGAACGTTATGTCTCACTCGGCCCTCTCCAGGGGGCCTTGAATAGGATCGACCCTCGGGGCAGGCAGATGCCGTCGGGATTGGGACGGAGTTGTGGTGGGGGAATCTCCGACGCCCGTCGGCCATCCCCCGTGGCGCGGGTGGACCCGGCGACCATGAAACTCCATGTTTCACGCCGACGTAACGTCATCGGCGGCCCGGAGCGCGCCCCCTTTCCCCCCTTCGGCGAGGCACCCGTGCGGATCGCACCGACTGGAATCAGAACCACTCCTCTCCAGATCGGATACTCCGCATGTCACACGCTCCACACCTCTCCGCCCACGGGCTGGGCCTGACCCTCTCCCACGGCCGCACCCTCTTCACCGAGCTGAACCTCTCCCTCCGGGACGGGCGTGCCGCCCTGGTGGGAGCCAACGGCGTCGGCAAGTCTCTCCTCCTGGACGTGCTGGCGGGATTGCGTGCGCCCACAACGGGACACGTGATTCGGTCCGGGCGGGTGGCGCACCTTCCTCAGGGCAGGCGCCTGGGTCCCCGACATCCACGGGAGACGGTGGCGGAGCGCCTGGGGGTGGCGGCGCGGCTCGACGCGTTGGAGCGTGTCCTCGCGGGCGGGACGGACCCGGAAGACTACGAGTCTGTCGGGTCCGACGGATGGAGCCTCCCGGAGCGCGTCCGCGCCCAGCTCCACGCCCTGGGCCTGGAGCACCTGGCTCTGGACCGGCCGACGGCGGGGCTGAGCGGAGGTGAGGTGGCCCGGGTCTCCCTGGCAGCGGTCTTTCTGCAGGGGTCGGACCTCCTCCTTCTCGACGAGCCCACCAACGACCTCGACACGCCCAGCCGCGACGCCCTCCTGGCGTCGCTGGCCGGCTGGCGTGGCGGACTTCTCGTGGTCTCCCACCACCGGGGGCTCCTGCGCCGGATGGACCGGATCCTGGAGCTGTCCCCCCGGGGGATACGGGAGTACGGCGGCAACTACGACCACTATGCCGCGGTGAGGAGGGTGGAGGGTGACGCGGCTCGGGAGGAGCTGGAGCAGGCGCGGGCGGCGCGCCGCCGGGCCCGGCTGGCAGCCCGGGAGGCGCGCGCGCGTCAGGCCCGACGCGCCGCCAGGGGCGCCAGGTCCCGCGAGGGCGGGAGCCAGCCCAGCGTGGTGCTCAACGCCCGCCGGGAGCGGAGCCAGGGAACGACCGGGCGCCTGGACCGGAGCCTGGAGGCGTCGCTGGAACGAACGGGAAAGCGACTGTTCGAGGCGGAGGCCGTGGTGTCGGATGCGCCACATCTTCGCATGGAGGTGGGACCCAGCGGGGTCCCCTCCACGCGCGACGTCGTCGTGGTGGAGGCCGCGCGATACACGCCGCCGGGAGCCACCTCCCCCCTGCTCGACGGGGTGTCGTTCAGGATCCGGGGCCCCGAGCGCCTTGCGGTGGCGGGGCCGAACGGGAGCGGCAAGTCCACCCTCCTCCGCCTGGTGACCGGCGCCCTCACGCCCGATGAGGGGCTGGCGCGCGTCGCTGTCCCGCGGTCACGGGTGACCTGCCTGGACCAGGGGGCCACGCTGGTCTTGGGGGTCTCGACCCCAACCGGCGCTCCGACGCCCTCGGTCCTTTCGGCCTTCCGTCAGGCGCATCCCACCCTGGACGAGGGGGAGGCCCGCCACCGTCTGGCGCGCTACCTCTTTGCCGGAGACCAGGCCCTCACGCCCCTGGCGGCGCTGAGCGGAGGGGAACGTGTGCGGGCAGCCCTGGCGATTGCGCTGGCGGGTCCACGGGTTCCCTGGCTCCTGATCCTGGACGAGCCCACCAACCACCTCGATCTCCCGAGCCTGGAAACGGTGGAGCAGGCCGTGGCGGAATTCGACGGCGCCCTCCTGGTGGTATCACATGACGCGGACTTCCTGGAAGGCGTCGGAATCCAGCGCACGGTGGTGCTGCCCCACCGTTGATCACCGCCCGCCCCGGCAGGCGGCGGTGGAGGATGCACCGGACGCCTACTCGAACCCCGCCCAGCCCGCTTCCAGGTCCTGCTTGGAGAGGACCTGGAAGGCCACGTGCGTCTCGGTGCGCTGAAGCCCGGCCACGGTGTGGATGTGCTCGGTCACGGTGCGGTTGATGTCCTCCCATTGCGGGACGCGCACCATGGCCACAAGGTCCCACTCCCCTGTGATCGAGTAGACCTCCGCGACCCCGTCCACGGCGGCGATGGTGCGGGCGGCCTGCGCCACCTGGTCGGGCTGGCAGCGGATCATGACCAGGGCGATGAACATCCGGGGACTCCGTCTCGGGCGTGGGGTGTCGGACCCTGCGCGGGTCGGGCCATCTTACCGGGTCCGCGCACGGTGCGGCAAGCGCGCAGGCCAAGGAGAGGTAACGCATCCATGGAACGCAGCGCAGCGACACGGGAACCGAGAGACGGGTTCCGGGACCCCCTGTTCGCTCCCTTCCGGGCGGGTGCGTCAGGGGAGGGGGAGGGGTACCGGGCCGTGAACTGGATCCGACCGGTGCTCGCGCTGCTCGTCGTTTCCCTGTCCGCGTTCTCCGTCGTGGCGCTCATCCTCGCTCCCCTGGACGACGGTCCGGTGCGCATGGTGGAGCCTCCCGTCCCCGCCGGAGCGTGGCAGGTGGGGTGGGGGCGCGACGTGCTTCCTCCCGCGGTGGAGCAGGCCTCTCAGCTCCGGGGGCTGCGCGCGGTGGCTGCCGGTGCCGCCGCGCTGGGTGCGGTGCTGACCCTCATGACGCTCCTCGGGCTGTGGCGGCAGCGGCTCCGGCTCCGTAGACCCGAGGACGAGGTCCACCGGGCCCTGGGCGCTCGGCGGGCACAGCGGGTATCCCGCGTCGTCGGAGCGGGGTGGCGCTGGGCGTTCGTGGCGCTGGGCGCGTCGCTCGCGGTGATCGTCGGCCTCCCCCGCGCCCTGGCAGGGAGCTTCCCGGGTGCGGCGGAGTTTCCTCCCCCGGTGGGGGCTCTCCTCATCCTCGGCACGGCCCTCGCCGTTCCGGTCGTGCGTCGGGAGGGCCGCGCCGGGGAGCCGTCCTCCCGGCCCGTCGCCGACCTCGTCGACCTCCTGGTCGCCTCTCCGGTGGCGGTGGCAGCCGTGGGCCTCGCCATCCTGCACGGGGGGGCACTCCTCTCCCGGCACGGCCCCCTGGGGAAGAACGTCGTCATCTCCCCGGGGACTCGGGTCAGCACGGCCATGCTGCCCGGAGACGCACCCCCGTGGCTCACCCGCATCCGCGACGCCCGCCTCCCCGTGGGGGTAGCCAGCGCCGGGGCGGCCCGAGGAACCGGGCACCGGAGCGGCGTGTGGGTGGACTGCGGCCGCTGCAGCGAAGGCGGGCTCCCGCTCCCGGTCCGGACCGTGTCGGCTGAGCTCCATGCCGTCGCGCCGGACACCTTCACACACCTCGGAATCACGCTGCTTCGAGGACGGGACTTCACGGAGGAGGAGGAGGCCGGCCCTCTCTCGGCCGCCATCGTCAGCCGCTCGCTCGCCGCGCGTCACTTCGAGGGAGGGGAGGCGGTCGGGCGACGCGTGCGATTCGGCCAGGGACCCTGGGTGGAGGTCGTCGGGATCGTCGCGGACCGAAGCGACGTGCGCGATCCCACGGAGTACGCCGTCTACCTCCCCCTCGCCCAGGCGCGCCCCACGGTGGTGGAGGTGTTGGCGAGCGACCCCGCTGCCGCGGACGCAGCACTCGCGCTTCTGCCCCGTGGAACGGCCATCTCACCCCCGGCCGCCACGTCCGAGCTGTTCGCGGTCCATGCCTGGTTCACAGACGTCCTCCGCCTCCTGGGGCGCCTGGCCCTGATCCTGGTGGTCGTCGGCGTGTGGGTGGGGGCGCGCAGCGAGGCGCAGGCCGCCCGATTCGAGGTTGCGCTGCGGCGTGCACTGGGGGCCCGCAGGCGCCAGCTGGCCCTGGAGTTCGCAGGACGCAGCGTCGGCCGGCTGGTCACGATCCTCGGGGTGGGAGCGTGGCTCTCCCTCCTGCTGGGCACGGGATTGGAGCGCGCCTGGGGGTCGATTCCCCTCATCGACCCCCAGGCGCTGACCCAGGCCGCCGCCCCCATCGCGGCGGCCTTCCTCCTGGGCTCCCTCCCGTCCTTCGTGTCGGCGCTACGCGCCACCCCCGCCTGCGGGATGGACGCGCCCCCCTGACGCGACGTCAGAGGGCCGGCGCGGCCGCCGAGGTAACCGCGAAGCTCACTTCGGCGTCCTGTCCGCTTCCCAGTTCGATTGTCTGCGGCGCCTCCGGATCGAGCGTGAAGTCGAAGGTCACGCCCTCCCCCAGCGCCACCGAGACGTCATACGCGTCGGGAAGCACGAAGAGGAAGACGGCCGTGTAGACGCCGTCCTGGTCGTCGTCGGTGAAGACCAGGGTCTCCATCCCGTCGGGCTCGCCGTCCATGTCGGCGTCGGGCCCGAACGTCAGCACCGCCTCGAAGTCGCCCAGGGTGGCATCCCGCGGATCGGTGCCGCCCTCCGGGATGGGCCCCAGTCCGGCCAGGCTCACGCCCTCGGCCAGCGCGAGGGAGACCGCGATGCTCCCCGAGAGGGACACGTCCTCGGCACGGACGACGGGGTGCATGACCCACTGCCCGGAGTTCCCGGCCAGACGACCGAAGCTCTGCGAGACGTCGAAGTCCACCAGCAGGATCTTCTGCTCGCCCTCTACCCGCAGACTACCGCCCGGTAGGTTCACCTTCAGGCCGCTCTGATCGAACGACGGCATCTGCAGCGCACCGTCGGGAGCGTCGCAGGCCGCGTCCTCCTCCCCGGGAAGCCCGACGTACCCGTTGGAGGCGTACACCTCGCTCGCCTCCCCTGCGCCCTCGACCACGATGCACCCCTCCGAGATGACGAAGCGCAGCTGGGTGTAGACCCCCGCCGGGACCACTGCCTGGTCCACCAGGGTGGCCACATCGTTGGAAAGCGTGAGCAGATCCGTGCTGAAGGGCTCGTCCCGAAGCACCACGGCGCCGTCCGCGCCTCCGGCCAGCTCCACCGACTCGATGGTGACCCACGCCTCCTGGAAGTCCCCAGGCTCGTCGGTGAGGAGAAGGGAGACGCTGCCGGGTCCGGCGGATCCGGTGCTGTCGTCACACCCGGCCGCCGTCATGAGGGCCAGAACCAGAGGGAACAGGAAATTGCGGCGCATCAGATGGACTCCTTCGTGTTTCGGCTGATCATTCGATTCCGCACCCATCCGAAGCGGCGCGGAGGGGGCGGCCACGGGCAGTTCCCCGTGGAGTGTTCCCGGAGCACTGCAGGGATAGACACGCCCGCAACGCATCCGTGGTCACACACCGCCCGCGATCACCGGAATGGTGCTGCAAGGCCCATGCCTCGATCCACGTCCACCCCGTCGAGCGCGAGGTGTGGTGCTCCGTTCAGCGCTTCGATATCGTCGTTACCATACCTTCTTCGCCACCGCATCCGGTCGCCTCGACTGTCCCGAAACGCCCCCCTGCCCCGATCCGCCCCCCCATCCCGGGTCGCCCGGGAGGAACTGGCCAACGCCCTGAGCCACGGCGTGGGACTGGCGCTCGCGGTGGCGGCGCTTCCGATCCTGGTCGTAAACGCGGCCTCCCGGGGCGGGGCGGCCGACGTGGTGGGCGCCGCCGTCTTCGGAGCCAGCCTCGTGCTCCTCTACCTGGCGTCCACGGCCTACCACGCGGCGCCCATGGGGCGCACCAAGGCTCTCCTGCGCAGGCTGGACCACGCCGCCATCTATCTGTTGATCGCGGGCACCTACACCCCCTTCACCCTGGGGGTACTGGGGGGCGCCTGGGGGTGGTCGCTCTTCGGGGTGGTGTGGGGCGCGGCCGTGATCGGGGTGGCCACCAAACTGCTGGCGGGGATCCGCTTTCCGCGGGTGTCCACCGCCATGTACCTGGTCATGGGGTGGATGGTGGTGATCGCCATCCACCCGCTGGTCACGCGCATCCCCGGGCCCGGGGTGGCCTGGCTGGTGGCGGGCGGCGTGCTCTACTCCGCGGGCGTGGCCTTCTACGCGACCCGCCGCCTGCCCTACGCCCACCTGATCTGGCACCTGTTCGTGCTGGGGGGCTCGATCTGCCACTTCTTCGCCGCGCTCGGATACGCGGTATAGATCTCCCCCCTTGGCGGTTACGAAAACGGGGCCGCCCCGCCGAAGCGGGACGGCCCCGTGTGAGCCCGATGGGCCCGGGGTCACGCCTTACAGCGCGACGACGGCCTCGGCCGCGGGCCCCTTGGCGCCCTGAACGATCTCGAACTCAACCTGCGCGCCCTCCTCGAGGGACTTGAAGCCCTCGGCCTGGATGGCGCTGTGGTGAACGAAGCAGTCCTTGCTACCGTCCTCCGGGGTGATGAATCCGAAACCCTTCTGATCGTTGAACCACTTCACGGTTCCTCTGGTACGCATGGTCGTGCGCTCCTGGAGTTGTGCTGATCGGAGCCACGATGACGCGTACATTCCGACAGCTGTGCCTGCGCGGACAATCCCGCGCTGTGCGCCACCCGACTGGTGGCATTCAAAAAAGGCGCCGATCCCCAACAATGGGACCGTCGCCTCCATTATTGCTCTATCGCCCTGTACCTGCTCAGCGACGAACAAGGGTCGCGGAATCGGGGAGTGAAGTCAACAGGGGGCCACCGGGAGCCGGGCGGGCGCGGTCGGGCGGCGATACCGGCTGCGCCAACACGCCGCGCCCGCCGTTTGTCCTACGAGGATGCAGAAGGTCCGGGTCCGGTCGGCCGTGCAGCCGCCGCGCCCGGCGATGGACGGTGCGACTCCTCCCTCCCGGAGCATGGCATGAAGATACGCATCCCCCCTCTACTCCTCCTGGCCGCGCTGCTTCCGGCAGGCCCGGCGGCAGGACAGTCCCCGCTCGACGACCCCACTCTGCGCGAGTGGGAGGTCCCCTATCCGGAGTCCCGGCCCCGCGACCCCATGGTGGCGCCGGACGGCCGGGTCTGGTTCTGTGGGCAGGCGGGCGCCTACATCGCGGTGCTCGATCCCGGGACGGGGGAGTTCCGGCGGTACGACACCGGAGGCGTGCGCCCGCACAACCTGATCATCGATGACGAGGGCATGGTCTGGTACGCCGGCAACGCCGCCGCCGAGGGGGCGGAGGCGCGGCACATCGGCCGGCTCGACCCGGCCACCGGTGAGATCGAGAAGTTCTGGATGCCCGACGAGCGGGCCCGGGACCCGCACACCCTGATCTTCGACTCGCAGGGCGACATCTGGTTCACGGTGCAGGGGGGCAACTTCATCGGGAAGCTCTTCACCCGCACGGGCGAGGTCCGCCTGGTGGAGTCGATCCCCGGGCGGGCGGGCCAGCGCGGGGCCGGGTCCAGCCGGCCCTACGGCATCGTGGTGGACTCGCGCGACCGGCCCTGGGTCGCGCTCTTCAACACCAACCATATCGCCACCGTCGATCCCGAGACCTTTGAACTGCGCACCTACGAGCTGCCCGAGGACGCGCTGCCCCGGCGCATCGCCATCACCTCCGACGACGTCATCTGGTACGGTGACTGGACGCGGGGGACGCTCGGCCGCCTGGACCCCGGCACGGGGACGATACGGGAGTTCCCGCTCCCGAACGGCCGCAACGCCCGCCCGTACGCCATGCTGGCCGACGACTCCGACCGGCTCTGGATCTTCGAGACCGGGGTTCGCCCCAACAACCTGGTGGGCTTCGATCCGGTCACCGAGACGGTCTTCAGCCAGACGCAGCCGGAGAGCGGCGGGGGCACGGTGCGGCACATGTACTTCCACCCCGGGACCAATGCCGTCTGGTTCGGGGCCGACACCAACACGGTGGGGGTGATCAAGCTGCCGCCCCGGCGCAAGGCGATCACGGAGTAGCGAGTCGATCCCGGAGCCGAACGCCGTTCCCGGTCCCGTGCCTTCGCGCCCCGCCGCACCGATGGTGCGGGCCTCCGTCGCGGTCGCCGTCGCTCTCCTGGCCGGGGGGGCGACGGCGGCCGGCCCGGTCGGTCCCGGCCCCG
>JAVVFC010000139.1:0-7786 GCA_032250975.1 Longimicrobiales bacterium | reverse complement strand
GCAGCCGACGCCCCGTTTTCTGGTCCTGGACGCCATGGACGCGCCCCACAACGGGCGCATCCTCCGCCTTCGCCTGCAGGCGGGCGAGGCGCCCTCGATCCGTTCGCTCCGGGGCGCGCGCCTGAGCGGGCGCGGGCCGCGGGGTGAGACCGCCACCGTGCGCGTGCAGGGCTTCCCGACCTTCGGGGGCAAGCCCTCCGACGCCCGCCTGGGGCGCACCGGGCGTGTGGACGTGCACGTGGAGGTGGAGGGCAACCCCGAGGTGCCGGTGGGCCTGCAGTGGGAACTCACCCCCGCCGGGGACTGACCCGGCCCCGGAGTCAGAATCCCGGGTCGAAGTCGCGCCCGAAGGTCTCGCGGTACCAGGCCCGGAACGTCTCCTCCCCATCCGGATCCGTTGCCAGCCATGCCTCCTGCTCCTCCGGGAACTCGTGGCTTCGCAGCGTCAGCAGGAGGGCGTCCAACTGCCCGCCCTCGCGCGCGTAGGCGAGTTCGTCCATCAGGCGGTAGGGGGCGAAGCCAAAGGAGGCCCGCCCCAGCAGCCAGGCGTCGGCGACACGCTGCACCGCCCGCCGCTCGAATTCCCACCCCTGCATTCCGGCCGCCTCGGGGATCCACTCCTCCTCGCGCCCCATCGCACGCATCAGGTGCAGGTGCGCGTAGATCTGGTAGACCGAACCCAGGTCGGGGTTGGTGCGCCGCACCCGCACCCGCGCCGTGTCCCCCTCGATCAGGAGCGTCTCCCACGGGTAGACGTCCGTGGTGGTGCTCTCAACAGCGATGAGGAACGAGGGGTCCTCTTCAATGTTGCGGATCTCCGCGTCCACCCATTCGTAGACGGTCTTGAGGCGGTCCTCCTCCGGGCTGAGGCGGGCGCCCGACTGGATGACCAGCGTGCGCGGGGGCGGAAGCTGCAGCGAAGGGGTGCCGCACCCGGCCAGTCCGACCGCGGCGAGCGCCGCCATTGTCACCGTCCGTACCCGCATGAGACCGCTCCTGAGAGACATGATCCTTGACACCCCCCGACCCCGGGTGGGAATTGATCCACACCTGACACCCTACGACCGACGTCCATGATCCATACAGACTTCCACCTACCCACCAGGCCCATGGAAGGATTCCGCCCCCCGGCGTCCATGACGCCCGAAGAGCTGGGAGACACCCTCGCCCGCCTGGTCTGGGAGAGCTTCACCGACTTCGTGGCGCACACCGACACCGGCATGTCGCTGGAGGAGCTCGGCATCGCCACCGACGACGGCGTCCCCCCCGGACACGTGGCCGAGGAAGCCCTCATCTTCCTGCTCTGGGCCCACACCCGGGGCGCCCAGCTGGCCTTCGTCGGCCGTGCCCCCGAGGCGCTCATCCGCCAGGGGCTGGACGCCCTCCACCGTGCCGTGTTCGAGGACATGGCGGGCCAGGGAACGCCCGCCCCCCAGCTTCCCCTGTTCGAGCAGCGCGTGAGCGCCCGGTACGCCGAATACAACCAGGCCGCCGGGGCCTCGGACGCCGATCTGAGCCGCGTGGCGCTGCGCCACCTCACCGGCGCGGCCGGGGCCCCCGATCAGGCCCACGGCCTGCTGGACCGTGCGCTCTCGGTGGCCAGCCCGCTGCGCGACTTCCTGGAAGACGTCGAACTCACTCCGGCCGGGTAGCTCCGGGCTCCGGCCGGGTAGCCCCGGACGGCGTCCCGGCGCCCCACTTGAGGATCTCGAAGGGGCTCCGGCACGGGCGGCACCAGTAGGTGGACACCGAGGCGTGCGACCCGAAGGGGCTCATGAGTTCGGTCTGCGCCTCGCGGCAGAAGGGGCAGGGCGGGGCGGGGGGCAGCCCGCCCACCTCGCGCCGCTCCCCGGCCCGCGCGCTCCGGGGGTCGGGTGGTCCGTCGGGCTGTTTCATTCGACCAGGAGGGCCCGGTTCCGGTCGCCCCGGGCCCGCTCCACGACCTCGTCGGAGGGCGCGCCCGCACCGCGGCCCCGGGCCTCGTCCCAGCCGGTGAAGTCGGGTTCCGGGATCTCCACGCCGCCGGCCCGCAGCGCCTCGCCGTAGACCGCCTGGAAGCGGGCGGCCAGATCCGCACCGGGCGCGGTGAGCTCCGCCTCCACCAGGGCCTGGAAGGCCGCGTCCCCGGGCGCCAGCCAGGCCAGCGTGGCCGGCAGGACGGCCTCCAGCGCCGCCGCGATCCGGGCGCGCGCCTCGTCGCTCCCGTCGCGCAGGCGCCGCAGCCAGGCCAGCCCCAGGTCGCGGTGGAACGCCTCCTCGGCCAGCATCTTGGGCACGCGCGACTGCGCCGGCTCGTAGCGTCCCCCGGCAAAGCCCTCCAGCGCGGTGGCCAGCGCCCCGTCCACCACCACCATCGCCGCCACGAAGGCGGCCCAGTCGGCGAAGGGTTCGTCCAGCGCCGGCACACTGGCGTAGCACTCCGCAGGCCGGTCGTGCTCCACGCCCGTCGGGTCCTCGCCGAAGTCCTTGAGCATGGCATAGAGGAGCCGGGCGTGGCCCCACTCGTCCTGCGCCATGGAGGACGCCGCGATCCCCGTCTCGATGGAGGGCGCGCCCAGCAGCCAGTCCGAGTAGCGCAGCCCCAGGATGCGCTTGCTGTCGGCCAGGGAAAGAACGTGGCGGCGGAGCGCCGCGCGCGTCGCCTCGGACAGGTCGGGCGCGTTGACCGGCCCGCTCACGGCTGGCCTCCCTGGACGGGGGCGCGGCCGGTCGCGTTGCCCGCGAAGGGCCCGTCCGTGCGGTTCACCGGGAAGATGGCGGCGCGCGGCACCACGCACATCTCGAACCAGTTCTGTTCGTCGTACGTCTTCCACGCGTAGACCCGGGCCAGCTCCGCGTCCATGGCGTCCACGTAGCCGATGTGCTGGAGCATGTCGCCCCGCTCCTTGCGGGCGAAGACGTCGAACACCGCTTCCTTCATGACCGATTCCGTGGTTGAGGTTGATGGGCGGACCGTGCGTCGTCGGCGGGGATGCCGCCGCCCCGAGCGGGTTTCAAGCCGCCCCCACGCCCAGGGTGCGGAGCCGCTCCCGGCCCCGGGGCGTGATGCGTTCCGTGGTCCAGGGCGGGTCCCACACCTCGCGGATCTGCACCGCTTCGATCCAGGACTCCTGCAGCAGCCGGTCGCGCACGTCCTCGCGGATGAACTCCATGCAGGGACAGGCGGTGGCGGTGAAGGTGAGGTCGATGCGCGCGGTGGCCCCGTCCATGGACGCGCCGTACACCAGCCCCAGCTCCACCAGCGAGACGGGGAGTTCGGGGTCGAGCACCTCGTCCAGGCACCTCCAGAGCGCCGCGTCCGGGTCATCGGGCGCCCGCTCCAGGGGCGGCGACCACTGGTCCCGGCCCCCGCTCTTGTGGCTGGTGACGGCCGTCGGAAGCCCGGAGTCCAGGACCGGGAGCGTCACGCCGCGCCCTTTCCGTTGAGCCAGGTCTCCACCTGGCCCCGCGAGCGGCGCACCGACTCCACGTACCACTCGTTCATGGGGCCGCGCGCCTTCCAGCGCTCGAAGACCTGGTCCCAGGTGATCTCGCCCCCCTCGAAGTCCCAGTGCTTGGCCTCGGCGTCGTACTCGCACGGGAACGGGTAGTCGAGCACGAACGCCTTCCGCGCCTCGTCCCAGTGGGCGGGCACGTCCAGTTCCAGCGACTCGCAGAGCGGCACCGTGGACTGCATCCAGACCTGGCGCAGCTGATCGTTGGTGAGCCCCTTGAGGCGGTAGTCCAGCTGCCCGCTGTGGCGCTTCATGTCGTCGGGGAGGCCGAACCACTCGATGGTCATGGGGAACATCCAGTCCACCGCGCGCTGTACCAGCTCGCGGGCTTCGCCCCCGGCCCGGGCCAGCCGCCGCATCCACACCTCGCCGTGGCGCAGGTGGAAGGTCTCCTCCATGCCGATCTTGACCAGCGCCCGCTTGAGCGGCGCGTAGGAGGTGTTCTCGTGCACGTCGGTGAGCAGGGTGATCCCGGCGCGGTCGAAGAAGCCGGTGGCCACCACCAGCTCGGCCCAGTTGTCGAGCGGCTGGTCGAAGCCGTAGGGGTGCTTGAACTCGTGCGGCTCCCGCCCGTAGACCAGGTGCTCCTTGGAGACTCCCAGGTCCTCCAGCAGCCGGTAGGCGATGTTGGCGTGGGCGAGCTCGTCCTGAATGATGGCGTGGGCGCTCACCTGCGTGTTGGTGCTGGGCGCGTGCTGCGCGGCGCGCCAGTAGGAGGGCGCGCTCATGAGCTCGGTGTCGGCCTGGACCGTGAGCTGGACGATGAGGGCCTTGCGGTACCCCTCCGTCATCTCCTCGACCGACTCCACCATGTACCCTTCCTGGACCTTCTGCTTCAGCTCGTCGTCGGTGAAGATCGCCATCGGCGTGTCGCTCCGTTTTCGGGTCGGGGGGGCGCCCGGGGTGGGGGCGGAGAGCGGGGTCAGAGACCCAGGGAGGCCCGGATCAGGGGGGAGATGCGCTCGGGCGTCCAGGGCGGATTGAAGGTGAGCTGCACGTCGGCCTCCTCCACGCCCTCCACGCCCAGGACGGCATTCTTCGCGTCCTCCACGATCTGCCCGGCCACCGGGCACATGGGGGAGGTGAGCGACATGGTCACGTCCACCCGGGCGTCGGTGATCTCCACGTCGTAGATGAGCCCCAGCACGACCAGGTCCAGGTTGAGCTCCGGGTCCTTCACGCCCCGCAGGGCCTTTTTCACATCCTTCTCGGTAACCACCATGACCACTCCGTCTCGGTACCCACCCCGGAGAATCCCGCAGAGGGGGGCGGGGATCCCGGGGGCGGGGGAAGGGATTGCAAGATACAGGGACGGGGCGCGGTGCGCCGCACCCGCTGCACGGGTCAACCCCGCAGGTGCGGTCCGGGTCCACCCCGCAGGTGCGGTCCGGGTCCACCGGGGGCGCTCATCCCCATGGCGCCTCGCGGCACGGTGGCGACGACTCCGACCCCATCCGGCACGATGGCGCCGGCCCCTTCCTCCACGATGGCGCCGGCCCCTGCCCGCAGGACCGCAGCGGCGGTGGCCCGCCTATCGCCCCCCGTTCGCGCGCAGGTCCGCCAGGTCGAGTGGCTCGAGTCTCGGGACCTGCCCACCCGTGAGGGTTGCGAGGAAGTCGACCGTCTCCACCTGGAAGTACATCAGCGAGCCCTCGACCGTACAGTGTGCGCCGTGCGCTTCATCGTGGTGGTCGTCCGCGCCCCCCGGCGTGCCCTGCATGGCGGTGCCGTTGTTCACGAGTCCGAGCAGGTGCCCGACCTCGTGCCGGAGGACGGTCGCCTCCACCAGCGGGGTCGGGGGCTCGAATACCCCGCCGCTGTGGTCCCGGACCACCTGCTCGAAGATCGCCATGGACGTATTGAAGTACGCGATCCCGAGCACGCCCTCCGCTTCGAACGGGCGATCGAGGAACAGGGCGTAGGCGGCGAGCGTGCCACCCGCGGTGAAGCGGTCGCGGTGCGCCTCCTCGAGGGCCCGGACCTCGGCCAGAGTGTAGGACGCCCCCGGGTTGGAGGGGAGGGCGTCGTCGAGGAGGATCGTGACTCCGCCGGGCTTGTGGAGGCGCGCTTCGAGGAACGTGCGCAGGCTGTCCAGCGCCTCCGTGCCGGGATCGAACCCGTCCACGAAATCCACCTCCACCACCAGGGCGTCGAAGGTCTCGTCGGACAGGAAAGCCCGCGCCGAGGCCCCCGGAGCCTGCACGTGGGAGAAGGCCGGAGTGTCCGGCGGCGGGGATCCGGACCCGTTGTCGCCCCCCGGGGCGGTCGATCCGTCGCCACACGCGGAAAGGGCGAGGGCGGCCAGGAGTCCGAGGCAGCGCACCCCCGGGATTCCGAGGTGGTGCACCCCCGGGATTACGAGGTGGCGCACCCTCCGGAATCCGAGGCAGCGCACCCCCCGTTGGGGTCTGCTGCGGCGTCTTTCACGGTGCATGGCTCAGCGCTCCAGGTGGGCGGTCGGGCCGGTCCACCGGCTCCGCTTCCGCTGGGGGAGGTTGCGGGCGCGCGTGCGAGATTGGAGGCCCGAGGTCGAGCTGAACAGGCCGGTCAACCCCTCAGGGCGGATCGGGATCCCTCGCGCCGGCCCCGGCGGCCCCGGCGCGGCGCCGCCACCGGTCCGTTCATGGTCGACGCCCGTGGGGGATCCCCGCGCCGCGGCCGGGGATTGCGTGGAAGTAGAGGGGACTGCCGCCCGCCGCCCCGGCCCGCCCGCAGTTGCGGTGGACGGCAATCGCGTCACTCTTAGACGCGTCGCCCGCGCAGCCCGATCGGAGGGGGCGCGGGCAGACCCATTCGTGTACGCACGCCATTCCCGATCCAGATTCCCGATTCGAGTCATCGCATGCGCATCGCCATCAACACCGGGGGGGGAGACGCTCCCGGACTCAACGCCGTCATCCGCTCCGTCGCCCTGGCCGCCCACAACCGCGGGTGGGAGGTGTTCGGCATCCGGAAGGGGTACAACGGGCTCTTCAGCGGTGACCCGGAAGGGGTGGTGCGGCTGACCCCCGAATCGGTGCGGGGCATCACCCACCTGGGCGGAACCATCCTGGGCACCACCAACCGCGGCAGCCCCTTCATGGTGCCCCGCAAGAGGAAGGACGGCACGGTGGAGATGGTCGACCGCTCGGGTGACGTGCTGGCGGCGTTCCGCAACTGGGGCTTCGACTGCCTGATCGCGGTGGGCGGGGACGGCTCGCTCCGGCTGGCCAACGCACTGGCGCAGCAGGGGCTGAACGTGATCGGCGTGCCCAAGACCATCGACAACGACCTGGCCGCCACCTCGGTCACCTTCGGCTTCCACACCGCGGTGCAGACAGCCTCCGAAGCCATCGGCCGCCTGCATTCGACCGCCGAATCGCACCGACGCGTGATGGTGGTGGAGCTGATGGGGCGGGAGGCCGGCTGGATCGCGCTCTTCGCCGGACTGAGCGCCACCGCCGACGTGATCCTGATCCCCGAAATTCCCTACGACATCGACAGGGTCTGCGAGAAGATCGAGTCGCGCTACGACGGTGAGGACGGGTTCGCCATCGTGGTGGTGGCGGAAGGGGCGCGGCCCACGGGGGGCGTCGCGACCTACAAGGATCCCGAGCCCGAGGTGGGCGCGCCCCGGCTGGGCGGGATCGCGGAGCGGCTGGAGGCGGAGATCGCGGAGCGCACCGGCCGCGAGACCCGCTCTCTGGTGCTGGGCCACCTGCAGCGGGGCGGGGAGCCGGTGGCGTACGACCGCGTGCTGGCGCTCCGCTTCGGGGCGGCCGCCGTGGAGCTGGCCGACCGGGGCTGCTTCGGCTGCATGGTCGCGCTCGATCCGCCCGAGGTCAAAGCCGTCCCGCTGGACGAGGCCGTGAGCCAGCTGAAGCTGGTCCCCGTGGACGGCGACCTGGTCAACACCGCCCGCTCCCTGGGCATCTCCTTCGGAGACTGAGCCGCACCCGCCAACGTCATTCAAGGAGCCGACGTCTCATGCGCCGCACCCCGAGCCGTACCGTTGCCCTCCCGATCGCTCCGGCCCTCGGGCTGGCGCTCGTGGTCGCCCTGGCCCCCGCGCGTTCCGCCACTGCCCAGTCGGTGGCCGACTTCGTGCCCGAGGTGGTGCGGGACGCCTCCTTCCCCCTCTCCATCCGCAGCATCATGCGGGGCCCCGAACTGGTCGGGCAGGCGCCGTCCGGGGTGCGCTGGAGCGACGACGGTCAGTCGATCTGGTTCCGGTGGGTTCCGGGCGGGAATGCGTGGGACGCGGCGCCCGAGCCCTGGCGCGTGCGGTCCGACGGGAGCGGGCTGGAGCGGGT
>JAVVFC010000138.1:0-7797 GCA_032250975.1 Longimicrobiales bacterium | reverse complement strand
GGTACGGCTCGGCGTCCCACCCCCGCAGGTCGTCGAAGGTGGCCATCCTGGGGTACCAGTAGCCCACGAAGAACACCTCCCGGTCCGAGTCGCCCATGCGCCCCGCCCCGCTGGCCGGAAGGACCACCGACCACGCGACCTCGACCTCCACCACGCCGCCCGGATCGACCGGCCGGCCCAGCCCCAGGTAGAGCAGCGTGCCCTCCACCCGGTAGCCGGCACGGGGGGGGCCGTCCGGATCGGCGGGCTCCAGCACCCGCCCGTCCACGCGCACCTCGCCCAGCCGCACGCCGCCGGTGACTTCCTGGGGCTCGTTCCGCGCCACGCCGGGCGCATGCAGGTTCTGGTGCAGGTGCAGAACCAGCCGGTCCAGCGGGTCGGGACTGTCGTTCTGGTAGCGGATCAGCACCGTGCCAGCCACGCGACCGGTGGCCGGCTCCAGCGACGCGTCGAGCCGGTACTGAGCCCGGTTCTGCCAGTAGGCGGGCCCGGGGCGGCCGTCCACGCCGCGTGTACCGGCCTCGACCGCGGCGAGAAACTCCGGGGGCGGCACCACCGGCCCGGGTACCGGGCGCGCCGTCTGGGCGCCGACCCCGGCCGGCGCGCCGGCCGCCAGCACGAGCGCCGCCGCGCCGAGCACGCGGGCCACCCGTACGCCCGGACGCCCTCGGCACGCCACTCGAACGCCCGGACGCCGCTCACTCCGACACCCCTCGCCCCTCCGTCCCCGGGGCTCGCGCCCCGGCACCGTCACCTGCATGGTCACGTCCCTCTCCAGTCGGGGTTGCGGGCCACCCAGCGGGCCATTCCCCGGTAGTCGTTCTCGGCCGAAAAGACCGCGAAGTAGCGCGCCGCCTCCTCACCGGGCCGGTACGGCGTCAGCCGCGCCACCGTCTCCTGCTCGTACGCCCGGGCGTCGGCCTCCACCCTGCCCTCCCGGATCGCGGAGCGGACGCGGACGGCCAGCGCCGTGAGCGCCTCCGCCAGCTCGCCCGCCCGTGCCGCGGGTGCGTCGTGCAGGCCGAAGTGGGCCACGCCCGCCCGTTGGGGAGCCACCGCCTGCACCTCGCGCAGGGTCCCGAGCCAGGCGGCCACGTCCACGGCGGGGGGTGGCGTCGGCGGGTGCACCGGCGCCCCCTCGGCCAGTACGATGCCCATGGCATCCCCCGCCAGCAGCGTTCCCAAGTCCTCGTCCAGGTAGGCCAGGTGATGGCCGATGTGACCCGGGGTGGGAAGCGCCCGCAGCCTGGAAAGGGGCCCGCGGTCCCCCGGGCGCCAGGCGCGTACGGCGTGGGGCGGCAGCGGGCGCACCGGCCCCCACAGCCGGTCGTGCGCCTCGCCGAAGGTGCGGCGGGTGGAGGCCACCAGCCGCTCGGGATCCACCAGGTGGGGGGCGGCCTCCTCGTGCACGTGCACCGTCAGCCGGGGGTTGTCGGCCGCCCAGTCCCCGGCCGATCCGGCGTGGTCCAGATGGACGTGGGTGAGGCAGAGGTGGCGGATGTCGGCCGGATCCACGCCCAGTTCCCGGAGCGCGGCCCGCACCCGGGGGCGCACGGTGGCCGGTCCCGGATCCACCAGGACGGGCTCGGGCGCCATCACCAGCCAGGTGGCGATGGCGCCCGGGAGCCCGTCGTGGACGGTGTCGATGCAGGTGACGCGGCTCAGCCCCGGTGCTCCAGGACGACGAAGTCGCGCGCGTCGGCGCCGTTGTAGACCTGGCGCGGGCGGGCGATCTTCTGCTCCGGGTCCTCCAGCAGCTCCTCCCACTGCGTCAGCCAACCCACCGACCGCGGGATGGCGAAGAGCACGGGGAACATCTCGACCGGGAAGCCCATGGCCTGGTAGATGAGCCCCGAGTAGAAGTCCACGTTCGGGTAGAGGTTGCGCGAGACGAAGAAGTCCTCGTTGAGGGCGATCTTCTCGAGCTCCAGCGCGATGTCCAGCAGCGGATTGCGGCCGGTGACCTGGAACACCTCGTCGGCGGTGCGCTTGATGATGCTCGCGCGCGGGTCGTACGCCTTGTAGACCCGGTGCCCGAAGCCCATCAGCCGCTCCTCGCGGTTCTTCACCCCTTCGACGAAGGCGGGCACGTTCCTGACGTCGCCGATGCGGTTGAGCATGCGCAGCACCGCCTCGTTGGCGCCGCCGTGGAGGGGTCCGTAGAGGGCCGACATGGCGCCCGCCAGCGCCGAGTAGGGGTCGGCCTCGGAGGAGCCGATCACCCGCATGGTGGTGGTGGAGCAGTTCTGCTCGTGGTCGGCGTGCAGGATGAAGAGGATGTCCAGCGCCCGCTCCAGCACCGGATTCACCTTGTACTCCTTCACGCCGATGCGGAAGAGCATGTTGAGGAAGTTGGCGGTATAGGAGAGCTCGTTCTCCGGGTATACGGGGGGCAGACCCCGGTGGTGCCGGTAGGCGAAGCCCGCCAGGGTGGGCATCTTGGCGACCAGGCGGGTGATCTGGATCCACCGGTTGTGGGGGTCGCGGACGTCCTTGGCCTCGGGGTAGAAGGTCGAGAGCGCGGCCACCGCCGAGATCACCATGCCCATGGCGTGGGCGTCGTAGCGGAACGAATCCAGCAGCTGCACCAGGTTCTCGTGCACGTAGGTGTGGTAGGTCACGTCGTGCACGAAGGCGTCCAGCTCGTCCGAGGTCGGAAGCTCTCCCTTGATGAGCAGGTACGCCACCTCCAGGAAGCTGGCCTGTTCGGCGAGCTGCTCGATCGGGTAGCCCCGGTAGCGGAGGATGCCGGCCCCGCCGTCGATGTAGGTGATGGTGCTGCGGGTGTTGGCGGTGTTGGTGAAGGCCGGGTCGTACGCCATCATGCCGAAGTCGTCGTCGTGGACCTTGATCTGGCGCAGGTCCATGGCGCGGATGGTGTCGCCCTCCAGGATCTCGACTTCGTACTGCTTGCCGGTGCGGTTGTCCCGGATGGTGAGCGTCTTGGGGCCGTTCTCCGCCATATCTCCTCCCTGGGGGCGCCACACCCGCGCGGGCGTGGACAAGTCGTCGGTTGCTGCGGGCAGATCCCATGGGGAACCGCGCATTCAAGATAGGAAAGACCCCGCCCCGTCTGAAGGTGCCGGGGGTGCGGGACGGCGCGCCGGGGGGGTAGCCCGGGTCGCTTCCCCGGAAGGCCCTGGGAATCGTGAGCTACGACTGCGAGGCCACCGCCACCCCCCAGGAGGATCGCGGCGGCTTCCACGGGAACGACGAGCGGGTCTCGGAAGAGAACGTCCGCCGCGGCGTGGGCGTCACCCTGGAGATCGTGAAGCGGTTCGCCGCGGCCCGGGGGGTGAGCGACCAGGGCGGTTGATCATCATCCTCCGTTGAAGTACCGGCTCGGGGAATAAGGGACAGGACCCGAGCGCCGCCGACCTCGGTCACTGCGTGAGCGGCTCACCCCTTCAATTCCACGTACCGCCCGAAGTTGTCGGAGATGGCCTGCCACCCGGCGTGCTGCATTTCGGCGGAATGCTCACCCTCCGCGTCGAACACCGTCCGTACTGTCACGCCCTCGGGCCGGCGCAGGAACTCAACCGTCACCTCGCGGCCGTCATCCATCCGGTACTCGATGAGCTCGTGGGGCACGATGCGGGTGTAGGTCCCCTCGAAGTCGAAGCCGGCGCTGCCGTTCCTGGCCTCCATGCGAGACAGGAACCTCCCCCCTTCCCGCAGGTCGACGGTGCTCCGCGTCGTGTGCCAGTCGTCGCTGGCGCTGTTCCACCGCACGATGCCTTCGGGGGAGGTCCAGCATTCCCAGACCGTCGCAGGGTCGGCCCTGACCCGCGTCTCCACGGTGATCTTCACATCCACCTCCTCCGTCGGGGTTCTACCCGGCGCGCGACCGCCCCCCGCACCTGCGGACGCCCGGCGGGGCCGCCGAGGCCGGCGGCGCTCCGGAACGCGCACCTTGCGCTACTTTGTATGGCAAAGTACACTGCCATGAATTCAACCAGGGAGACCCTGTGAAGACCGTCCTCGCTGCCATCACCCCCGCGGGAATCGCCGCACTCGGTGGAATGCTCGTCGTGTACGCCGCCTACGACGACTCGCCGGGGGGCACCCTCCTGGGCCTCGTCCTCATCGTCGGGGCCATGGTGTTCGCCGCCCGGGCCGCTCCGCGCAACCCTTAGCGTCGTTCCCGCCGTCAGCGTCGCTCCCACCCTCGGGGTGGGAGCCCACTATCGAGGCGCATCCTGACCCGACCGGCACCCAGGATCCTGGTGAGCGGTGCGGTGCCTGACTCCGATCAGGCGGGCAAGCGGGTCACAGGCCACTCGCCCCGCCCCCCAGGGCCGTGCGGGCGATCTGCTCCACCAGCCAGGGCTCCAGCGTGGTGCGGGAGGTGCAGGGGACGCGCGCGCGCGCATTCCGGCGGGGCTGGGCCTGCGCGATCATGTGGGTGTCCACCACCGTCTGCCCCTCCCCTGCGGGGACCACCTGCAGCGTGAGCACCATGTCGATATAGGACTGGTCCGCGACCGCCCCATTCAGGTCGATTCCGCAGTCCACCCAGTCGCTCATGCGGCGCCCGTCCAGGCGCGGCAGACGTCCGCGCACTTCGATGGTGCCGGTGTTGCCGTCATGGCGCCCGACCGGCAGCTTGAGCTCCGAGACGACCCGCTCCATGGCCCGCCAGGTGGTCGCCAGGTCGGCCGCCACCAGGTTGCGGCTCTCGCGGGACTCGGGCCCGGAGCGGGGGGTGACCTCGGTGTTGCCGACGAGCTGGGCGATCACATCGGACTGCTGCACCCGGTGGGTGGACTCGTTGTCGGTCGTCCCGCTGCTGGCGCAGGCCGTGGCGGTGAGGAGGGTGAGCACCGCGACGGCCGGACGGGTGAAGCGCACCATGATGGTCTCCGGGCTGTGGGAAGCGAGGGCCACCCCGGCCCGCGCCGGGAACCCAGTGAAGTCTACACGCGTTTCCCCGGGCAGGTTCACCGGACCCTGGAGACCGGGGGAACCCGAGGGATCCGGCTCCAGCCCAACGCGATGCCCGCTACCCCCGTGCGCGGTGGATCCGGGGCTGGACGCCCCACCCACGCGGAGCGCCGAGGCGCGCGCGGTGCGGTGAGGGGTGGGGGGGCGGTGGGGTGAGGGTGGGGCTGCCCCCCTTACCGCCCCACCCGTTCCCGCAGTTCGCGGAAGAAGTTCTGCACCACCACCAGGGTGGAGGCGCCATCCCCCGCCGTCCCCACCTGGACCATCAGGAAGCGCTCGTCGTCCGCGGCCACATCCCACGTGGTGTAATTCGGGAGCGCGTGCAGCGACCGCTCGGCCACCGAGAAGAGCGTCTCCCGCCGCCCGGACCGGAAGGTCCCGCCGACGGCGTCCACCGCCAC
Organism: Longimicrobiales bacterium; assembly: GCA_032250975.1. GTDB lineage: Bacteria > Gemmatimonadota > Gemmatimonadetes > Longimicrobiales > Gaopeijiaceae > Gaopeijia. The sequence goes on along the minus strand of JAVVFC010000138.1, from coordinate 2,452 downwards.
CGCGACCATGTTGCCGGCCCCGTCCACGTAGAAGAGCTCGCGGCCGGTGCGCCCCCAGCGGGGATTGATCCCCCCCTGGGTGGAGACCTGCCACTTGCCGCCGTCGGCGTCGGGGTAGGGCCGGACGTAGATCTCGTCCCGCCCGGTCTCGGTGGATTCGTACGCCACCCACCGGCCGTCGGGCGACAGATCGACGGCCTTCTCGTCGTAGGGCTCGGCCGCGATCGGGGTGGGCGCCTCCGCACCGTCCGCGAGCGCCACCAGGTCCCGCACCCCGGTCTGGTTCGCCAGGCCGCCCAGGCGGAGGATCCACCCCCGGTCGTCCGCGGCGCGCACCGCCTCCGTGATGGACGCCTCCAGGTCCAGCAGCCGCTCCGGGGATCCGGTCCCGTCGGCGGGCTGGCTCCAGATGTCGTAGTGGTTGTCCGGCCCCTCCCGGTCGGAGGTGTAGAACACCCGGCGGCCGTCCGCCGACCAGCGCGGACGGCGGTCGAGCGCCTCGTGGAAGGTGAGGCGGGAGAGGGGCCCGTCGTCCAGCTCCTTGATCCAGATGTCCTCCCCGGCCTCGGTGCTCACCTTGACCGCCAGGCGACGGTCGTCGGGGGAGAGGGCGACCCCCACCTCGGGCTCCCCCGGGTCGAACTCCCAATCCGGGTCGACCGGCGTCACCCCGCCCGCGCGGTCCACCCAGACGGCGCGCGCGAGCCCCGACGCGACCCCCCCGGCGAGGTACACGAGGGTCCCGTCCCGGGAGAGGGTCAGGTCCGCGGAGCCGAACGAGCCGACGCCCACCCCCTCCGCCAGCGCCACCGGCGCGCCCGTGAGCTCCAACCGGTCCGGGTCGAAGGGAGCGGCGAGCAGGGCGCCCTCCGCGGTGGCGTAGACCAGGTGGCCGGAGGGCGCATAGCGGGCGTAGACCCCCTGGACCAGCGTGCGGTGCGCCCCGGTCTCCACGTCGGCCACGGCGATGGTGTAGAGGCCCGCGGCGGAGGCCGGGGTTCGCCCCACCGTGAAAAGGATGCCGCGACTGTTGGGGAGCACATCGTACCAGCCGTGGAACAACTCCGCCGTCGCCGAGTCCAGCTGGGTCAGCAGGGTGACTTCGCCGCCCGTCTCCGGGATCCACCCGATCGAGAGGGCCGCCCCGTCCACGTAGATGCGCCCGTCCGGACCCCAGGCCACGGAGTTCCCGCCCAGCCCGTCGGTGGCCAGGGTGAGGGGAGGCTCACCGCCGAGCGAGACCACCTTGAGCGTCGTGGGCGCCGTGGTGAGGAACGCCACCCGGGCGCCGTCGGGGGAGAACGCGGGGCTCAGGGCCCCCTCGGTGCCGTTGATCGGGCGGGGCGCGAGCTGATCCAGGGCCCGCAGCCAGAGCTGCTGCCCGCCCCCCGCCATGGGGCCCACGTAGACCAAACGCCCCCCGTCGGGCGAGAGCGCCACGTTGGCGCCGTAGGGCAATCCGGGGTCATGCCCGTCGGGCAGGGCCACCCCGAAGCGCGCCACCCTGCCCGGCTCCTCGTCGCCGAACTGCGCGAGCGCGGCCAGCCCCGCGAAGAGCACCGCCGCGCCCGCCGCCGCCACCGTCCGGCGGCGCCACGCGCGCGCGCCTCCCGCGTCCGCCGCTCCCGCCCGTGGGTCGTGTCCGTAACGGAAGCCGGGGTCGGCGAGCGCGGCGGCGAAGCCGCGGGCGTCGCGGAAGCGGTCCGCGGGCAGCTTCTCCAGCGCCCGGCGGAGCGCCGCGTCCACGTTCGCGGGAATGGAGCTCCGCACCGCCGTGGCCGAGACCGGCGCCCCCTGGATGATCTTCCCCAGCACCGCCTGGGCCGTGCTGCCCGAGTAGGGGGGCTCGCCCACCAGCATCTCGTAGAGCACGCACGCCAGCGCATAGATGTCGCTGGCCGGGCCGATGGACTGATCCCCCGTGGCCTGCTCCGGGCTCATGTAGTAGGGCGTGCCCACGCTCAGCCCCGTCTCCGTCAGCCGGCTCCCCCCGGCGGAGCCCACGGCCAGCGCGATGCCGAAGTCCGCCACCAGGGGCTCGCCCCGCGAGAGGAGCACGTTGCCGGGCTTGATGTCGCGGTGCACGATCCCCGCCTCGTGAGCGACCTGCAGCGCGGACGCCACCGAGGTGGCGATGCCCAGCGCCTCCTCCACGGGGAGCTGCTTCTCGCGGTCCAGCCGGTCCCGGAGCGTCTCGCCCTCCACGTAGGGCATCACGTAGAAGAGGAAGCCGTCCGCCTCCCCCGAGTCGAAGAGGGGGAGGATGTGCGGGTGCTGGAGGTTGGCGGTGGTCTTGATCTCGGCCAGGAAGCGGTCCGCCCCCACCACCGCCGCCAGCTCCGGCTTGAGCACCTTGACCGCCACCCGGCGCTCGTGGCGCACGTCGTCGGCGAGGTACACGGTGGCCATCCCCCCCTCGCCCAGCTTCTCCAGGATCCGGTAGCGGCCCTCC
>JAVVFC010000137.1:0-7815 GCA_032250975.1 Longimicrobiales bacterium | reverse complement strand
GCGCGGAGCCGAAGAGGAAGGGAACCCAGGTCAGGAAGGGCGCCCGCTGGCACGCCGTCTTCTCGAAGTGGACCGCGGTGTTGGTCTCCTTTTCGACCAGGTCCCACTTGTTGACCAGCACGCACACGCCCGCACCCGCCTCCCAGGCCTGCTCGATCACGCGCAGGTCCTGGTGGTGGACGTCCTCGGTGGCGTCGATCAGCACCACGCAGACGTCGGCCTCCTCGACCACGCGGGCGGTGCGCACGGCCGAGTAGTACTCCACGCTGTCCTTCACCCGCGACTGGCGCCGCAGCCCGGCGGTGTCCACGAAGATCAGCTCCCGGCCCTGGTACTTCATGCTCGAGTCGACCGGATCGCGGGTGGTGCCCGCCTCCGGGCTCACCACCACGCGCTCCTCCCCGAAGAGGCGGTTGACCAGCGACGACTTGCCCACGTTGGGCTTGCCCACCACCGCCACCCGGATGGTGCCGGGGTCGTCCTCGACCGCGACCTGCGCGGGAAACTCCCCGATGACCCGGTCCAGGAGGTCGCCCGAACCTTTCCCCGAGATGGCGCTCACCGGGATCGGCTCACCCAGGCCCAGTTCCCAGAAGGCGTGATGGGCGGGGTCGTCGGGGAGGTTGTCCACCTTGTTGACCACCACGAGGACCGGCTTCTCCGTACGGCGCAGCAGGTCGGCCAGGCGGCCGTCCAGTGGGTGCACGCCCGCCTTGCCGTCCACCACCAGCAGCAGCACGTCGGCCTCGTCCACCGCCCGCAGCGCCTGTTCGCGCACGAGCCGGTCCAGCGGCTGATCGGACGCCTCCAGGATGCCGCCGGTGTCGACCAGGAGGAAGGCGCGTCCAGCCCACTCCGCGCGCGCGAAGTTCCGGTCGCGAGTCACGCCCGGGCGGTCGTGCACGATGGCCGCCCGCCGGCCCAGAACGCGGTTGAAGAAGGTGGACTTGCCCACGTTGGGCCGTCCCACCACCGCCACCACCGGAAGGCTCACCGATCCCCCCCGCTCACGCCGCCCGCTCCCCGTCCAGGCGCAGGAGCGCATCCCTGATGCGGTGCCCGGCCAGCACCCGCGCCGGGGCGAGCGCCGCCTCCAGTTCGCCGAGCGGGAGCGAGTCGATGAAGAGCCCGTCCGCGTTCAGCGCCTCGGCGGGGAGCAGCACCACGTCGCCCGGACGCACCTCGCCGCCCAACCTGGACAGGATGTCGCGTCCCGCCAGCAGCCCCGCCGTGGTCACGACCTCTCCGAAGAAGTCGTTCGTCACCTCGGCCACCGCCACCCGCGCGCCCGTGGCGGCGGCCAGCGCCGGCGCCCGCGCCCGCAGGAAGGGCGCCATGGAAGCGCCCGTCACCAGGTGCAGGCGGCGCCCCGGCAGGCGCGGCATGCGCGCCAGATCGTCGTCCAGGGTGGCCAGGAAGTGGCGCACCGCTCCCACTCCGTTCTCCAGCAGCGATGCGTCGTCGTAGTATGCCGGACCGGGCAGGTCGCGCCCCGCGATCAGGAACATCTCGTCGCCGGCGTAGCACCACCCCCGACCCCGCTCCCGCAGGCCCCGGAGGCGACCGCGCTCCACCTGCGCCAGCGCCCGGCCGGCCTCCTCGGGGGTGAGCAGGCGCACCGGCCGGTTCAGGTTGTAGCGCGTGAGCCCCACCGGAACCACCGAGAGGGAGAGGATGGCCTCCCCCAGCGACCAGAGGTCGTCGATGGTGCGGTCGAGGTGGGCGCCGTCGTTCCACTCCGGACAGAGCACCACCTGGGTGTGCACCTCCAGCCCGTTCTCGGCGAACCAGCGCAGGTGCTCCATGATGAGCCCCGCCCGCTCGTTCTTGAGCAGCTCGATGCGCACCCGGGGCTCGGTGGCGTGCACGCTCACGTAGAGCGGCGAGATGCGCTGGTCCACAAGGCGCTGCAATCCCTTCGGACCCAGGTTGGTGAGCGTGACGTAGCTGCCGTAGGTGAACGAGAGGCGGAAGTCGTCGTCCCGCAGCCAGAGCGAGGCGCGCACGTCCGGCGGATTCCCGTCGATGAAGCAGAAGACGCACTTGTTGGCGCATTCCCGGATGGTGTCGGGCGCCGGCACCAGCCCCACCTCCTCACCGGGCTCCTTCTCGATCTCGTAGATCACCGTGCCCCCGGCCGGGTCCTCGACCTCCAGCTCCAGCTCGTCGTCGGCGAGCAGGAAGGTGAGGTCGATGTTGTCGCGCACGCGCGCCCCGTTGATGCGGATGACGCGCGAACCGATCTCCAGCTCCAGCTCCTCGGCGATGCTGCCGGGTTCGATCTGGGCGATGCGCACCATGGGGGCAGGGATCCTGTGAAGGGGGGAAACAGCCGATAAAGCTAACGGAGCAAAGGACCTGTCCCAAGGCACGGTCGACCGGGAATGCCCCACCGCCGCCCGACCCCCGTCGGCGCCGGAACCCGCACGCCTTCTGCCGCGTACCGGGTAGGAACCCACGCGCGCGCGAACCCCCGAGCCCGATGCCCCGACCCTCAGCCCCCCTCCTGGCCGTCCCCCTCCTCGTCCTCGCCGCCTCCGCGTGCGAGAAGGTCGAGCAGTTCCGGGACGCGCGCCGCCCCGCTACGCCCCACGAGGCCTACCTGCAGGGTCTGCACGATGCCGGCCTGGCGAACACGGCGCTCAGCCAGGCGTGGATTCATGAGGCGGCCGAGGCGGTTCGCACCCCCCGCCGGGTCGACCTCCCCTTCCAGGAGGAAGGGTATATCGCGCCCGAGGCCCCGGAGGCGGTCGGCTACCGCTTCTCCCTGCGGCGCGGTCAGACCCTCAACGTGCGCCTGCGCGTCAACTCTCCCGAAGGCGCCCGCGTCTTTCTTGACCTGCTTCGCGTCGCCGAGGACGAGGCCGACCCGCCCCGCCCGGTTGAGGCCGATACCGTGCCGGAAGGGCTCGTCTACGAGCCCTTCCGTGACGGGGAGTTCCTGGTTCGCGTCCAGCCCGAACTGCTGCGTGGGGGCGAGTACGCGGTGATCCTGACGCTCGATCCCGCCCTCACCTTTCCGGTCACCGGGCTGGGGATGTCCGCCATCCAGAGCGGATGGGGGGCGGCCCGCGACGGGGGCCGACGCAGCCACGAGGGGGTGGACATCTTCGCGCGCCGCGGCACCCCGGTGATCGCCTCGGTCCCGGGCCGGGTCTCGCGCGCCAACGTCACCCGACTGGGGGGCAAGGTGGTCTGGCTCCGGGACGACCGGCAGAACCGCAGCCTCTACTACGCCCACCTGGACTCCCAGGCGGTGGCGCGCGGGGACGTGGTGCGGGTGGGGGATACCCTGGGCTTCGTGGGCAACACCGGCAATGCGCGCACTACTCCGCCCCACCTGCACTTCGGCGTCTACTACCGGGGCGAGGGCGCGGTGAACCCGGCGCCCTTCCTGCGGCCGCCCCCGGGGCGGCTCGCCGGGATCGACCTGGACCGGAGCCGCTACGGCCGGTGGGTGCGCGTGCGGGACGGGGAGGTCCATCTGCGCGCCGGCCCTTCCCGCGGCGCCGGCGTGCTCGCCGAACTCCCCCGCCACACGCCCGCCCGGGTGACGGGCGGCTCGGCGGAGTGGTACCGGGTGACGCTCCCCGACGGAACCCAGGGCTACCTGGCCGCCCGCCTCACCGAGGACCTCACGGACCTCGAGCCGGTCGTGGCGGATGCGCCCGCGGCGCTGCACGCGGCCCCCCACCCGACTTCGCCCCGCACGGGACGGATCGCCTCCGGCGAGACGGTTCCGGTCGTCGGGCGCTACGCCGGCTACCTGCAGGTGCGCTCGCGCGACGGGGGCCTCGGCTGGCTGGCGGCCGCGCCCGACCCCGCCGCGGTGGAACTGGCGCCGGACCGATAGGCCGCGGGGAGCAGCCGGCGAGCCCCGGCGCCGCGGGAGATGCGGACACGGTTGCCGGCAAAGTTCCCCCGAACGACCGGAAAAAAGAGAAGCCCCCCAAGGCTCAAAGTCCTTGAGGGGCTTCGTCTTTCTCCAGAGCGGGCGACCGGGCTCGAACCGGCGACCCTCAGCTTGGGAAGCTGATGCTCTACCAACTGAGCTACGCCCGCATTGAGGAGCTAATATCGGCGGCGCGGGCGGACGCGGTCAAGGAGCCGGGGGAACGCGGGAGCGGCCCGGGACGACCCGGACCGCTCCCGCACCGTTCACAGCACCAGCCGGTACGAGTACCCGCCAACGTATGCATCAAGGTCCAGATCCACCCGGAAGTCCTGGCTGGTCTCGGCCTCACCCAGCTGGATGCTGGCGGTCTCCATGCCGACCACGGCCCCGTCGGGGGCGTAGAAGGTCACCTCAAGCGTGGCGGTGGTGCCGGCGGGTGCCTGCTTGTTGGTGAGGGCCCCGACCACGGCGCCACCGCCCTGCCCGAAGCGCTGCAGCTGGATGCGATCCATGGTCACGGGGAGCGCCTCGATGGCGTTCACCAGCTCGGTGGCGCGGGCCTCATCCCCCAGTCGGTTCACGGTCTGGGCCAGGATCAGATGTGCGTTCTGGTTGAAGGGGTCCAGCTCCAGCCAGCGCTCCGATGCGTCCCGCAACTCTTCCAGGGCGCCGGCAGGGGGCGTCGGCTCGCCCTCCCCGGCCGGGTAGGCGAGCTGGAGCGAGCGGGCCCACATCTCGATCGCGTCACGGTCGTTCACGGAAGCCTCCGCCGCCTTCCCGAACGCATCCGCCGCCTCGACGTAGTCTTCGGTCTGGTAGAAGCCGATTCCACCCGCGTAGTAGGCGTCGGCCTGCAGCCCGTCCTGCGCCATGAGTTCCACGTAGACCGCACGCGCCGAGTCGGGCTGGTCCATGCGGATGAAGGTGGCGCCGAGCGTCTGCAGGTAGGCGGGGTTGCCCGGGTCCTCGGCCAGCAGCTCGCGCAGCGCGGTGGCCGCCTCCTCGTAGCGCTGGGCATTGACCAGCGTCTGCGCGACCATGGCCGGGATGCCGGCGGCCTGCTCCCGCCACGCCGCCTGCGTCTCGACATTCATCTCGTTGATGCGGTCCGACTCGATGATGGCCTGGGCCGCCTGCAGGTTCTCGATGGCGCGGTCGTACTCCCCGATCTGGACCAGCACCTGGCCCATCGTGAGCATCACCTCCGGCCGCCCCTGATAGATGGCATTGGCCTGTTCAAAGTACTCGACGGCCTGCTCGTAGTCGCCCGCGTTCACCAGGGGCGCGGCGGCCTGGTACCGGTCGATCCAGGCCACCTCGCGGGTGCGCTCGGTCTCCAGGACGTAGACCGGGCGCAGACGCTCCGCCTCGTCCAGCATGGCGTCCGCCTCCGCGTAGTCCCCCAGCCCGATCAGCGCCTCACCCGCCAGCCGGTAGGCCAGGGGGTTGAGGGAGTCCCGCTGGATGCCCGCACGAGCGGCGTCGAGCGCGGACTGGTACTGCGTCCTCGCCTCCGCGTCGCTGGCCGCCTCCTCCGCCTGCTCGAGGTGCAGCTCGGCGGCGCGGGTATCGTCATCTTCACGGGGCCGCTCGCCCTGCGCGAGCACCTGGCCGCCGCCCGATGCGGCCGGAGCGGCGGTGGGGGTCGAGGGGGCCGCGCCGGAGGATGCCGCGCATCCACCCAGCACCAGGGCCAGTGCGCTCGTGAGCAGCACGCCGAAACGGAGCTTCATCCCGAAATCCTCCTGGAAGGTCACTGAGGCCTGAAAGAGCCTGAAACAGCAAACAATTGTAGAAAACTGCCGGCGCAGGGTCAAACGCCCGGCACCCGCCCGAGACGGCGCAAGACCTCCTCCCGACCGACTGCCGCCGTGAGCCCCGCCAGATCCGGTCCCGTCTCCGCCGCGAAGAGCGCCCGGCGCACGGGCCGGAAGAGGGCCCGTCCCTTCACGCCCGCGGCCGCGCCCGCCGCCCGCACCTCCCGCCCGATCTCGTCGGGCGCCCATGGATCCACCGTCCGCAGCCGCTCTGCGAGGGCGCGCAGCAGCGTCACCGCCTCGGCGTCGGCGGCGAGATCCGCGCGCACCGCGTCCCAGGCGGGCCCCTCCTCCGGGAAGGCAGCCGCCAGGTGCTCGTTCACCTCCGAGAAGGCGGCGAGACGCGTGCGGATCGCCCCCACCGCGGCCCGCAGTGCATCCCCGGACAGGGGAAAGCGGCTCCCGTCCACGAAGGGCGCGACGCCGGCGGCCACCTCCTCCAGGGAGAGCCTCGCCATGTGCTGCGTCGCGACCCAGCGCAGCTTGTCCGGGTCGTGGGCCATCTCGGCCGCCCGCACCCGGTCCAGGCTCACCGACGCCACCAGCTCCTCGAGGGTGAGGATCTCGCGCTCGTCCGGGTGCGACCACCCGAGCAGAGACAGGTAGTTGACGATCGCGGCCGGGAGCATGCCCGCCGCCCGCAGCTCACCCGCCCCCTGCGCCCCGCGCCTTTTCGAGAGCTTTCCTCCGTCGGGCGCGAGCAGGTTGGGGAGGTGCACGAAGCACGGGCGAGGGTGGTCGAGCGCGTCGAAGAGGAGCGCGTGCTTGGGCGCGTTGGAGAGGTGTCCGGCCCCGCGGATGACGTGCGAGATCCGCATGGCGGCGTCGTCGGCCACCACCGCGAAGTTGTAGGTGGCGCGGCCGTCCCGCCGGCGCAGGACGAAGTCGTCGAGGTCCTTGGCGGGAAAGGAGATGACCCCCCGGACCTCGTCCCGGACCTGAACCACGTCCTCGCGTGGGGTCCGGAAGCGTACCACGTGCGGTTCGCCCGCCCCGCTCCGGCGCTCCGCCTCCCCGGCCGGGAGCGCCCGGCACCGGCCGGGGTAGCGCCGATCCTCACCGCCCTCGTCGGCCGGGCAGAAGCAGCGGTAGGCCCGGCCGCGCTCGAGCAGCGTCGCCAGCGCCTGGTCGTGCGCCGCGGCACGTTCGCTCTGCCGGTAGGGTCCGAAAGGGCCGCCGACGTCCGGACCCTCGTCCCAGGCCAGTCCGAGCCAGCGCAGGTCGTCCATGAGCGCCCCCTCGGCACCGGGCACGTTGCGCTCCACGTCGGTGTCCTCGACCCGCAGGACGAAGACGCCCCCGTGGTGGCGTGCAAAGAGCCAGTTGAAGACCGCGATGCGGACGTTGCCCAGGTGCAGCCGGCCGGTGGGGCTGGGCGCGAAGCGGGTCCGGACCGTCGGGCGGGCAGCAGGTGTCATGGGGGTCAACGCGTGAGGTAGGTCAGGATGCGGGCCGCCAGCACCCGCGAGAAACCCGGCACCCGGGCGATCTCCTCCTGCGAGGCCGCCGCCACGGCCTTCACCGAGCCGAATCGGGAGAGCAGGGCCCGCTGCCGGGCGGGACCGATGCCCGGAATGTCACCCAGGTCGGAGCGCAGGGTGCGACGGCCGCGCAACTTGCGGTTGTACCCGACCGCCACCCGGTGGGCCTCGTCCCGGATGCGCTGCAGAAGCTGCAACGGTCGGGCCCGCCGGTCCAGCCGCAGGGGCTGGCGACGCCCGGGCAGGAAGACCTCCTCCTCCCGCTTGGCCAGCCCAGCGATGTGGAGCCCCGTCACTCCCAGCGCCTCGAGCGCCGCCAGCGCGGCGCCCAGCTGCCCCTTCCCGCCGTCGATCAGGGTCAGGTCGGGCAGAGGACGTTCCTCGTCCAGCCGGCGCCGGAACCAGCGGCTCACCGCCTCGTGCATGGAGCGGTAGTCGTCGTTTCCCCACTCGCCCCGGATCTTCATGTGGCGGTACTCGCCCTTGCGGGGCTCGGCGTTCTGGAAGACGGCGATTCCCGCCACCGTCTCGGCACCCTGCGTGTGCGAGATGTCGAAGCAGGCAATGAGGCGGGGCACCACCTTCAGCTCGAGGCGGTCCTGCAGCTCGAAGAGCACCTCCT
>JAVVFC010000136.1:0-7822 GCA_032250975.1 Longimicrobiales bacterium | reverse complement strand
GACCTCACCCCGGCCGGGGAGCAGCCCCGGCCCGGTCTGCTCGGGCGGCTCCTGGGCTTCCTGATGCGCCGCTTCACCCGCGGCCGCGACTTCGTGCCCGGCCACCCCGATCGGGAGGCGATCGAGGCGGCCCTGCGGGCGGCGGGGCTGGCGTGGTCACGCTGGTCCCGCATGGACGCGGCGGACGGGACGGAGGGCACGCCGCTCCCGCCCGAGGGCCCCTTCCGGTCGGCACTCATCCGGCTCCCACCCGCGCGCGAGGCGTTCGACTTCGCGCTGGCGGCGGTGGTAGGCGTGCTCGCGCCTGGAGGGCGGGTGCTGGTCTACGGGGCCGGTGACGAGGGGATCGGCTCCACCGGGCGGCATATGGTCGGCCCGCTGGACGACGTCGGAGTGCGGGCCGTGGGGCAGCGCTGCCGCGTGCTGGAGGGGCGGGTGCCGGTGGGGGCGGAGGTAGGCTCCGGTGCGGGTGCGCGGGGCGAAGCGCGGGTGCTCGCGCGCTGGCGCGCCGTGGCACCGATGGATCTGGGGTGGGGCGAGGTCCCGTGGGTCCGCTACCCGGGCGCCTTCGGGCGGAGCGGGGTGGACGCGGGGACGCGACTGCTGCTGGAGCACCTTCCCGGTCTTCCGCCCGGAGCGGTCTTCCTGGACTTCGGGGCCGGGACCGGGGTGCTGGCCGCGGCTCTCCGGCACCGGTGCCCCGGGGCTCGAGCCGTCCTGGTGGAGCCCGACGCGCTGGCCCGCGCGGCCGCGCGCGAGAACGTCCCCGGGGCGGAGTTCGCGCCCCTCGGGTCGTGGAGTGGGGCCGGCCCCTTCGACGCGGTGGTGGCCAACCCGCCCTATCACCGGGGTAAGGCGGAGACGCTGGATCCGGTCCGCGCGCTGGTGGCCGGAAGCGCGGCGGCGCTCGCCCCCGGGGGGGAGCTCCGCCTGGTGGTGCAGCGGCGGCACCCGGTGGAGGCGCTGCTGCGGGCCTCGTTCGCGGAGGTCGCGCGCCTCGCCGACCACGGCCCGTACCGGGTCTGGCGGGCGACGAAAGCCCCGGCGGCCCCGGCGGGGGCCGCCGGGGCGGCGTGATCCGGGAGCGAACCTCCCGGCTGAGGCGGAGGGAGGGCCCCCTCAGCCCGCGGCCAGCGCCTCCGAGCGCGCGGCCCGCGCCTGCTCGGCGTCCACGCCGGCCAGCGCGGGCGAGGTGTTGTAGCGGTAGCCCACCCAGATCAGGAGCAGGCCCAGAAGCTCCATGACGTAGAGCACCTCGGTGTGGCCCATGCGGGTGGCCATGCCGCCGATCCCCGGCAGGAGCGCGCCCACGGCGATGTAGACGTTGCCGATGAAGCGGTGCTTGAGCGCGGCGCGGCTGCGGAACCGCCATGCCGAAAGCACCGCGCCCCCCACCAGGAAGACGAAGGCGTAGGTGTTGATGAAGGGGGAGAAGAGCCGGACGCCCTGCCACTCCATCACCGATCCGGTGAGCCGATGCGTCTCCACCAGCGACATGTCGATGGGGGTGAGGATCACGCCCACCGAGGCCACCACCACCACCGTCACGAGCGCGGCCGCCAGCACGTGGGCCGTACGGCGCGAGAAGAGGAGGTACACGGTGCCCTGTGCCAGGGGGGCGCCGCCCAGCAGGGCGCCGGATATGTACCAGCCCCGGAAGACCGTCTCGTTCCACCCGAAGAGCGTGGTGTAGGACTCGCAGAAGGTCCCCACGCCGTAGAGCAGGATCCCGGCCGCCCACCAGAGCAGGTGGGGCCCGGAGCGGCGCTCCCGCCACCGGCGGAAGACGAGGGGCGCGAAGAAGAGCGCCACCACGGTGGTGAGGATGGGAACGAAGTGGACCAGTGAACGCATGGGAGGGACTCCTAGAAGGCGACTTCGTAGGTGACGGTCAGGTTCCGCTTGGGCTCGGGTCGGAAGAACGATGCGTTGGACGTCTCGGCGTAGAGCTCGTTGGTGAGGTTGGTCACCGCGAGCGACAATCCGTGCGATACCCCGCCCAGCTCGAAGAGTCGGACGCCGCCGCGCAGGTGCTGGATCGTGAAGGAGGGGATCACCGACCCGAGCGGGTTCGTGCCCAGTTCCACTGACTTCTGCTCCCCGCTGTGCCGGACCTCCCACTGGCCCCAGAAGAGCCCGTCCTGCGCCTGGTAGCGGAGGCGTCCGGTGACCTTCTCCGAGAAGCTCTCCCCCACCGGGTTCTCCGGGTCGATGGCGTCCTCGGCGTCCAGGCGGGCGTAGCCGGCCCCGACCGAGAAGCCGGCCGGCAACTGGACGTCAGCGCTCAGCTCGACCCCCTCGAAGACGATCTCGTCCAGGTTCACGTTCTGGAAGACGTCCAGCCCGTTGCGCTGCAGCGTGTCGCCCTGCGCACCGGTCACCGGACGGGCCCGGATGCCGTCGTAGATCTTGTTGCGGAATACGAAGCCCTCCACGAAGACGGGTCCCGCGTGGAAGCGGGCGCCCACGTCCACGTTGAAGCTGGTCTCCGCCTTCAGGTCCTCGTTGGGAACCTGGTATGCACCGGCTTCGCCCACCGGGCCGTCGAAGAAGAGCTCCACCAGGTTGGGCGAGCGGAAGCCGCGCCCCGTGGAAAGGACGAGATCGAGCCGGTCCGTGACGTGGACCAGCGCGTTCAGCGAGCCCACCACGGTCGCGTCCGACGACGAGATGGGCGAGACGTCGTCCATGTTCGGAGTCTGGAAGGTCTCCGCGGAGACGCGCTGGAGGCGCGTGCCACCCACCAGGGAGACGCGCGAGCCCACCTCCACCTCGCCCTGCAGGAATGCGCCCACGCTCCGGTATTCGGCGTTGGGGATGGTCGGCCGATTGTCCTGCGTCACCTGGGGCGGACCGAAGCCCGTGATCACCGAGGTGTTCTCGTCCGTGCCCTCGGCCCGGTCGCGGAAGCCGTCCACGCCGTAGGTGAGGAGGACGTCGCCGGCCAGCTTGCGCGCCTCGGCCCGGAACCCGTAGGTGCGGATGTCGGTGAAGTTGCGGTTGTCGAGCGTGAGGCCGGCGGTCGGCCCGAAGGGGATGAAGGTGTTGAACACCAGCTCGCGCTCGTTGTCCTGGCCGTAGGCGAGGACCTCGACGCGGTCGGCGAACGCCAGCCCCACCTCGCGGCTCTGGAATCCGAAGGTGAGCTTGGAGAAGGTCTGGTCGGGATAGGTGATGTCGATGACCGGATCGCCCGGGGAGTAGGCAGCCGGGTCCACGAAGCCGAAGCCGGCGTCGTCGGCCTGGTAGGTCTCGAACTTCCCGAAGAAACCCGTCGTGCGCGAGAGGTCCCACCCCAGCCGCAGGTCCATGCTGCGATCCTCGACGCCGGAGCGGTTCACGAGCACGTCGTCCTCGAGCGTGATGTCGCCGAACGTCCCCCCGGGCGCCTCGTAGGCGTCCGTGTTGCGGAACATGCCGCCCGCCAGCAGCGAGAAGGACCCCGTACGCGACGAGACGCGCGCCGCGACCCGGTTCTGGCCGTCCACGTCGCTGTAGCGGTAGGAGGCCGTGCCGTGCAGGCCGTCCCGGTCCGGGACGCGGGTGATGATGTTCACCACGCCGCCGATGGCGTCGGAGCCGTAGAGCACCGAGGCCGGGCCCCGCACGATCTCGACCTGTTCCACGGCGCTCACGTCCACCAGCGCGGGCAGCTCGCCGAAGTCGCGCTGCCGCCGGGAGTTGTTCATGCGCAGTCCGTCGGCCAGCAGCAGGATGCGCTGGCCGCGCTGGCCCCGGATGGCGGGGCGCGCCTGGTTCGCGCCCACGCCCGTCACGTCCAGTCCCGGGATGTCGCGGAACAGGTCGCTGACGCTGTTGGGGGAGAGCAGCGCCACCTGGCTCCGGTCCACCACCGAAACCGGTCGCGGCGTCTGGGAGATCAGGCGCGGCCCCCGGGTGGCGGTCACCAGGAGCGGGTCGATCTTGAAGACGAGGGTGTCGGGATCCGCGGCGCCGTTACCCGCGTTCTGCCCGAGGAGCGGCTGGGGACCCACGAGGGCGGCGAGGAGGGCAAGAGCGGGAAGAACGCGTCTGAGAGGCCAACACATGGCGGTCCATCCGGATCGGAGGGGTGCATGGGCGATCGATGCACCACCACGTTACGCCGCCTGCCGCGGAGCATCAGTCGGGAGGAGGCCGAGTGGGAAATCCGTAGATGTACGGACCTCCCGGCCTACGACTCCAGGCCGAGCTCCACCACGAAGCGGGTGAGATCGGCCACCGTCTTCATGCGCAGCTTGGCCATGACCCGCTCGCGGTGTGTCTCGACCGTGCGCGGGCTGATCCCGAACTCCTCGGCGATCTCGCGGCTGGTGAGGCCCCGGGCCACCCGGGTCATCACCTCGTGCTCGCGGGGGGTGAGCCGCTCCAGGCGGCCCCGCTGCTTGTCTCGCTCCAGCTCCGCCCGCAGCGCCACCGAAAGCTGGTGGGTCACCCGCTCGCTCAGGTGCTCCCGTCCCCCCGCCACCGTCCGGACCGCCTCGCGCAGCTCGGCCGGCCCGGCGTCCTTGAGCAGGTAGCCGTCGGCCCCGGCGCGCAGCGCCTCCAGCACGTACTCCGGGTTGTCGTGCATGGATAGGATCAGGATGCGGCAGTCCACGCCGTCCTCGCGCAGCCGGCGGGTCACCTCCAGGCCGTCCGTCCCGGGCATGTTCACGTCCAGCACCAGCACGTCGGGCGCCGACGTGCGCAGCAGCTCCAGCGCCTCCTCGCCGCCCCCGGCCTCCGCCACCACCTCCACCCCTTCCGCCCCCTCCAGCACCGCGCGAATACCCTGCCGGACCACCGCGTGATCGTCCACCACCATGACCGTGAGTCCGCTCATCACACCTCCTGCGCCGCCAGGTCCACGCGTAGACACGCTCCGCCCAGGGTGGAGGCGCCCAGCGTTACCTCACCCCCGACGGCCGCGATCCGTTCCCGCATCCCCGCAAGCCCCGACGAGTGCCGCAGCCTGCCGGTGCGCACCTCCTCGGGGTAGCCCCGGCCGTCGTCGTCGATGGCGACCGACACGCCGCCCCCCGGACGCTCTGCCACCTGAAGCCGGACGCGCCGGGCCTCCGCGTGCCGCACCACGTTGGCCAGCCCCTCCTGCACCGTGCGGTAGAGGGCGAGCTCCGCGGCCGGGGGCACGGGAGGAAGCACCGCGGGCAGGTGCGCCTCCACCTCCAGGCCGCCGCGCGCGCTCAGATCCCGGGCCAGGGCGCGCAGGGCGCTCAGCAGCCCCAGGTCGTCCAGCGCCACCGGGCGCAGGTTGCGGGCCACGCTGCGGATGCTCCGGATCCCCTCCCCCAGCAGCGAGCGCGCCGTCTCCAGGTGGGCGGCGTCGTCCCCATCCACCCGCTCCTGCAGCAGCCCCAGGCGCAGATTGACCGCCGCCAGCAGCTGCGCCGTTTCGTCGTGCAGCTCGCGCGAGATGCGGTTCCGCTCCTCCTCGTGGCGCTGCACCATGCGCTCCTGCAGCCGTTCCAGCTCGCGGGACCGCTCGGTGAGCCGTCGGTTGAGGTCGGCGTTGAGGAGCGCCCCGCCCATCTGCTGGCCGAGCGCCACCAGGAAGGAGTCGTCCAGCGCGGTGAAGGGGTCGCGCGCCTCACCCACCACCACCAGCGCGCCGGAGACGTGGTCGCGCTGCAGGATGGGGAGCGCGGCCACGTAGTCGTGCGGAAAGTCGTCCCGGCGCAGGTCGGTGGCGACCCGGGGCTCACCGGAGAGGAGCACGTCGGTGAGGAGGGGCTCGAGGTGGGAGGCGGGCGGCAGCCCGCTCCAATCCCGGCAGGCCCCCGCCGCCGCGACCACCGCCCCCGGGAGGGGGGGGCGGCCCTCCGGCGGCGGCCGCCCGCGGCCGGCGGGCGCCGCGATCCAGTAGAGCGCGCTGCCCCGCACCGCCCTGAGCTCCAGGGCCCGCTCGATGAGGGCGTCGGGAAGATCCTCGGCGGGGCGGTCCGACTGCAGGTCCGCCGAGAGCGCGGAGAGCGCCCGCAGCCCCTCGTCCAGATCCTCCTGCACCAGGAGCAGGATCCCCGCGCCCACGCCCAGCTGGAAGAGCACGTCCAGGTAGTACCCCCAGGGATTCCAGATCCCGCGCGCCCGCAGGAAGGGGTAGTCCAGGTGGTGCAGCGCCCAGAGCACCAGGACGGCCGCCAGCACCCGCGCCGCCCGCGAGCCGGCCTCGCGGTGGTACTGGAAGAATGCCCACCCGGTGGCCAGGGTGGCCGCATGCAGGAAGAGGACCGCCGGCAGCGCCGCGGCCATGAAGTTGTCCATCTCGTAGATGGCCAGGTACGACCAGACGGGCGGGAAGACCAGCAGCAGCGCGAAGCGGGGCTCCCAGCGGAGCTGCTGGGCGAAGACCAGCGCCGCCCAGAGGAGCGCCAGCGCCGTCCACCCGGTGAAGACCTGGTGGTAGTAGAGCCACACCGCCCCTCCGGTGTGCAGGAACGAGATGATGGCGCCCATGCGGAGCGCGTAGATGCCCCACGCCACCGCCCAGTCCCGGAAGTACGACTTTCGATAGCGCCGGTGCAGGTGGATGGCCAGCAACGCCAGCGCCACCGAGACGACCGCCTGGAAGTAGGCGGCAGCCAGCTCGGTGAGGGCCATCTGGGGGACGGAGAGGTCCATGGGCGGTTCGGCGCGGTGTGCCGGTGGTCAGGTCACGGGGCCGGTCGTCAGTGCACCAGGCCGGGCGCCTCGACCATGCCGCTGTTCACCCGGGCCCGGTCCACCGACACGACCCGCAGCGTGACCGGTCCCCCCTCCGCGGGCGCGGTGAGGTCGCCGGAGTACTCGCTGACCGTGCCCGTCCAGGTGAGGGGCGCCTCGCCCACCACCACCCCGTCCCGCACCCACTGGGCCCGGATGTCGAACCCGTCCGCGTCCCAGAGGCCGCCGGGCTGGGTGGGGCAGCCGCAGAGCATGGTGACGCGGGCCCGCACGGTGACCGGCTCGCCGGGGGCGGCGGCGAAGGGGCTGGGCGTGGGGGCGAGCATCTCCACCGTGAAGCCGTGCAGGGTGACCACCAGCCCCTCGCCGTCCAGGTGCTCGCCGGGGAGCAGGAGCAGGGAGGTGCTGCCGCGCTGCAGGGCGTGGGGCGTACCCAGGGGCCCGGCGTACTCCACCAGCACCGGGGTCGGGCCCCGCAGCGGGATCTCGGCGCGGAAGGCGGCCGCGCCCTCGGTGTCGAACACCCTCGCGCCGCGCTCGGAGGGGCTCATGATGAGGCCGGTGTCGCCGGTGCCGCCGCTCTGCACCCCCTGCGCCAGCACGGCTCCGGTGAGGGCGTCCCGCACCACCACCTGGGCCCCGCCGACGCCCGACCCGATGATCTTGGCGTCGTTGGCGACCACCCGGACCACCAGCCGGGTGGGGACGGCTTCGGAGACGCCCTCCTGTGCGGTGGCCGGGGCGGGCGCGGCGGCGACCGCGAGCGCCGCCAGCCCGGTCAGCGCGACGGGGGCTGGGCACCGGAATCGGTGGGGGTGGCGGAGTCTCGAAGCGGGGCTCATGGGCTTTCCTCCCTGGGTCCGGACGGATCGGGGCACGACACGGTCCGAAACTGCGCAATTCCCGGCGCGAGGGGGAGGGTGCCGCATTGCGCCGACGCCGGCGCGCGCGACAGCTTGGCGGCCCACCCCCGCCGGAGCCGCCGTGAGCGCACCTCCCCACGCCCAGCCCCCCGATTCCGCCGCCGCCGCGCCCGCATCGGTGCGCGTCGGGGTCGACCTGGGGGGGACCAAGATCGAGGCGGTCGCCCTGGGCGCCGCCGGGCGGGAGCTTTTTCGCCGGCGGGTGGCGACGCCGCGCCATTACCCGGCGACGCTGG
>JAVVFC010000135.1:0-7889 GCA_032250975.1 Longimicrobiales bacterium | reverse complement strand
GCGTACTGGTTCCCGAAGATGGCCGTCTACGACGATCTGCGGGGGTGGGATGCCGAGCCGTACCTGGGGGCGGCCGAGTTCTACGACGCCTTCGCCGACTACGAGGCCACCCTCACGGTGCCGGCCGGGTGGACGGTGATGGCGACCGGAGACCTGCTCAACCCGGAGGAGGTCTTCACGGCAGCCACCCTGGAGCGGCTGGCCGCGGCCGCGACCGCGGACACC
Source organism: Longimicrobiales bacterium (assembly GCA_032250975.1). Classification (GTDB taxonomy): domain Bacteria; phylum Gemmatimonadota; class Gemmatimonadetes; order Longimicrobiales; family Gaopeijiaceae; genus Gaopeijia. The sequence continues at coordinate 7,664 of JAVVFC010000135.1, read as the reverse complement.
GTGGTGACGGTGGCGCGCGTGGAGGAGCTGCGGGCGGGGACGGTGACCGCGCCCGGCGAGACGCTCACCTACCGCTTCCGGGCGACCGGGGTGCGCGACTTCACCTGGACCGCCTCCCGGGTCCAGCAGTGGGACGCCACCAGCGCGCGGGTGCCGGACCGGGACGGGGATGGGGCCGCTGACCGGGTGGCGATCCACGCCTTCTGGCGGCCCGGGCGGGCGCCGCTCTGGCGCGACCAGGCCCGCTACGGCAAGCACGCCATCGAGTTCCACTCGCGCTACACTGGCCTTTCCTACCCCTGGCCCCACATGACCTCGGTGGAGGGGGGCGACATCATTTCGGGAGGCATGGAGTTCCCCATGCTCACCCTGATCGGGGACTACCGGGGCCGCACCCCGCAGGATCTCTACAACGTCACCTCCCACGAACTGGCCCACATGTGGATCCCCATGGTCGTGGGGACCAACGAGAAGCGGTGGGCGTGGATGGACGAGGGGCCCACCACCTTCCTGGAGAACGAGAGCCGTTACCAGTATTGGCCCGGCACGGACGCGCACACGGCCGAGCGCGAGACCTATCTGGCCGCGGCCCGCGCCGGTGTCGAGGAGCCGCTCATGCGGCACGGCGACGCCTACCGGGGCGGATACGGCGTCGCCTCCTACGCCAAGCCGGCCACCCTGCTGGTCACCCTTCGGAGTCTGGTGGGCGAGGACGCCTTCCTGCGCGCCTACCGTGAATTCGTGCGCGACTGGGCGTACCGGCACCCCACGCCCTGGGACCTCTTCCACGCCTTCGAGCGGGAGGCGGGGGTGGAACTGGACTGGTTCTGGCAGGCCTACTTCTTCCGCACCTGGGTGGTGGACTTCGCGGTTGCGGCGGTGGAGACGGGCCCGGGGGGCGCGGTGGTGCGCATCCGCGACCTGGGCTTCGGGCCCGCGCCGGTGACGGTCGCCGTGGAGACGGCCTCGGGCGAAGTGCTGGAGCGCGAGATCGAGGTGGAGCGCTGGCTGACGGGTGTGGCCGAGGTGGAGATCCGCATCCCCGCCGCCGCGGGCGCGGTGGTGGGGGTGGTGGTGGATCCGGGCGAGGTGCTGCCCGACGCCGACCGGTCCAACAACCGCTGGGGCGGGCCGGCCGGTGACGTTCCTCAGCCGGGATCCGCCCCGCTGAGCAGGGAGCGCAGCAGCGGGGTGCGCAGCTCGGCGCCGGGCGCGAAGTAGCTCGCCAGCAGGGCGCGCCGATGCTCGGCGCCGACATGGCGGGTCTCCCGCAGCACGGTCCCGTCGGCGGCCTGCACCGCGAAGTGCACCGAGTCGCCCCGCACCCGGTACCAGACGGCGTCGCCTTCGCGCAGCCCCCGCTCCCCGAGCGGCGTGTACTGCTCCAGCGCCCCGCGCGCGACCGCCTCCTCCTCCGCGCGCGTCAGACAACCGGCGGCGCGGGCGTGGCCGAGACTCTCCAGCATCCCCTCCAGGAAGCGCTCCACCCCCACGCCCCGGTGGAAGCGGGTCCGCACCAGCACGTCGCGCGCCTCCAGCGCCACCCGGGCCAGCGCCTCCTCGCGCGCCTCCGGGCTGCCCCGCTCGCGGACGACCCGCCGGAAGCCGCGCGCCGCCTCCGGATCCACCGCCACGCGTAGCGTGAAGACGTCGATCCCGAAGAGGGTGCGCTCGTAGAGTGTCTCCATGGCGGCAAGGGCGCCCGAGGCCAGCCCGAGCGTGTCGACCGGGGCGGGTGCGGTGGCCTGGGCGGACAGCGTGCCGGGAAGCGCCGCGGTGGCCAGCGATCCGTGAAGCACGGCGGCCAGGGCGGCCAGGCGAAGCCGTCGCGGGCGCGTCCGCGGCCCGAAGGCCGGAAGCGGCGGCGCGGGTCCGGCCGGGTGGGAAGGGTGGGGTCGGGCGGGGGCGGGCTGCGACATGGGGGCAGGGTACCGCCCAGGGGGGCGAAGGATCCTGGGTGCGGGGCGGGCATGGTGGCGCGCCCGCCACCTGTCTATCATGGGAGGAGGCGCACGGCCGCCCGGTCGGCGGGGTCCCGGACGCGCCCGGGCGCCCTCCCCGCCCTCCGACACGCTCCACGACCGATGAGGAGGATTCATGGCGTCCGCGCCGCTGCTCCGCTGGTTCCGGGAGACCGGATCGTCCGACGTGCACGAGGTGGGAGGCAAGGGGGCCTCCCTGGGCGAGATGTACAACCAGCTCTCGGACCAGGGTGTGCTCGTCCCCGACGGATTCACCACCACGGTGGAGGCCTGCCGGCTCTTCCTGGAGACCGCGCCCGGGGAGGGGCGGGGGGATGAGTTCGACGGGCTGGCGGAAGAGGCGCGGAAGGGTGTCTCCGGGGCGGCCACCCTGCGCGAGGCCCTCGAGGCGCTTTTCGACGCCGAGACACTCAGCGGCGAGCGCGACCTGCAGGCCCGCACGGTGATCGCGCGCGCCATGATCCTCTCCACGCCCGTCCCCGAGGCGGTGTGCGAGGCGGTGCGCGCCGGGTACGACGAGCTGTGCCGGCTCTACGGCCGCGAGGTGGACACCGCTGTGCGCTCGTCGGCCACGCGCGAGGACTCCGAACTGGCCTCCTTCGCCGGCCAGTACGAGTCGTACCTGAACGTGCGCGGGCACGACGACATCCTCACGGCCTGGCGAGAGTGCGTCGCGTCAGGCTTCTCGGAGCGGGCGCTCGGTTACCAGCTCAGCCACGGGATGAACCCGCTCGAGGGCGCCGTGGCGGTGGTGATCATGAAGATGGTGCGCGCCGACCTGGCCACCTCGGGCGTGCTCTTCACCCTGGATCCCGACTCGGGCAACCGGAACGTGGTGGTGATCACCTCGGCGTACGGTCTGGGGGAGATGATCGTGCAGGGCAACGTGTCTCCGGACACCTTCATCGTCTGGAAGGAGGGGCTCCGGCGGGGAACGCGCGCGCTGGTGCACCGGCGCATGGGCGCCAAGGACCGCAAGCTGGTCTACACGGTGCACGGCGGCACCGCCACCGAGAGCGTGGACGTGGAGGCCGCGCTCCGCCGGCGCTGGTCGCTCTCCGAGGAGGAGGTGCTGGAGCTGGCCCGCATGGCGCTGACGGTGGAGGCGCACTACGGACGTCCCATGGACGTGGAGTGGGCCAAGGACGGGCAGACCGGCAAGATCTTCCTGGTCCAGGCCCGCCCCGAGACCGTGCACGCCGCCAACAGCGACGCCACGGAGCTGGAGACGTACCGCTTCCCACCCGGGACGGTGGACCGTCTGCGTGGGGAAGGGCGCCTGCTGCTCACGGGGACGGCCGTGGGGACGCGCATCGGCTCCGGCCCGGTGCGGCGCTACCGCCGCTACGAGGAGGTGATCGAGCGCAAGCGGCGGCTGCGCGCGCTCCACAAGGAAGGGGTGAGCCTGGACGAGGTTCCCTCGGAGGAGCTCATCTTTGGCGACGGCGACGTGCTGGTGACCGAGATCACCACCCCCGACTGGGAGCCGCTCATGAAGCGGGCCTCGCTCATCATCACCGAGCGGGGCGGGCGCACCTCCCACGCCGCCATCGTGGCGCGCGAGTTCGGGATTCCGGCCATCGTCGGCTGCGCGGGCGCCATGGAGGCGCTCGAGCCGTTGCAGACGGTGACCGGAACCTGCGCGGAGGGCGATACCGGGCTGGTCTTCGACGGCGCGGTGCCCTTCGAGGTGGAGCGCCTGAACGTGGAGGATCTCCCCGAGACGCGCACCCGCATCAAGCTGAACGTGGGCTTCCCCGACAAGGCGCTCAAGGACGCGCGCCTGCCGGTGGACGGGGTGGGGCTGGCCCGCATCGAGTTCGTCCTCACCGCCCAGGTGGGCATCCACCCTTTGGCGCTCGCCTACTACGACCAGCTCTCCGACTTCTCCCGGCACGGCTTCGTGGCGCCCTCGCTCAAACCGTACGAGGAGCGCCTGCGCCGCGAGGATCCCCACGAGCTGGCCACCCTGCTGGGCGCGGTGGAGCGGCGCACGCCGGGCTACACCGACCAGCGGGCCTTCTTCGTGGACCAGCTCAAGTTCGGGGTCGGGCTCATCTGCGCCGCCTTCCACCCCCGTCCGGTACTGGTACGCCTCTCGGACCTCAAGTCGAACGAGTACCGCGACCTGCTGGGCGGCCGGCTCTTCGAGCCGCTCGAGGAAAATCCCATGATCGCCTGGCGCGGCGCGAGCCGGTACGTGGACCCGGCCTTCCGGGAGGCGTTCTCCATGGAGTGCGAGGCGCTTCGCTTCGTCCACACCGGCATGGGCCTGGACAACCTGCAGTTGATGGTGCCCTTCTGCCGCACACCCGCGGAGGGGCGCGCGGTGGTCGAGGTGCTCACCCGGGAGGGGCTGGGTCCCAGCCAGGGCATCCCCCTCTTCCTGATGGTGGAGATCCCCTCCAACGTGGTGGACGCCGAGGCGTTCATCGAGGCCATGGAGCTGACCGGGGGCTCGATCGGCTCCAACGACCTGGTCCAGACCGTGTACGCCGTCTCGCGGGACGACCTGGAGCACTACGCCCACCCGGTGGACGCCCGCTCCCCCGCCGTCCAGCGGCTCATGCGGGACGCCATCGGCCGCTTCCGCGCGGCCGGGCTCGAGATCGGCATCTGCGGCCAGGCCCCTTCGGACTACCCCGACGAGATCCCCGCCTTCCTGGTCCGCTCCGGTATCAGCTCCATCTCGGTGACCCCGGACACGGCCATCCAGGTGAGGCTGGTGGTGGCGGAAGCGGAGCGGGCGCTGGAAGCGGCAGGCGCCGGCTGAGGGCGGCGGGCCGGGCCCGCCGCCCTCCGATCCGCCCGCCGCGCGATCCGGCGGCGGGGAAATCCCTACGTCGCTTTCCACCATCTCCCCGTACCCGGCGGGGGCGGGGTCCCCCACGCTAACAGTGCGGCCCTCCCACCCCGGGGTGGCGCACCGTCCGCCCGGGTCACGAATCCCGGAGCCGGCCCTTCCTCCGGTCCGGCTCCACTGAAGCGGGAGCGGTCCATGACCACGATCAAGGATGCCCTGGCCCGGCGCATCCCCGAGCGGCGCCAGCGCATCGCCGACCTCATCGCCGAGCACGGGGACGCCGTCATCTCCGAGGTCACCGTGAAGCAGGCCTACGGTGGCATGCGAGGCGTCAAGGGGCTGGTGTGCGACACCTCCCTGGTGGACCCCCACCAGGGCCTCATCATCCGCGGGATCCCCATCGACGAGCTCGCCGACCGCACGGCCGAGGAGATCTTCTTCCTGCTGGTGGTCGGCGAGCTGCCCGACGAGGGCGAGCTGACGTCGCTGGAGCGGGAGCTGCGCGACCGGGCCGAAGTGCCGGCCTATGTCTGGACGGTGATGCGGGACCTGCCCGCCTCCGCCCACCCCATGGACATGCTGGTCACGGCCATCGCCATCCTCGAGGACCAGTCCGTCTTCCGGCGGCGCTACGACGCGGGCATGAAGAAGGAGGAGTACTGGGAGGCGGCGCTCGAGGACTCGCTCACGCTGCTGGCCAAGCTCCCGGCGCTGGCGGCAGGGATCTACCGCATCCGCTACGACAAGGGGGAGCTGATCGCCCCCGACCCCGACCTGGACTGGTCCGCCAACTTCGGGCACATGCTGGGCATCGACACCCCGGACTTCCTGGACCTGATGCGGCTCTACATGGTGCTGCACTCGGACCACGAGGGCGGGAACGTGAGCGCCTTTACGGCCCATGTGGTGGCCTCGGCCCTCTCCGACCCCTACTATGCCGTCTCGGCCGGCCTCAGCGGTCTGGCGGGGCCCCTGCACGGGCTGGCCAACCAGGAGTGCCTCAAGTTCGTGCTGGGCGTGATGGACCGCTTCGGCGGCGCCCCCACGCACGAGCAGATGGAGGCCTACACCTGGGAGGTGCTCAACAGCGGCCGGGTCGTGCCCGGCTACGGGCACGCGGTGCTGCGGGCCACCGACCCGCGCTTCACCGCCTTCCACGCCTTCGGCCGGAAGCACTTCCCCGAGGACCCGGTCTTCAAGACGGTGGACGTCGGCTTCCAGGTGATCCCCCGCGTGCTACAGGAGCACGGCAAGGCCGCCAACCCCTGGCCCAACGTGGACGCCGGCTCGGGTGCCCTGCTGCACCACTACGGCATCACCGAGATGCGCTACTACACGGTGCTCTTCAGCGTGAGCCGCGCCATGGGGATCTGCGCCCAGCTCGTTACCAGCCGGGCCATGCTCGAGCCCATCACGCGCCCCAAGTCCGTCTCCACGGCGTGGATCGAGTCCCAGGTCGCCCGGGAGGTGGTGGGGGTCTGAGCCGACCGGGGTCCGAGCCGACCAGGGTCACGGGCGGACGGGGACGGCGGCGGCGTCGAAGGCCCGCCGTCCCCGTCACCCCGCCGTCGGCTACCTCTCCGACATGGGCGCGGCGAGGCCCAGCAGGACGCCGCCCGGCGCCAGCACGAAGATCTCGTCCATCCCGTAGAAGGTCTGCCGCCGGGGAACCACGACCTCCACGCCCTCCAGCCGATCCAGGTAGGGCGCCAGCGCCTCCACCTCCAGGAACAGCGTGGGGAGCGCGTCCGCCATGCGTGCGGCCAGTTCCGGGTGCCCCGGTGCCGCGGCGCCCAGATCCGCCTCGACGCTCTCGCGTCGCTGGAGCATCAGCTCCACGGTGTCCCGGGCCAGGATCACGAATCCCAGGGGACCGGACGGATCCTCCGGGGGGTGGGGCACGCGGACCGTGACCTCGAGCCCCAGCCCGTCGGTCCAGAAGGGGAGGACGGGCTCGATGGCGTCGACGGTCAGGAGAGGGGTCAGCTTCTTCATGGGGGATCCTGGGAGCAGGGTGGGGTGCGTGGGGGTGGGGATTCTACCCCCAGCTCTTCGCGTCCGGCGAGTGCTGCCGGAGCGCGGTCAGATACCGGAACGGATCCGGTGGATCGGGGGCGCCCTCGGGCGCCCCCGGGTGCGGAGAGGCCGCCGACTCGGCCTCGGCCCCGGGCCGGGGTCCCGGTCGGGTCCCGGACCGGACGGGTGCGCCCTCCCTGAGGGCGATCACCTCCCGGGCCACCACGTTCAGGGAGGCGCCGTCCTTCCTGAGCTCCCCCGCCACCAGCAGGAAGGGCTCCAGACGGACCACGCTCCGGTACCGTTCGTAGATTCCGGGCTTCAGGATCACGTTTATCTGTCCGTACATATCTTCCATCAGTACAAAGACATATCCCTTCGCAGTGGAAGGACGTTGTCGGGCCGTGACCACCCCTGCCACCCGCACCCGGGAGCGCTGGGGCAGGTGGGGGAGGCGCTCCGAGGGGACGGTGTCCCGGGGCAGCCGGTCCCACAGGAGCGAGAGCGGATGGAGGTCGGTGGAGAAGCGGAGCATGCGATACTCGGCCACCATCCGGTCCCCGTCGTCGATGTTCCGGAACGCACGGTCTGCATGGGGATCCTCGAGGGGGAGCTCCTGCTGGGGGTGGTCGTCCCGCCCTCCCGTGCGCCGCGGGTCGGACTCGGGCCCCAGCCAGAGCCCCGCCTGCCAGAGGAGCTCCCGGCGGGTGAGGCCCAGCCCTTCGAACGCGCCCACCCAGACGAGGTTCTCCACCGCCGGCCGCTTCAGGGTGGCGGGGGTACGGCGCAGGAAGTCCACCAGCGAGGTGTAGGGGCCGCGGCGCTCCCGCTCCCGGGCGATGCCCCGCGCCGTCTCCTCCCCG
>JAVVFC010000134.1:0-7896 GCA_032250975.1 Longimicrobiales bacterium | reverse complement strand
ACCCCCGGCACGCCGGCCGCCGCCCCGTAAGCCGCCCGGAGGTGGCGGAGGCGGCGGGGGCCGGTAGCGGGCGGCGGGAGTGCCGGGCGGCGGACCCGTCCGACAGCCGGATCTCACCACCCCCCGAAGGAGAGGGTCACCATGCCCAGGAGCGCGTTCTCCGGGCCCACGGTCCGGTATGCGCCGCCGGCGGAGAGGTTGAGGGCGCCCAGCACCAGGGTGGCTCCGCCCCCCAGCTGGGCTCCGCCACTCACCGCCGCGAGGTGTGCGCGCAGCGGCAGAAAGGGGACCGCGGTGAGTTCGGCGCCCACTCCGGCGTGGTACTCGGGACCGAGCGCCATTCCCCCGTCGCTGCGGCGGCGCACGTCGGCCTGCACGCGAAGGTGGGGCAGCTCCCAGGCCACACCCAGGGAGTAGACCGGCTCCAGCGTGAGGTCGTCCACGGCCGCCCGCACCTCGGGCGGCGCCGATTCGGCGGGCCGCTGGGCGAAGTCGCTGGTCGCGTCGGTGCCGTCGAAGAGCGCCTGGCCGGGCACCCACGCCAGGCCGTCCAGGTCCCACGAGAAGGTGTTCACCACGTTCTCGACGCGCGCCCCCAGGGTGAAGCCGGGCCCCTCCCAGAGGATGCCCAGGTCCAGTCCGACGCCGGTCCCGTTGTTCAGCCTGGTGTCGCGGGAACGGTTCACCACCACCGGAAAATCGAGTGCGACCTCGAGCGGGTCGGTGGAGGCGAGCGAGCCCCCGTCGCGCCCCATGAGGAGGGCATTGCCCATGGTGTACTTCCCGGTGACACCCAGATAGACCCGGTCCGAGGCGCGCGCACCCAGGGAAAGCGCGGCGGTGGTCAGCACGTAGCCGTCCACGGTGGACCCCTCGAGAGCCAGGTCGCGCGCCTCGCCGGTGCGCCCGGCGTTGCCGAACAGGAGGAGCTCCGCGGCGTCGGGGCTCAGGTCGGCGGTGCCGCCCGCGACCGTGGAGAGCTGGAATCCGACCGGTCCCACGTTGAGCGCCACCGGGGTTGCGCTGGCATCCACCGTCAGCGACTGGCCGCCGTCGGCCGCGATGGCGGTCAGCCACGCCTCCCGCACCTCCCGGGGGATGCGTGCCCCCTCCCAGTCAGCCAGGTCGCCCAGCGTGACCGGTCCGGTGCCGGACCCCAGCGAGAGGGAGGGGATCGCGAGGGAGAAGCCGGGCGTGGCCCAGTGCGCGAGGCCGGCCGGATTGTTGGCGACCGCGGCGAAGCCCCGCGCGGAAGCGGTCATGTTGGCGCCCAGCCCCAGTCCCGCGGCGCCGGCCTGGGGGAGCTGGCCCTGCAAGCCCGCCGCCCCAAGCAGGAGCGCCGGGAGGACGGGCAGCAGCGCGCCGCGGCTCAGCACGCTCATCCTCCCACCTCCAGCGTCACGTCCAGCTTCCCCGCGAGGCGGAGCTCCTGGCCGGGGAGGAGGGTCGCCACCCCCGCTTCCGCGTCCACCGTCACTTCTCCCGAGAGCACGACGCCGCTCCGTCCCAGGATGCTCCGGAGTTCGTCCAGGGTGAAGTCCACGCGGGTGGTGGAGCGCGCTTCGGGTCCGACCCGCGCTGGCTTCACGATGGGGGTGAGGCCGCCGCCCGAGAGGGTGACCGTGAGGTCTCCCCCGACGCCGAAAGGGTTCTCGACGTCGAGGAGGAAGGCGCCCGCGGTGACCCGGTCCCGCACCTCCGCATCCACGTCGGCCACGTCCAGCTGCACGGGGTCCAGCCCTACGCGACGGCCACCCACCTCGGCCGCGACCGCGGTGACCTGCACGTCGAGCGCAGCGGCGCTGGCGCGTACCTCCTCGGTGACGTCGATGGTGACGGGGTCTCCCAGCGGGGAGTCCACGAACACGCGGGTCGTCAGGTCGCCGCCCACGGACCCCGGGGCCAGCGGGACGGAGAGGGAGAGTATGCTGCCCGGGGGCAGGGCAGTGGTGCGGCCGTCCAGCGGAAGGGCGCCCAGCACATCGCCGTCGGAGGCGTCGGTGACGGTCACGGTGAGCGTCCCGTAGACTTCCGGAGCGGGGCGGAGCGGGTCGAAGCCGAGCCCGTTGGTGAGGATCACCTCCACCCGCCCGCCCGCGAGCTCCAGGGCACGCACGTCCGCGGGGAGCACGACCGCCGTCTGGAAGCCGCGGGCGAAGGGGGGCTTGGGTGCCGTCAGCCCGTTCAGGGGAACGCACGCCGGGCAGAGGTTCCCCAGGCTCTCGGAGAAGGACACCGGATCGAAGTCCACCAGGAAGGTGGTCGAGTCCTCCGCCAGGCGCACGTCGCCCGGGAGGAGCTGGGCGACGCCGAAGCGGGTTTCGTCGGAGGGCACCACCCAGCGCGTCTCCAGCAGCGGGGCGTCGGTGGGGATGTCGCACCCTCCGGTGGCCGCGGCGAGCAGGACGGCAAGGAGCGCCCGCGGTCGGAAGCGGGTTGCCGGGTGGTCGGATGGAGTGCGGATGGTGGTCATGGACACGGGGCTGTGGAGCGCGCCCGGCTCCGGGGCGCGGGGGAGGAAGGCTCCGGGCGGGCCGGCATTCAACGTTCCGGCCTTCGCGGATCCACGCTACCGCGCAAGAATCGAGCCTCCGGTTCCGGCCGCCCCGGGTACGGGGCGGGATGTCCGTTGCACTCCGCCCGGCCCGCGCCCTACCTTCGCCAAGACGTTTCGGAGTCGCAGGACCGACGGGAACGTCCTCCCGGTGCCGTGAGTTCAGGCCGGTATGCTCAGAACGATCCTTCCCCAGCCCGTCAAGCTCGCCCTGCGTCTCGCCCGGCGTTTCCTGGCGGATGTCCGGTCCGGGCACCGGCGGCGCTTCGCCGGCCCGCCTGAAAAGGGACCGGGGAGCGACGCCCCCTTCGTGCCCGCCGTGCGCGTCACCCAGCCCGTCCTGAACGCCACTACCGAGTTGAGCCGGATCAACAAGGTGCACAACATGAGGATCGCCGTCGCGAGCATCGAGGAGGTGGTCGTCCGGCCGGGTGAGATCTTCTCGTTCTACCACACCGTGGGCCGACCCTCGCGCGCGAAGGGCTTCCGGGAGGGGATCAACATCGTGAACGGAAGCGTGGTCGAGGACTTCGGCGGGGGCCTCTGCCAGCTCTCGAGCATCATCTATCACGCCTCCCTGTGCGCCGGGCTCCAGATCGTGGAGCGCACGAACCACTCCGTGGACCTCTACCACGACCGGCCGCGCTACACGCCGCTGGGGGCCGACGCCACCGTCTTCTACGGCTACAAGGACCTGCGCATCGGAAACGACACCGCGCACTCGGTCCGCTTCCGGTTCGAGGTCGGTGAGACGTCACTGACCTGCATCGTCGAGAGCGTCGGAGATCTCCGCGAGCACGACGTCACGTTCGAGACCGTCCACGAGGACGAGCGCGGGTTCCGCGTGGTCTCGAAGCGCGGCGGTGAGCCGGTGGCGGTCTCCACCTACCGCAAGGGCTGACCCGCCCCCGGCTCGACCCGTCCCTACTCCCGAGCGGAGGGGACCGGCACCCGACCCGACCGCAGCCGGAGCGTCCGGGGGCGCAACGCCGCGGCCGGAACACGCGCGTGGCGGTGCCGGGCGATCTCCTCTTCGGGCCAGTAGGACAGACGCACCCCGTCCGGCGCGAGCACCGCCTGCGCGACGCTCTTGGTGTGGGTCGTCTCGCGCTCCATGAGGATGCTCGCCCGCTCGTGGCCCGGCACCGTCCCGAGGTGGAAGTGCTCGAGAATGCGCGCTTCCAGCAGGCCTCGCTCCGACGGACGGTCGTGCTGGGGAAGCGTGTCCACAAAGGCCCTGAAGAGACGCTCGCGGTAGGCCCCCACCTCGTCCGCCCGCTCCGAGGAGGACGTGAAGAACCAGGGCCGGGAGGGCGGGTGGCTCCGGCGCCGCGACACGCGACCGGTCCAGGTCAGCCGCTCGATCCCCTCCCGCGACACGATCACCAGGTCGAAGGGGTTTTCCCGTTCGGACTGTAGACGCGCGAGTACGGCTCGGACTTCGTCGGGCGTTCGGGCGGCGAGCGCCTCCGGAATGAGGCGGCCCCGTGAAGGAGCCGTCGGCTCCGGGGGCTGGTCATAGCGGTTCAGCAGTGCCAGCACGAGCCCGCAGCGATTGACGCCGAACCAGGTTCCGCCGGTGACCGCGTCCCGGGGGTAGGCTGCCGCCCCGTCCCGGTGGAGGTCCCCGTCCTCACCCCGGTCCCGCCGCTCGTCGCGGTTCATGGTGACGATCCATTCGTCCCCGCGGGGCAGGACGGTCAGGGTGCACACCGGGCGGTCTCAGCTCAGCGTCGCATGTAGGACGCCGTCGCGGGCGCCAGTCCGATGTGATCCGGGAACGCCAGTCCGCGGTGTTCCCCCAGCAGCCGGAGGTAGGCTGCGTGGTGGATCGTGTGGTTGATGATGTAGAGGAGTTCCCGCTCGACAGTGGAGGACAGGGTGGCGTCCCGGGTGGAGTCGACGTCGATCTCGGAGAGCACGGTGATCGGGCCGGCCAGGTCCCCCTCGGCCTCGAGCCACGCCACCAGGTCCTCCAGCTGACGCCGGGCCGCCTGCGGATCCCGCTCGATGGGGGCGTCGCGGTTGCGGCGGTTGTAGTCGAGGACCCCGGCTTCGAGTCCGGCCCGGAGCGCGAGTACGTGGTCGAGGATGTGGCGCACGTGCCGTCCGGCACCCGCGTCGGCGTAGAAGCGCTTCCGCTCCGCCGCCGGCAGCGCCAGCGCCACGTCGAGGATCTCTCCCACCTGGGCCAGCGCGTTCACGACAGGTCTGATATGCATGGGTATCTTCCGGCAATCTCAGATTCGGGCCGAAGGGCGAGCGGACGACCCGCCGGGGCAAAACATAATGGTCGTTTCCCGCGGCGCGCGGGGCAACGGTGGGCCGCCCCGACCCGGGCGGGGCCCGTCGGAGTCCGGTCCGGGCCGGGCGCGCATTGAGAGCCACCTCGGGGTGCCGCTAACTTGATCGGCCAGGCTCCCCGATCCCCCACCGGGACGCGCCTCCGCCCACTCCCTCCTGATTCCCGCGACCCGAGACGTCGGTGCAACTCGACCACATCCGCAACTTCTGCATCGTGGCGCACATCGACCACGGGAAGTCCACGCTGGCGGACCGCCTGCTGGAGCGCACCGCCACGCTGAGTCAGCGCCAGATGCGGGAGCAGGTGCTCGATTCGAACGAGCTGGAACGGGAGCGCGGCATCACCATCAAGCTGCACGCGGTGCACATGGACTACCGGGCCCTGGACGGTGAGACATACGAACTGAACCTCATCGACACGCCGGGCCACGTGGACTTCACGTACGAGGTGTCCCGCTCCCTGGCTGCCTGCGAGGGCGCGGTGCTGGTGGTGGACGCCACCCAGGGCGTGCAGGCGCAGACGCTTTCCAACCTCTTCCTGGCGCTCGATGCCGACCTGGAGATCATCCCGGTCGTCAACAAGATCGACCTGCCCGGCGCCGAGCCGGAGAAGCGCCAGATGGAGGTTGCCGAACTGCTCGGTGTCGAGCCCGAGTCCGTGCTGCTGGCCAGCGCCAAAGAAGGGGTCGGAGTGGAGGCGATCCTGGAGGCGATCGTGGCGCGGGTGCCCGCACCGCGGGGCGACCGGGACGCGCCCCTGCGGGCGCTGATCTTCGACTCCTACTACGACAAGTATCTGGGTGCGGTCCCGTCCATCCGGGTGGTGGACGGGGTGATCCGCGCGGGAATGACGCTCGCCTTCGGCAACGTCGACTCGGAGTACGAGGTCACCGAGGTCGGGTACATGCGGCTCAAGCGGTTTCCCCAGCGGGAGCTGGGACCGGGCGAGGTCGGCTACGTGGTGGCGGCCATCAAGGAAGTGGCCGACACCCGCCCCGGCGATACCATCCTGGACGCGCGCAACCGGGCGAAGGGCCTCCTCCCGGGTTACCAGGAGGTCCGGCCGATGGTGTTCGCCGGACTCTACCCCTCGGCCTCCGACGACTACGAGGCCCTGCGGGACGCCCTGGACCGGCTCAAGCTCAACGACGCGTCCCTCCACTTCGAACCCGAGACCTCCACGGCGCTGGGTTTCGGCTTCCGCTGCGGCTTTCTGGGCCTTCTCCACATGGAGATCATCCAGGAGCGGCTGGAGCGGGAGTTCGGGGTGGACCTCATCACCACCGTCCCCAACGTGGAGTACCACGTGAAGCTGACGGACGGATCCGAACTGGCCATCGAGAGCCCCACCGCGCTGCCGGAGCGGGGCCGGATCGAGTCCGTATCCGAGCCGGTGGTGCGGGTGCGCATCCTGACCCCGGCCGAGTACATCGGGAACGTCCAGAAGCTCTGCCATGACCGCCGGGGTGTCTTCAAGTCCATGAACTACGTGGACACCCAGCGCGTGGAACTGGACTTCGAGCTCCCGCTCGCGGAGATCGTGCTGGACTTCTACGACAAGCTCAAGGGCGGGACGCGCGGCTACGCGGCCATGGACTACGAGTTCCTGGAGTACCGCCCGGACGACCTGATCAAGCTGGACATCCTGGTGAACGGGGACCCCGTGGACGCCTTCAGCGTCATCATTCACCGCGACAAGGCGTTCGAGTACGGCCGCGACCTCACATCCCGACTCAAGGAGCTGATCCCGCGCCAGCAGTTCGAGGTGGCCCTGCAGGCGGCCATCGGCCAGAAGATCGTGGCCCGCTCCAACGTGAAGGCGCTGCGCAAGAATGTCACCGCCAAGTGCTACGGCGGCGACATCACCCGCAAGCGCAAGCTGCTCGAGAAGCAGAAGGAGGGGAAGCGGCGCATGAAGCAGGTGGGCGCGGTGGAGATCCCGCAGGAGGCCTTCCTGGCGGTACTGAGCATCGGGGAATGACGGGGCGGGTGGGTGTGGTGGTCACCACCTACCGGTGGCCCGAGGCTCTCCGGCTCGCCCTGACGGGGTACGCCTGCCAGCAGCGCCCGCCCGACGAGGTCGTGGTGGCGGACGACGGATCGGGTCCCGAGACGGCGGCCGTGGTGCGCGAGCTGGCGGGGACCTGCGGCTTTCCCCTGCGGCACGTGTGGCAGGAGGACCGGGGCTTCCGCAAGACCGAGATCCTCAACCGCGCCATCCGGGCGACCCGCTGCGAGTACCTGGTCTTCACGGACGGGGACTGCGTGCCGCGCCGGGACTTCCTGGCGGTCCACGCGGGCCTGGCGCGCCCCGGGCGCTTTCTCTCGGGCGGGTGCGTGCGGCTCGGCCCCGCCGCCAGCGCCGCGCTCACCCCCGAGGCGGTGCGGAGCGGTCGAGCGTTCTCGACGGGCTGGCTGCGTGCGCACGAGCCGGTGGGTGCGCGCCGGAGCCTTCGGCTTCTCCCCGCGGGAACTCTGCCCGGCCTCCTCGACGCCGTCACACCGACGCGCGCGACCTGGAACGGCATGGGCTCGTCCACCTGGCGGGAGGCGCTGGAGCGCGTGAACGGCTTCGATCTGGAACTGGTCCACGGCGGGCTCGACCGGGAACTGGGCGCCCGGCTGCAGAACGCGGGTCTGCGGGGCCGACAGGTACGCCACCGGGCGGTGCTGCTGCATCTTCATCATGAACGCCCCTGGGCCGACCCGGCCGCCATGGCGCGTCAGCGCGCGTATCGCGCCCTGGTCCGGCGCACGGGCCGGGTGCGGGCGATCCGGGGGCTATCCGAGGTGGACGCCCCTGTCCCACCCCCGCGGGGAGGCGAGCGTGCCTGACACCTGGTATCTGGGCATCGACATCGGCGGCACCAACCTGCTGGTGGGGCTGGTGCCCGCCGACGGTGGGGAGCCGGAAGGGGTCCGCGTCCGTGCCACCGAGCCGGAGCGGGGGGCGGACGCCATCGTCACCGACGTGGTGCGCATGGCCCGCGACGCGGTGCGCGAGGTGCTGGGCTCCGAGGGACGGGACCGGGTGCTGG
>JAVVFC010000133.1:0-7898 GCA_032250975.1 Longimicrobiales bacterium | reverse complement strand
CACCCTGGCGCTCTCGGACGACGTGGACCGCATCCGGGGGCGGGCGGCGGTGCGCATGCGGGCGACCCGGTCCGGGGTCGAGGCGGCCGTGCTGGACTTCACGGGGCTCGCCGTCGAGGCGGCGAACGTGGACGGGGCGCCGGCCGAGTGGTCGCTCGAGCAGGGCCGCCTGCGCGTGCCCCTGGGGCGTACCCTCGGCCCCGGCGACGAGACGGTGGTGGAGGTGGCGTACCAGGGGGTGCCCGACGACGGCCTGATCCTGCGCGCCAACGTCGAGGGCCGCCCCTCTGCATTCGTGGACAACTGGCCCAACCGCACGCGCTTCTGGTTGCCCTCGGTGGACCACCCCTCGGACAAGGCCACCGCCCGCTTCACCGTGCACGCGCCCGAGGCGTGGTCCGTGGTGGCCAACGGCCGTCTGGTGGGTCAGCCCTACCCGACGCCGCCGGGCACCCCCACGCCGGAGTCGGGTCCGTCCCGCACCTGGGTGTACGAGACGGACGTGCCCCATCCGACCTACACCCTGGTGGTGGGCGCGGCCGAGATGACCGTCACCTCGCTGGGGACCTCGGCCTGTGGGCGGGCGCCGGCCTCCCCGCGCGCGGACGGGTGCCTCGAGTCCAGAACCTGGCTCTATCCTGGCAGCGTAGAGGCGGCCTCGCCTTCGTTCCGGCGGGCGGTCGAGATGGTGGACTTCTTCGCTGACGTTTTCGGGCCGTTTCCCTACGAGAAGCTGGCCCACGTGCAGTCGGCGACCCGCTTCGGCGGGATGGAGAACAGCTCGGCCATCTTCTACTCCGAGCGGGCGCTCGCCTCGGGGCGCGACATCGAGTCCACCGTCGCGCACGAGGTCGCGCACCAGTGGTTCGGCGATTCGGTCACCCCCCGCGACTGGACCCACCTCTGGCTCTCCGAGGGGTTCGCCACCTACTTCGGCGCCACCTTCTTCGAGTTCGCGGAGGGGATCGCCGACTTCCGGCGGCGCATGGAGGAGTCGGCGGGGACCTACCTCTCTTCGCCCGACACCCTGCTCGCGGTGGTGAACGCGGAGGAGCCGAACCTCTTCAACCTCCTCAACCGGAACAGCTACCAGAAGGGCGGCTGGGTGCTGCACATGCTGCGCGGTGTGGTGGGGGACGAGACCTTCTTCCGGGGCGTGCGGGAGTACTACCTGGAGCACCGGCACGGCACGGCCGCGACGGACGACTTCGTGGCCGTGATGGAGCGGGTCGCGGGCGAGGACCTGGCCTGGTTCTTCGATCCGTGGCTGCACGCGCCCGGCTATCCCGTGCTGGCGGTGGACACCGGCGCGGGGGACAACGGCGCCTATCTGCGGCTTACCGTGCGCCAGGTGCAGGGGGAGTACGCCCCGCGCTTCCGCATCCCCGTGACCCTGGAGCTGCGGTGGGGAGGGGAGCGGCGCCGCGAGCGGGTGGTGCTCGAGGGCGCCGCGACCGTGTTCGACTTCGCCGGCGTGCCGCCGGACGCCCGCGTCACCGTGGATCCGGACGGCTGGGTCTTGAAGCGCGTGGTCGGGGGCTCCTGAGGCCCTCGCCCTTCCGGCCCTGCCGCCCCCGGCCCTACCTTCCCCTTCCCAGGTGAGCCGGGCCGCCCCTCGTCGGCGGCCGCGGCCCCCCCAGATTCAACGGAGGGCGGCGTGGCGGTCAGCACCCATCTCGAATTCGAACGGGACATCGTGGAGATCCAGTCCCAGATCCAGCGACTGAAGGACGTGGCCCGCACCAAGGACATCGACGTCTCCTCCGAACTGGAGACGCTGCAGCACAAGCTGGAGGTGCTGCGTCGCGAGACGTTCCAGAACCTGAGCCCCATGGAGCAGGTTCAGGTGGCTCGCCACCCGCAGCGTCCGTACACGCTGGACTATCTGGCGCTCGCCTTCACGGACTTCATCGAGCTGCACGGGGACCGGGCCTTCCGCGACGATCGGGCCATCGTGGGGGGGTGGGCCCGGCTGGACGGGGAGTCCGTCATGGTGATCGGCCACCAGAAGGGCCGCGACATGAAGGAGAACCTGCGCCGCAACTTCGGCATGCCCCACCCGGAGGGGTACCGCAAGGCGCTTCGCCTGATGCGGTTGGCCGAGAAGTTCGGCCGCCCGGTCGTCACGCTCATCGACACCCCCGGCGCCTACCCGGGGCTGGGGGCCGAGGAGCGGGGCCAGGCCGAGGCCATCGCCATGAACCTGCGCGAGATGGCGCGGCTGCGCGTGCCGACGGTCTCGGTGGTGATCGGGGAGGGCGGCTCGGGGGGCGCACTCGCGCTCGGCGTCACGGACCGCATCGTGATGCTCGAGCACAGCGTCTACTCCGTCATCTCGCCGGAGGGGTGCGCCGCCATCCTCTGGCGCTCGGCCGAGCACCGCGAGAAGGCGGCCTCGGCGCTCAAGCTCACGTCGGCCAATCTGCTGGCGCTGGGCGTCGCGGACGACGTGGTGGCCGAGCCCGCGGGCGGTGCCCACGCCGACTGGGCGGAGACGGCGCGGCGGCTGCGGGCCGCGCTCACCCGCCATCTCGCCGAACTGGACGAGCTGGACGTGCAGACGCTGCTGGCCCGGCGGTGGGCCAAGTACGAGGCCATGGGTGCGTGGCTGGGCGAGGACGGGGAGCCGGAGGGCTGAGGGGTGGACGCCGGCTTCGCCGAGGTGCGCTTCAAGGCCACCCGCAAGGGCTACTACACCTACGCCGGCCTGGACCTCGCGCCCGGGCAGCACGTGGTGGTGGGGGCCGAGCGGGGGGAGGACCTGGGCCAGGTCACCGCGCTGGGTATGGTGGCCGAGCGCAAGTGCGCGTCCTCGGGCGGGTGCCAGACGCCGGTGCCGGAGCGGCGGGTGCTGCGCGCGGCGGCGCCGGACGAGGTGGCGCGCCTGGAAGCGCTGCGGCGGGACGAGCCTCGGGTGCGCACCACGGCGCGGGAGGTGGTCTCGCGCCACGGCCTCAAGATGAAGGTCACCGAGGCCGAGTGGCAGTACGACCGCAACCGGCTGATCCTGTACTTCACCGCCGAGCGGCGCGTGGACTTTCGTGAGCTGGTGCGCGATCTGGCCCGCACCTTCCGCACCCGCATCGAGCTTCGGCAGATCGGCGTGCGCGACGAGGCGGCGCTGCTGGGTGGGGTGGGGCGGTGCGGGCGGGAGCTCTGCTGCTCCACCTGGCTCCCGGAGCTCAAACCGGTGAGCCTGCAGCTCGCCAAGGACCAGCGCCTCTCGCTCAACCCGGCCCAGATCTCCGGCTGCTGCGGGCGGCTGATGTGCTGCCTCATGTACGAGCACCGCAGCTACGTGGAGGCGCGGCGTCGCTTCCCCCGGGAGGGACGGTCGGTGCGCACCGCGCGCGGCGAGGAACGCGTGGTGGCGGTCGAGGTCCTGCGCGAGCGGGTCACGCTGCGAGACGCCGAGGGGAACCGGCGCACCGTCACCCTGGAGGCGCTGCGAGACGAGGTGGCGGCCGGGGGCGGCGAGGGGCCGGGGAACGGGGGCGATGAAGGCCCGGCGAAGGGCCCGGAATCCGACCAGGACGGAGCGTGACGTGGGCAGACGCTACCTGACGACACCCATCTACTACGCCTCGGGCGAGCCCCACATCGGGCACGCCTACACCACAATCCTGGCGGATGTGCTGGCGCGCTACTATCGGCAGGAGGGGCACGAGGTCCGCTTCCTGACCGGCACCGACGAGCACGGGCAGAAGATCCAGGAGGAGGCGGCCCGGCGGGGGCTGGCGCCGCAGGCGCTCTGCGACGAGATGGCCACGCGCTTCCGGGCCGCCTGGGACCGGCTCGACATCTCGTTCGACCGCTTCATCCGCACCACCGAGCCGGAGCACAAGGCGGTCGTGCGTGCCTTCATGCAGCGGCTGCACGACCGCGGGCACATCTACGAGGGCCGCTACACCGGATGGTACTGCGTCCACGACGAGCGCTACTGGACCGGCAAGGACCTGGGCGAGGGCCAGACGTGCCCCGACTGCGGCCGGGCCGTGCGGGAGATCGAGGAGACGAACTGGTTCTTCCGCATGAGCGCGTTCCAGGAGGCGCTGATCGAGCACATCCACCGCAACCCGGAGTGGATCGTCCCGGAGATCCGCCGCAACGAGATTCTGGGCTTCCTGCAGCAGCCGCTCGGGGACCTCTCCATCTCGCGTCCCCGCACCCGGCTGGAGTGGGGCATCCCCCTCCCTTTCGCGCCCGAACACGTGACCTACGTCTGGGTGGACGCCCTCATCAACTACTTCACCGCGTCGGGTGCGCTGGGACCGGATCCGGACGCGGCGGATCCTGCGTGGGACGACACCTCGGCGTCGTGGTGGCCGGCGGACCTGCACCTGATGGGGAAGGACATCCTCACCACGCATGCAGTGTACTGGCCCACCCTGCTCATGGGCGCGGGGCTGCCGCTGCCGCGCCGCATCCTCGCCCACGGCTGGTGGGTGGTGGGCGAGACCAAGATGTCCAAGTCGCTCGGGAACGTGGTGGACCCGCTCGAGCTGCGGGAGGCCTTCGGGATCGACGCCCTCCGCTGGTACCTGTTGCGGGAGATGCCCACCGGCCAGGACGCCTCCTATACGCTCGAGCGCTTTCTGGCGCGCTACGACGAGCTGGCCAACGTGCTGGGCAACCTGGCCTCGCGGGCGCTCAGCATGACGGTCCGCTACCGGGAGGGTGTGGTCCCGAACGCGCCGGGTACGGGGCTGGACGCCGCCATCGCCGCGACCCTGGCGCGGGTGGACGAGGCGCTCTCGGGGTTCCGGGTGCACGACGCGCTGGCGGCCGCCATGGACCTGGCCCGGGAGGCCAACGGGTACGTGGAGGTGCGCGAGCCCTGGGCGCAGGCCCGGGATCCCGAGCGGGCCCGGGAGCTGGACGAGACGCTGGCCACGCTGGCGCGGGTGCTCACCGTCCTGGCCGCGCTCTTCCAGCCCGTCTGCCCCGGGCGTATGGCGGAGCTGGCGGGACGGCTGGGGCTGGAGGCGGTCCCCACCCTCGCCCGGGCGGGAACGCTTCCGCTCGCGGGGCGGACCGTCGCCAAGGGTGATCCGCTCTTTCCCCGGAAGGCCGCAGAGGATGTCTGATCCCGCCCCGGGGCGGGGTCGCGGACTTCGCCGACCGCCCCCTGGCGCGGGCTGCAGAGTTTCGTTGACACCCGCTTCCCGCCGCGGGTACCTTGGATGGTTGTAAGAGTACCGCAACCGCACCGGCCGCCGACCGCCGGAGCCGCGCACACGCATACCGGAGACATCACCCCCCATGGCCGGAGACCGCTGGACGCTGCTGGTCCTGGACGACCGCGCTGGAGAGACACGCCAGTTCTCCGTGTCGCGCCGTCGTGTGCGGTCCGTGGCGACGGCCGTGGCCGGGCTCCTGCTCCTGCTGGGGGGGTCCGCCGTGTGGCTGGTGCGGGAGGGCTCCGCCCGGGTCGAGGCCGCGCTCCTGGAGCGTGAGAACGGCGTGCTGGTCGCGGAGCTCGCCCGGCTTCAGGACCGCGTCGTCGCCGTGGAAGGGTCCATGGCGCGCATCGCCGAGCGGAACGCCTTCGTGCGGAATCTGGCCGGTCTGGACCCCATCGACGACGAGGTTCTCCAGGTCGGGATCGGCGGACCGGGCGGGCTCACGCCCCAGGCCTCTCCCCTGTGGGAGGTGGATCCGGCGCTGGGATCGCGCTCGTTTGCCCTCGCCTACGACCTGAGCGCCCTCGAGCGCCGCGCCGACCTGCTCACGCGCAGCTTCGATGCGGCCGGCGATTCGCTGCAGGCGCACCACGACCTGCTGCGGTCCACCCCGTCGATCCTGCCCACCAGCGGGTGGCTCAGCTCCCGCTTCGCGCGGGCGCGCCAGCACCCCATCCACAACGAGGCGCTCCCCCACCGCGGTGTGGACATCTCCGCCGACAAGGGCACCCCCATCCTGTCCGCGGCCAGGGGCCGCGTGGTGCGCGCCGGGTGGGCGACCGGGCTGGGGCAGATGGTCGAAATCGACCACGGGTACGGCTACGTCACCCGCTACGGGCACGCCTCCAAGCTGCACGTCCGGGTGGGCCAGTCCGTGGAGCGCGGCCAGCTCATCGCCCAGGTGGGCAGCACCGGTATCGCCACCGGCCCGCACCTGCACTACGAGGTGTGGCAGCACGGCGTGGCGCGCAACCCGCTCGACTTCGTCTTCCCGGCCGAGATTCCCTGACGTTCCCGCGGTCGGGCACGTCGCGACGACGAGGTTGTGGCGGGGCGGGAGGCCGCGCTACTTTGCCCGGTCTTCCCAACCCCCAACCAGTCGTACCCGGAGAGAATCCATGAAGCGTAGCTCCCTGCTCACGGCGGTCGCGGCCCTGGCGGTGGCCGCTTGCGGACCGGCCGAACTCGTGGTCACGGCGGAGGTGGAGGCCCAGGACCCCAACACGGGCGAGACCGTGGTCCGCCCGGTATCGGATCTGGAGGTCCAGCTCCTGCCCTTCGATCGGGACGCGGTTTTCGATTCGCTCGCCCTCGCGTACGGCACGCCGGAGCCCGAGATCCCGCAGGATCTTCTGGACGCGCGGGCCGAGATCGCCTCGGCGCAGCAGCGCTGGCGGCAGCAGGAGAATCGGTGGAACACCCTGCGTGACACGCTGCAGCAGATCACGAGCGCCATGGAAGGGTTGAGCCGCGGCGAGACGCGGTACCGCATGCTCTTCAACGACTACAACGACTTCGAGGCGGAGTACAGCCGGGTGGAGCGGCAGATGAACGCCGCCTTCAACGAGTTCGATTCGCTGCAGAAGGCGAACCTGGAGTACGCCCAGCAGGTACGCATCCAGCGGGTGAACTGGGCGGACGAGGCCTTCGCTGAAGTCGGAGGCGTCTGGGCGGCCAAGGTGCGGGCGTCCGGGCTGCAGGCGACGGCCGACACCACCGACGCCGGCGGCGTGGCGCGCTTCCAGGTCAAGCCGGGCCAGTACTGGGTGCACGGGCGCCTGGACGAGGTCTACAACGAGCTCTACTGGAACATCCCGGTGACGGTGGACCGGGGCGAGCCGGTGACGGTCACGCTGACGCGCGCCAACGCGGAGGTGCGGCCCAAGCTGTGACGCTGCCTCCGCCCGGTCGCCCGGATCCCCGGGGGGTCCGCGGCCGGGAGGGCACACCTCCGTAAGAGGGCCCCGGGCGCGCACGCGCCCGGGGCCCTCTTACGTTGTAGATTGCGAATGGCATCGGACCCTCCCCCTCTCCTACCCGCCCCGACCATGGCCGAGCGTAGCCCATCTCCCCTCCTCACCGTCGATCCGGAAGGCGTGGCCTGGATCACCTTCGCCGACCCGGAGCGGCGCATGAACGTGCTCGACGAGGGGGTGATGCGGCGGCTGGGGGAGCACGTGCAGGCGCTGGAGGAGCGGGCGCGCGAGGGCGCGGTGCGGGCCGTGGTGGTCTTCAGCGGCAAGCCCGACTCCTTCATCGCCGGCGCCGACGTGGAGGCCATCGCGGGCATCGAGGGGCCGGCGGACGGGGAGGCCAAGGCGCGCCTCGGGCAGGAGATCTTCCAGTCGCTCGGGCGGCTGCCGGTCCCCACGGTGGCGGCGGTGCACGGCGTCTGCCTGGGCGGTGGGCTGGAGCTCTCGCTGGCGTGCCGGCACCGGGTCGCATCCTCCGCAGCAGGGACCCGGCTCGGTTTTCCCGAGGTCCAGCTGGGGCTGCTGCCCGGGTGGGGCGGCACCACCCTGCTGCCCCGCCTGATCGGGGTGCGCGCCGCGCTCGACCTGCTGCTGACGGGCAGGCAGGTGGGCGCCTCGTCCGCGCGCCGGAGCGGCCTCTCCTCGCGCCTCGAGGTGACGAGCGCCGCCGCCTTCAGGTCGACCGTCGGCAGCACCTCGAGCGTGATGATGCTCCCCTTCAGCGCGGAGACGTTGCCGGATG
>JAVVFC010000132.1:0-7912 GCA_032250975.1 Longimicrobiales bacterium | reverse complement strand
GGCGGGGGCGTTCAACACGGCGGGGGTACGGGGCGCCTCCGGCGTGCCCAGGTCGGGGCGGGGGTAGTCGAAGGGGAATACCGTGTCGGCGGTGAAGTCCGGGCGCAGGCGGAAGAGGGCGTCGCGGATCCCCCACGACCCGTCCGCCTCGCGGACGCGCCGCACGGCCCGGAAGCGGATCTCCTCCTCGGGGGCGGGGCTCCACCAGCTGCGTGCGCCCGGCCCGTGCGGGAGCAGGAAGGGGCGGCGCGGGGCGCCGTCCGGCCCGAAGCGCTTCATGCGCCCCTGCGTCCAGTCCGCCACCCAGACCTCGTCCCGCCACGTCACCAGCGAGGAGGGTAGCGGCCCCAGCGCCCCGGCGCCCTCACCCGGACCACCCATGGTGCGCAGGTGCGTTCCGTCGGGCGCGACCGCCACCACGGTGCGGGCCTCCGGATCGAGCACGAAGAGCGTGCCCGCGGAATCCACGGCGACGTCCGCGATATACCCGAAGCGGAGTTCGGGGGGGGCTTCCGGGCCGCCCACTCGCAGCACCTCCTCCACCCACCACCCCTGCTCGGGGCTCCAGGCCGGGAGGGCACCGTTGCGCACGAGGACGACCCCGGCCGAGTCGGTCACGGCGGGGCTGCCGCCCGCGCCGGGGCCAGCGTCGCAGCCGGCTGCTGCGGCGAGCAGGAGCAGGGCGGCGGCGAGCCGGCTCGCGGTGCGGGACGTGGGGCGGGCCGCAAAGCGGATCGCGGTGTGGGTGGGGGAGCGCGGGGTCCGGACGGGGTGGGCGGGTCGAGGCATGCGCGGTCGGGGAACGATGGGATTCGCCTCTGGCGACGCTCGTCTGGCGGGCGGGCCCCGTCAAGAGCGTACGTCCGGAGGCCGGAGGGAAACATTCCCGGACGGGCCGGTTACGGGACCATACACCTGCCGCGCCGCAGGCCCGACGAGATCCTCCCACCCCGCCCCTGAATGCGGATTCCCGTCTCGCTGGTCCCGGCGCTGGCCGCGGCGGCCCTCGCGGGGGTGCTCGCGGCCGGCGCACCCGTCCCCGCCTCCGCCCAGGAGGTGGACGCGCGGGCGCTGCTCAGGGAGGCGGGCGTGGTGCGCCCCGGGGCGGGCTACCGCGAGTACTACTTCACCCGCGCCATCTACTCCGATTACCGCGGCGGCTTCGGGTGGGGGCGCCGCCCCCGCTGGGCCACCGACTATCCCAAGGCGGACCACCAGTTCCTGGTGGTGCTCGCGCGCCTGATCGGGATCGACGCGCACCAGGGCGAGAACGCCGTGCGGCTGGACGATCCCGGCCTGCGCCGCTTTCCGTTCCTGTACGCGCTCGAGGTGGCTGCCATGGACCTGACCGAGGCCGAGGTGCAGGGGCTGCGCGGCTACCTGGAGGTGGGCGGCTTCCTGGTGGTGGACGACTTCTGGGGGGAGCGGGCGATGCAGAACCTGGCCTACCAGTTGAGCCGCGTGCTGCCGGGCCGGCCCATCCGCGAGATCCCGCTCGATCACCCGGTCTTCAATGCGGTCTACGACATCGAGGAGATCCGCCAGGTCCCCAACGTGGGGGTGGGGCGCCGGGGCGGACCCACGGCCGAGTGCTGGGGGTGCGATCCGCGCGTGTTCGGGATCTTCGACGACCACGACCGCCTGATGGTCGTGATCAACTGGAACACCGACCTCGGCGATGCCTGGGAGTGGGCCGAGGATCCCTGGTATCCGCTCCCGTATTCAACGTTCGCGTACGAGATGGGTGTGAACATGGTCGTGTACGGGATGAGTCACTGAGGGAGGGGGCGTGGAGCGGATCTTCGAGTTCCTCTTCAAATTCCGGCCCGTCCTCTTCCGGGAGGGCGAAGTCGTCCTCGCCACCCCGTGGCCGCTGGCCCTGCTGCTGGGGGGCGTGGCGCTGCTGGGGGTGGCGGCGGTGGTGTCCTACGGCACCGCCTCGGGACGGGCGAAGCCGTGGGAGCGCACCCTGCTGGCCACCCTGCGCGTGGCGGCGCTGGGCGTGCTCGCCTTCGCCCTGATGCAGCCCACGCTGGTGCTCTCCTCGGTGGTGCCGCAGCGCAACTTCGTGGCCGTGCTGCTGGACGACTCGCGCAGCATGGAGCTGCCCGGGGAGGACGGCCGCCCGCGCCGCGCCTGGCTGCAGGAGACCTTCGGCCCCGAGGGGTCGGAGCTGGTGGAGGCGCTGGGCGAACGCTTCGCGCTCCGCTTCTACCGCTTCTCGGCCGCCGCGGGCCGCGTCGAGCACGCGGGGTCGCTCACCTTCCAGGGCACGCGCACCGACCTGGGGTCCGCGCTGGACCAGGCCCGCGGCGAACTCTCCAGCGTGCCTCTCTCGGGCGTGGTGGTGGTGAGCGACGGGGCCGACAACGGCGCCGAGCCGCTGGCGCGCGCGCTGGTCCCGCTGCAGGCGGCCGGCGTGCCGGTCTATACGGTGGGCGTGGGCGCCGAGCACCTCTCCCCGGACGTGCAGGTCACGCGCGTGGAGCTGCCCCGCAGCGTGCTGCGCGGAACGGGCGCCATGGCCGATGTGGTGCTGGATCAGCGCGGTCTGGGGGGCCGGCGCGTCACCCTGGTGGTCGAGGACGGCCCGCGGCGGATTGCCGAGGAGGAGGTGGTGCTGGGCGGGGACGGCGAGCCCACTCTGGTCCGTGTGCCTCTCACCCTGGAGGAGGCCGGGGCCAGGACGCTCCGCTTCCGCATCCCGGCGCTGCCGGGAGAGGCGGTGCAGGAGAACAACGCCCGTACGCGTCTGGTGCAGGTGGCCGACGACCGCGAGAAGATCCTCTACTTCGAAGGGGAGCCGCGCTGGGAGCTCAAGTTCCTGCGGCGGGCGGTGGCGGACGATCCCA
Source organism: Longimicrobiales bacterium (assembly GCA_032250975.1). Classification (GTDB taxonomy): domain Bacteria; phylum Gemmatimonadota; class Gemmatimonadetes; order Longimicrobiales; family Gaopeijiaceae; genus Gaopeijia. The sequence goes on along the minus strand of JAVVFC010000132.1, from coordinate 5,060 downwards.
ACCTGCAGGTGGTCACGCTGCAGCGGACCGCCCCGGGCAAGTTCTATCGGCTGGATCTGGACGAGCCCGAGGAGCTGGCGGGGGGCTTTCCGCGCACCCGCGAGGAGCTGTTCCGTTACCGCGCCCTGGTGCTGGGCAGCGTGGAGGCCTCCTTCTTCACCCGCGACCAGCTGCAGATGATCTCGGACTTCGTCGGGGAGCGGGGCGGGGGGCTGCTGGTGCTGGGCGGCCGCGCCGCCTTCGCCGAGGGCGGGTACGCGGGCACCGCGCTGGAGGACCTCCTCCCCGTCTACCTGGAGGAGCCCGCGCCGAACGGGGGCCACGCCTTCCAGGAGGTGAAGGTGCAACCCACGCCCGCCGGCCGGAACCACCCGGTCGGGCGGCTGGACGGGGGGAGCTGGGACGACCTGCCTCCGCTGACCACCCTCAACCGCGTCACCCGCACCAAGCCGGGCGCGGTGACCCTGCTGGAGGGGGACGCCGCCGGCGAGGCGCGCGTGGTGCTGGCCCACCACCGCTTTGGTGGGGGCAAGGTGCTGGCCCTCCCGGTGCAGGACACCTGGACCTGGCAGATGCACGCCGACGTCCCGGTCGAGGATCTGCGCCACGAGACGCTCTGGCGCCAGCTGCTGCGCTGGCTGGTGGACGGGGTGCCCGAGCCGGTGGCGGTGGCGCTCGCCGCGGAGCGGGTGGAGCCCGGCGCGGGGGTGGTGGTGACGGCCACCGTCACCGACTCGGCCTACATCGGCCTCAACAACGCGCGCGTGACCCTCACCGTCACGCACCCCTCGGGCGCCGTGGTGGAGGAGGCGCTGGCGTGGAGCGTGGACGCCGACGGCGAGTACCGCGGCACGGTCACCCCCCCGGAGGCGGGCCGCTACCGGATCGCGGTCGAGGCGGCCACCGAGGCGGGGGTGCTCGGCCGTGCCGAGACGATGCTCGAAGTGGGCCCCAGCCCGGAGGAGTACTTCGACGCCGGGCGGCGCACACCGCTGCTGCAGCGGCTCGCAGAGGAGACGGGCGGGCGCTTCTACACGCCGCGCACGGTGGGCACCCTCCCGGAGGATCTGCGCTTCACCGGGGCCGGCGTGACGCTCACCGAGGAGCGCGAACTGTGGGACATGCCGGTGATTCTGCTCCTGCTGGTGGGGCTGCTGGGGGCAGAGTGGGGCGTGCGCCGCACCCGGGGGATGGTGTGAGGGCGGCCGCGCTCCTCCTGCTGGCCGCCGCCGCGGTGGGGGCGGAGGCCCAGGACGTGCACCTGGTCACGGTGGTGGGGCTGGGCGGCGACCCCGCCTACGCCGAGCGCTTCCTGGAGTGGGGCGCGCGCATCAACGCCGCCGCCCGGGAGCGCTTCGACCTCCCCCCGGAACGCGCGCTCCTGCTGGCCGAGGACCCCACCGGGCATCCGGCGGTGGCCGGCCGCTCGGACCGGGCGGGGGTGGAGGCGGCCATCCGGGGCGTGGCGGAGCGCGCCGGACCCCGCGACCGGGTGCTGGTGGTGCTGATCGGCCACGGGTCGTTCCGGGGCGACGAGGCGCGCTTCAACCTCCCCGGCCCCGACTTCACCGCGGCCGAATGGGACGCGCTGCTGGCGCGCTTCGGGGAGCGCGAGGTGGCGGTGGTGAACACGGCCTCGGCGAGCGGCCCCTTCGTGCAGGCGCTGGCGGCGCCCGGCCGCACCGTCATCACCGCCACCAGGACCGGGGCGGAGCGGAACGAGACGCAGTTCGCGGGCTACTTCGCCGAGGCGCTCGAAGGGGAGGCGGCGGACCTGGACAAGGACGGGATGCTCTCGCTGCTGGAGGCGTTCACCTACGCGCGCGCCGAGGTGGCACGGCACTACGGCGAGGCCAACCTCCTCCTGACCGAGCACGCCCTGCTGGACGACAACGGCGACGGTGAGGGCTCCGAGGAGCCGTCCCGCGAGGGCCCCGACGGTTCGGCCGCCGCGCTCTTTCGCCTCGTCCCGCGCTCGGCCTACGCCACCGTGCCGGATGCCGTCGGGGACTCGGTGACGGTGCGCCTGCTGAACGAGCGGGGCGCGCTCGAGGCCGAGGTCGCCCGGCTGCGGGCCGCGCGCGAAACGATGGAGCAGGCGGAGTACGAGACCCGGCTGGAGGAGCTGCTGGTGCAGATCGCGCTCAAGAGCCGCGAGATCGCGGCCCGGAGCGGTGGGGGTGGCGGGGCATGAGGGGCGCTCACCGCGCGTTGCCGGCCCTGCTGCTGCTGGCCGCCGCCGTGCCCCTCGCGGCCCAGGACGACGCCCGTCTGCAGGCCGCGCGCGAGGCCTACTTCGGCGGCGAGTACGAGCAGGCGCTCGCGGTGCTGGCGCCGCTGACCCGCGCCGCACCCGCACCGGAGGCGCGCATCCTCCAGGCGCGCGTGCTGGCGGAGACGGGGCGCCATGACGAGGCGCTGGCCGCGCTCGCCCTGCCCGGTGCCGCCGCAGGGGCCGCCGGCGGGAGCGCCGCCGCCGCCCTGGCCCGCACCCGCGGCGAGGTGCTGATGGCGCTCGGGCGCTGGGACGAGGCCGAGGCCGCCTTCCGCGCCTCGGTCGCCGGACGGGCCCCGGACCAGCAGGTAGCCCGGCTGCGGCTGGCCGAGCTGGACTTCCTGCGCGGCCGGCGCGCGGAGGCCATGGCGGGCTTCGACGCCTTCATCGACCTCTACAACGGGAGCGCCGCCCTCACCGGCGAGGAGCTGCTGGCGGTGGCCCGCGCGGTGACGTGGCTCGGGCGCGCCTCCTCGTCGCTCTACCAGGATGCGCTGCGCGCCTACGACGAGGCGGCCGACGCGCTCCCCGGCGACCCGCGCCCGCGGGTGGGGGCCGGGGACCTGTTCCTGGCGCGCTACGCCTCTCCCGACGCGCACGAGGAGTACCGGCAGGTGCTGGAGCGGAACCCGGCCCACCCGGACGCGCTCTGGGGGCGGGCCCGGGCGCAGGACTTCGACGGCAATCCGGAGGCGCTGGCCACCGCCGAGCGCGTCCTGGAGACCAACCCGAACCACGTGGGCGCGCGCGTGCTCATCGCCCGCATCCACCTGCGCGCCGAGGACCCGGAGCGCGCGCGCGCGGCGGCGGAGCGGGCGCTGTCCGTGAACCCCAATGCCCTCGAGGCGCTGGCCGTGCTGGCGGCGGCCCACCACCGGGCCGGCGACGAGGCCGCCTTCCGCGCCGCGCTGCGCCGCGCCGACGCCCTCGATCCCGCCTACCCGGGGGTGTACGCCACCCTGGCCGAGGTCTCGGCGGACACGCGCAAGTACCGGGAGGCGGTCGACTTCGCCCGCGAGGCGGTGCGCCGCGACCCGCAGGCGTGGGACGCGCTGGGCACGCTGGCCACCAACCAGCTCCGCACCGGAGCGCTCGAAGAGGGGCGCGCCAACATGGGGCGCGCCTTCCAGGGCGATCCCTTCAATCCCTGGTTCAAGAACACCCTGGACCTGCTGGACACCTGGACGCACTTCCGCGTGGTGCGCACCGAGCACTTCGAGATCGCGCTGCGCGAGCGCGAGGCGGACCTGCTGGAGCCCTACGTCACCGCGCTCGCCGAGGAGGCCTACGCCGCCCTGGCCGCGCGCTACGGCGCCGAGCCGCCCACCCCCATCCGGCTGGAGCTCTACCCAAGCAGCGCCGACTTCAGCGTGCGTACGCTCGGGCTGGTGGGGCTGGGGGCGCTGGGCGTGAGCTTCGGCTCCACCCTCGTCATGGACTCGCCCTCGGCGCGGCAGGCGGGCGAATTCAACTGGGCCTCGACGCTCTGGCACGAACTGGCCCACGCCTTCCACCTGGGCATGAGCGACCACAACGTCCCGCGCTGGTTCAGCGAGGGGCTGGCGGTGCGCGAGCAGCGCGTCGCCCGCCCCCACTGGGGCTTCCGTCCCACGCCCGCCTTCCTGCAGGCGTGGCACGACGGCCGCATGCCCCCCCTGAGCCGCATGAACGAGGGCTTCGTGCGCCCCGCCTTCCCCCAGCAGGTCCTCTTCTCGTACGTGCTGGCTTCCCTGGCCTTCGACTGGATCGAAGAGACGTACGGATTCCAGGCTATCCGGCGCTTCCTGGACGGGTACCGGGGGGGGCGCTCCACCGAGGCGCTGGCCGGCGAGATCCTGGGCCTCGACTCCGCAACGCTGGACGGCACCTTCGAGCGCTATCTGCGGGCGCGCTTCGCGGGGGAGATCCGGGCCGTGGCCGACCTTCCCACCCCGGCGCCGGGCGGGCTGGCGGTGCCGGGGCGGGCGCGCGGCGGAGCGGGGGCGGGAGCGCCCGGGGGCGCGGCGGACGTGGAGGCGCTGCGGGCGCGCGTGCGGGCGCAGCCCGGGAGCTTTCCGGCGCGCCTGGCGCTCGGGCGGGCGCTGCTGGCGGGCGGCGACGCCGCCGGCGCGGAGGAGCACCTGAGGGAGGCGCTCCGCCTCTTCCCGGCCTACCCGGGGGAGGACGGTCCGCTGCGCCTGCTGGCCCGCATCCACCGCGAGCGGGGCGAATCGGAGCGGGCGGCGGATGCGCTCCGGCGGCTGGGCACCCTCAACGAGAACGCCTTCGAGGTCCACCGCGAGGAGGCTGAGCTGCGGCGCGCGCTGGGCGAGGACGCCGGGGAGCGGGCGGCGCTCACCCGGGCGGTGGAGGTCTTCCCCTACGACCCCGACCTGCACGAGCGGCTGGCCGAGCTGCACGCCGCTGCGGGCGACACCGGCGGGGCGGTGCGGGAGCGGCGCGCCGTGCTGGCGCTGGACCCGGTGGACCGGGCCCGGGCGCACCTGCGGCTGGCCGAGGCGCTGCTGGCGGACGGCGAGCGGACGGAGGCGCGCAGCCAGCTGCTGCGCGCGCTCGAGATCGCGCCCACCTACGACGAGGCGCTGGAACTCCTGCTGCAGATCCGGGGCGAAGGATCGTGAAGCCGCTGGCGGTGCTGGCCGCGGCCGGGGTGCTGGTGGCGGGGGCGGCAGCGGCCGCCCCGGGCGCGCTGCGGGCCCCGCTATCCGGACCGGGCTCCGCGCGCCCCGCCGGGGACGCGCTTCCCGCCCGCGGCGTCCAGGACTTCCCCGTCATCCCCTACGAC
>JAVVFC010000131.1:0-7954 GCA_032250975.1 Longimicrobiales bacterium | reverse complement strand
TCCATCGCGGTTGGCGCTTCTCCATGAACGCCTCCAGCCCCTCGCGGGCGTCGGCGGTCGCCATGAGCTCCTCCAGGTAGAGGCGGGTCACCTCGGCCTCGGCACCGGCGTCGCCGGCCGCGCCGGCTCCCGCGCTCCGGCCCGCCCCCGACCCCACCCGCAGCCCCCGCTTGGCCATCCGCAGCGCGGCGCCGCTGTGACAGGCCAGGGTTTCGGCCAGAGCCCGGGCCTCCTCCTGCACCCGGTCGTCCGGGACCACGCGGCAGAAGAGACCGGCCCGCTCGGCCCGCTCCGCGTCCAGGGGTGCTCCGGTGAGGACCATCTCGGCCGCGAGCGCCGGGCCGGCCAGGCGCGGGAGCTGCAGGCATGCCGCGGGCGGAAAGACGCCCAGGGCGATCTCCGGGAGCGCCAGCACGGTGCCCTCCCCCGCCACCACCAGGTCGCCGGCAAGCGCCACCTCGACGCCGCCGCCCAGGCAGCGGCCCTGCACCGCCACCACCACCGGTGCCGGGGCGGTCTCGAGCAGCGCCACCGTCTCCATGAACTCGGGGATCATCGCCTCCACGGTGCCGGGCAGGTGCTCCTCGACCGCGGCGCCCGCGGAGAAGTGCCGCCCCGCCGCCGTGAGCAGGATGACGCGGGCCTCCGCGTCGCCGGCCACCCCGGCCAGCGCCTCGCGCAGGCCCTGCATCACCTCGCGCGTGAGGATGTTGAGCGGGGGCGCGTCCAGCACCATGTGCGCGACGCCCGCGCGCACCTCGACCGTGACCGGCATGGCTACCCCTCCTCCGCGTCGGTCCGGTACTGGGGCGAGATGGCCCGCACCAGGTCGTCGTCCCACGGGTGGCCCCCAGCCAGCATCTGCCGCAGCTTGATGAAGTCCACCTCGCGCCGGCCCCGGGGGCCCTCGTTGAAGGCCCGGAAGCCCGCCCTGGCCTCGGTCATCATGTTCAGCCCCAGCCATTCCCGGTTGGTGATGGCGTTCAGGTCCCAGTGCTTCTGCTTGTGCTTGCGGAGCGAGTTCACCGTCTTGGAGGTACAGTCGGGCATGAGCATGAGCAGCTTCGTGCAGAGCGCCTCCACCGCCTCGTCCAGGCGCGAGAGGTCGGTCCGTGCGCGGGCCAGCGTCTCGCGCGCTGCGGCCGCCTCCGCGCCCGTCTTCCAGTTGCCGTAGACGAGCGAGCCGAAGGGTCCCAGGAAGCGGTCGGTGACCACCATCGGGTTGGGGATCCACGCCCCGTCGAGCTTCAGAGCCGGCACCACCTCGTTGACCAGCCCGTAGAAGAGCGCCCTGTGCGCGCTCCACATCTCGCAGAGCACGCCGCTCTCCATCGCGCGCGAGAAGCCCACGTACAGGGGGAGGAAGTCGGTGGAGCCGCCGTCGGGCGCGGAGCCGTGCCGGGGGCCGGCCTGGCCGAAGCGGGCGGTGTCTGCGGTGACCGTGAAGTCGCACGCCATCCCGATCTCCTGGCCGCCCGCCACCCGCATCCCGTTCACGCGGTTCACCACCGGCTTGTCGCAGCGCAGGATGCTGTCGATCATGTCGTTGAAGAGCCGCATGTACTGCTTGTACTCCTGCGGATTGCCGGCGTAGTACTCGGCGTACTCCCTGGTATTCCCACCGGTGCAGAAGGCCTTGTCCCCCACCGCAGTGAACACCACCGCCACCACGCTCCGGTCCATGGACGCCTGCCGGAAGGCCAGGATGACCTCCTTCACCGCCCCGGTGGTGTAGCTGTTGAGCTGGTCCGGGTTGTTCAGGCTGATCCAGGCATTGTGCAGCCCCTCCACCGGTTCCCCGTCCGGATCGAGGACCGGGCGCAGCTCGTAGAGGATCTCCTGGAAGTCCACCGGGGGGACCAGGGTGTGGCTCTTCAGTTCGGGCATCGTCGCACCTCTCAGGGGTTCCGTCAGGCCGGGGATTCGGGGACCAGCACCGCGCGCCGCTCCAGGGCGTGCGCCGCGGCCTGCTCCAGCACCGCGGGGCCGTGCCGGAGCGGATGGATCTCGACGAAGGGGCGCAGCGCGACGCGGCCCGACGTCACCAGCGCCAGCGCCTCCGGGTAGAGCTCGGGCCGGCACCCCCACGTCCCCTGCACGGTGGCATCGAAGGCCATGAGGTTGCTCAGGCGCACCTCCACCCGCTCCAGCGTGAAGCCGACCACCATCAGCGTGGCGGCGTGGGTCAGGAGACCGTAGGCGGTCGTCTGCCCCGCCGGATGCCCGGAGCACTCGAAGACCTTCCAGGAGTGATCAGGACACCCCCACCCGGCGGCCGCCTCCCGCACCGCCGCGCGCAGATCCCGGAAGGGCACGCGGGAGGCGTCCAGCGTGCTCCCGGCTCCGTACTCCGCCACGGCGGCCAGCCGGCCGGCGTCCACGTCGATGGCGACCACCCGCCCCCCGAGCGCGTTGGCGATCTGCACGCAGTGCGTGCCCACGCCGCCCACCCCCACCAGCACCGCCAGGTCGCCCTCCGCGAGCCCGCTCCGCAGCACCGCCTGGTAGGGGGTCGTGACAGCGTCGGCCACCACCGAGAGCTCCGCCAGCTCCAGCCCGCCCCGCTCCTCCACCACGCACAGCCCCCGCCCCGGCACGCGCACGTACTCCGCGAAGCCTCCGTCCATATCGTTGCCCGGCATGCGCTGCGCGCGGCAGACGTTGCCGCGCCCGCTCCGGCAGAGGTCGCAGGCGCCGCACGGAATCACCGCGGGCACGATCACCTCGCGGTCCCGCAGGTGGGCGTACTCGGAGCCGCTCGCCACCACCACCCCCGCGATCTCGTGCCCCAGCGTCAGCGGGAGGGGGTGGCGCGTGGGCACCCCGTCCTTCCAGAAGCCGATGTCGGTGTGGCACACGCCGCATCCGGCCACCCGCACCACCACCTCATCCGGCCCGGGCTGGGGGTCGGGGACCTCCTCGAGCGCCAGCGGCGCCCCCGCCGCCACGAGCCGGAGCGCCTTCATGCGCCGCCGCCTCCTCCGCCGCCCGTCCCGTTCCCCGCCGTCCCGTCCGCCGCCGGCGCGTCCGGAGCGACCAGCCCCCGAATGAGCGTGTCGGCGAACTCGTGTCCGAGCGCCTCGCCCCCCGCGCCCCCCTCGGGCGAGTACCAGCGCGCGATCCAGTTGATGGCGCCCAGCAGGGCGAAGACGGCCAGCTTGGCGTCCACCGCCCGGAACTCGCCCCGCCGCACGCCCTCGGCCACCACCTGCCGCAGGTAGCGCTCGTAGCGGTCGCGCCCCGCGATCACCTCGGCCCGCCGTTCGGGCGCGAGCGCCGAGACTTCGAAGGCCAGAGGCGAACCTTCCAGCTTCTCGGTCATCACGCGCACGTGCTCCCGGATCAGGAAGGCCAGCCGCTCGCGCTCGCTCTCACAGCACGTCGTCGCCGCCTGCAGGATCCGCTCCAGCTCGGCCAGCGACTCGCGGTGGCAGGCGTAGAGGATCGCCTCCTTGTCCGCGAAGTAGTGGTAGAGCGCCGTCTTGCGCACGCCAAGCCGCTCGGCGATGTCGTCCAGGGTGGTGGCGTGGTACCCCTTCTCGCGCACCGTGGCCAGCGCCGCGTGCAGGATCTCGCCCCGGCGCCGCTCCCGCTTGCGCCGCACGTGGGGCGAGGGGGTGGAGACCGCACTCTGGACCATGGACGCCTCATTTGTTGAATCGCTGTTAGATTTTTTAACCATGGGTCGCGAAAGTCAAGGGGATTCGTAGCGGGCATACGAACGGGGGGCCGGTCCCGTGCGGGACCGACCCCCCCTGCACCCCCGTACCGAGGGGGCGCGCACCCAGCCGGGGGGCCGACGCCCCGCCCGGAGACCCGGGTCAGGAAATGGGGCGGCGCGTCTCCACCAGCTCCAGCCCCAGCGTCCTTCCCTTGAGCACGGCCGGCACGCCGTACTCGAGCCACACCGGGGGCGGCGCATCCATCAGGTAGTGGTCGAAGAACTGCTGCATGCGCACGGTCCAGTCCTTCTGGTTCTTCCGCTGCCGGAGTCCGTGGTCCTCCCCGTTGTAGTTGAGCATCCATACGGGCTTGCCCAGGCGGCGCAGCGCCGAGAAGTACTCGATCCCCTGGTACCACGGCACCGCCCCGTCCTCGTCGTTGTGCATCATGAGGAGTGGGGTCTCCACCTTGTCCGCCTGGAAGAGCGGGGAGTTCTCGATGTAGCGGTGCTGGGCGTCCCACAGCGTGCCGCCGATGCGGCTCTGGGTGCGCTCGTACTGGAACGCCCGGCTCATCCCGCTCCCCCAGCGGATGCCCCCGTAGGCGCTGGTCATGTTGGCCACCGGCGCCCCGGCCTCCGCCGCGGCGAAGAGGTTGGTGCGGGTGATCATGTACGAGATCTGGTACCCGCCCCAGGAGTGCCCCTGGACGCCGATGCGGTCCTCATCCACGAAGCCGGTCGCCATCAGGCGCAGCACGCCGGGCATGACCGCGTTCATGGCGCTCTCGCCCGGCCAGCCGATCTTGTAGGGGATGTCCGGGATGAAGAGCAGGTAGCCCCGGCTCACGTAGAAGGCGAAGTTCACCGAGGAGCTGCCCGGTGCGGGCGTGATGTGCCGGTGGAGCCCGTCCGACATGCGCTCGTAGAAGTACACCATCATGGGGTACTTGCGGGACGGGTCGAAGCCCTCGGGCTTGTACAGGATCCCCTGCAGCGGCTCGCCGTCGGTGGAGATCCACTCCACGGTCTCCGCCGTCCCCCACGAGTATTCGGCCTGCTGGGGGTTGGTCTCGGTGAGCACCCGGCCCCCGTCCAGCGAGGCGTCGGTGGCGCGGTACTCGGGATAGTCGCGGAACGTGCTCCACGAGACGATGTAGCGGTCGGCCTCCTCGGCGCGCAGGGGCGTGTCGTAGGCGCGGTCGCCCCACACCACCCGCCGGGGGGCGCGCGTGCCCTCGACCCGGTCACGATAGATCCCCGACGCCTTGGTCGTGAGGTGGAACGCGTTCAGGTGAATCTCCTTGTCCCGGGGGACGGCCCGCTCCTCGGGATCGACGCGCGCGTAGCGGAAGCGGATCCCCTCGCGCCGCCCGGTCTCCTCGGTGAGGCTCCGGGCCGCGCCGCTCGCGGGGTCCACCACCCACAGGTCGTACGGATCGGCGATCAGCACCTCGCGGTCCCCTTCGGTCCATACCGGGAACGACTCGGGCGGAAGCCCCTGCGGATGGTCGTCCAGCACGTCCCAGGTGGGGTGCGGGATGTTGGCCGACAGGTTCACCGGCGCCCCACCCGCCATGGGCGCCGCCATCCACGACGTCGCCTCCTCGTCCCACCAGGCCACGTAGCGGCCGCCGGGCGAGACCTGCCCGGGGGAGAAGCCGCGCAGCTTGTGCTGGACCAGGCGCCGCTCCCCGGTGCGCACATCCACCGCGTAGACGTCGTTGTAGCGCCCATCCCACGAGACGAGTTGCCGGTATGGCAGGTCGGTGTAGGCCAGCGCGTGGTCCCCCTCGCCCTCGTCGGCGAGCGTCACCGCGGGAAGGGTTTCGTCCGCCAGTTGCACCACCCGGTCGCCGGCATCCAGATGCGCCACCGCCCGGTAGGTGCGCTCGAGTTCGTCGTCCAGCTGTACCAGCTGCATGGGCTGCAGGTAGGGGTCCTTCCAGTTCCAGACGTCCACCTTCACCCGGTCCTCGTCCAGGAGCGTGTCCTCCACGGCCTCCAGAGGGCGGGGCGCGGTGCCGAAGAAGAGGCGACGCCCGGCGCGCGAGAACTCCAGCTCACCGTGCTCGCTCACCACCCAGCCGGCGGGAACCCCGTTGGTGCCCGCGGCGGCGACGGCGCGGGCGGCGTCCCCGTCGGCGGCGGACGCCACCATCAGCGTGAATTCGGGGGTCTCGCTCTGCCAGTCGGGGGCGTCGGTGAGGAAGGCCACCCCCGTCCCCTCCCCATCGGTCTCGACCGTGAGCCTCTGGTAGCGCCCCATGCCCTCGTGGAGCGGGCGGGCCTCCCCGGTTCCGGTGTCCACGAGGAAGGCCCCGTCGCCGGCGCCGTCCTCGGTGACGCGCGTGAAGGCCAGCGCCTCGCCGCGCGGGGTGAAGGCGTACTCCTTCACATCCTCGAAGCGCCACTCCTGCCCCGACGCCAGGTCGCGCAGGACGAGCGTCTTTCCTTTGCCGCGCTCGGGCTTCTCCGCCTCCTCGTCCTCTTCCTCAGCGGGACCCGCCTCCGGTGCGGGCTCGCCGCCCGGCTCCGCGGGGGGCGCCGCCGCCGCCTCGGCGTCACCTTCCGTCTCCTCCTCCTCCTCCAGGAGGTAGGCGACCAGGGCGCCGGCCTCGGCCGGGACCTTGAAGCCGCTCACCGCCGGGATGCGCACCGCCCCGTCGGGCGCGTCCCCCACCCGCAGGATGGCGAGCGTGTCCTTGGGCATGTCGACCGGCTTGACCTCGTCGCGCCTGGCCTGGCGCACCGCCGCATGCGCGGGCGCGATGGTGAACACCGCGTATTCCCACCCGCCCGTGAGGGTAGCGGGACCGCCCCGCGGGATGACTTCCGCCTGGTCGGAATCGGTGCGGCGGATCACCAACTCGGCATCCCCCTCCCCCGGCACGTAGCGGAAGGCGATCCAGCGGCCGTCCGGGGAGAGGCGCCGGTCGCGCAGCGCGCGCCATCCGTCGTAGACGTCGTGGTCCAGCAGCTTCTTGCCCGTGACTTCGGCCTGCCGCTGCTGGGCGACGGGCTGCTGCTGGGCGTGGACGGGGGCGGCGGAGAGGGCGAAGACAGCGGAGAGGGCCGCCAGAAGGGTCGCCGCCGCCAGCCGGGGGGCGGTTCGGATGGGGAGCCTGCGCATGGAGTACCTCGCGGTTGGGTGCGGTTGCGGGCGCCGGGAGGGCGGGTCCGGCGTCCGTCACCGATACGACGCCGGGGCGGGTCGGGCAAGGCCGGAGCGCCGGTTCCCCTTCACTTTTCGGCCCGCGTGGACCCCCGCGTGGGCTCCGGCAGAAACCCGATGAACGCCTCGTGGCTGCGCAGGCGGGTCAGCGGCAGCTCCGCTCCCCCCTCGGCGGGTACCAGGTACAGGTTCGCGTCGCCGGTGCGGTAGCCGGTGAAGACGACCGCCCGACCGTCCGGGGTCCAGTGGCAGTTGGTGTCCCGTCCGGGGGCGTCGACCAGCACCCGCTCCCGGCGGGTGGCGAGGTCCATGGTACGGAGGTTCATCTCGTAGTGGCCGTACTCCTCGGACTGCCAGCAGAGACGGGTGCCGTCCCGGGTGAGGTTGGGCTCGAGGTCGTTCCAGTCGTTCCGGGTGAGGCGGACCTCCTCCAGGGTCCCCAGGTCCAGGAGGTACAGCTCCATGAGCCCTTCCTCCTCCCCCTCGCCGCTCCCCCGGGCGAAGACGACCACCGCGCCCCGGACCTGTGGCGTCCGGTCGACCTGGGGATCGGTGGTCAGGCGCTTCGGCTTCCCGCCGTCCAGGGGGATCGCGTAGAGGTCGGATCCGGCGGCGAAGGCCGCACTCAGGTCGCCCTCCATCCGGGTCACGCCCCACCGGGCGTAGACCACCGGGCCGTCGGGCGAGCCCGGATCCACCGAAACGCCGGTCTCGAACCAGGGGTCATGGGTGAGGCGCATCACGCTGTCGGTGCCGGGGAGCAGGCGGAAGACGTCCGTCAGCCCGGCGGAATCGGTCGCCGTGAAGAGCAGTCCGCCGCCGAACGGTACCGCATCGGCGGAGAAGTCGAGGTGGCGCAGCTCCGGCGCCAGCCACTCCACCACCCACTCCGCGCGGGGGTTGGCGGGATTCGGCCGCGCCCGGACCAGGCGGGTCTCCCCGCCGGCGGCGGTGTCCTGCAGGGCGCCCACCAGGGTGCCGTCCGGCTGCGGGTAGAGCACGCAGCCGGCCTCGGTCAGCAGGCGATACTTGCCCCGCCCGTCCGCCGACATGCGGAAGAGCTGGGGGTGGGCACCCCCGGTGGCGCGGTCGGAGCAGAAGAGGAGCGCCAGCTCGGG
>JAVVFC010000130.1:0-8002 GCA_032250975.1 Longimicrobiales bacterium | reverse complement strand
GAGGGGGGAGGGGGGGGGGGGGGGGGCGTCCAGGAGGGGGTGGGCCCGCACGGGACCGGTCAGGGAGGAGTCGATCTCCTCGAGGAGTGTGGGGTGCTCCTCCTCCATGTACGCGCGTGTGGCCCGACCGTGGAACATGACCGCGTCCAGCGGGAACTTGTCCGGCCGCAGATGCACGTTGAAGAAGTGCACCACGAAGATGAATCCGGCCGCGATCAGGGCTTCGTAGCCGTGGAAGACGGTGGCCACGTTGAAGGCCCACCCCGGCACCCATCGGCCCCAGAACTCGGGGAACCAGAGCAGCAGCCCCGAGCCCCCGATGATGATGAGTCCCCAGACCTCGCCGAAGAAATCCAGCTTCTCCAGGTAGCCGTAGCGGCCGAAGCGGGGCCGGTCTCTTCCGGTGAAGTACCACTTCCACTGACGCAGGAAGTCCTTGGCGTCCTGCAGGTCCGGGACCATGCTGTTGTAGCCGCGCAGCAGCTCCAGCTTGTGATCGGCCTTGAAGAAGCGCAGCACGAGCGAAGCGGCGAAGACCAGGGAGTACGTCACCATCACGCCCGCGGCTACCCGGTGAGTCAGTCCCGCCTGCTCGACCCCGCCCCAGAAGCGCATCAGGCTCTCGGCGAAGGGCGCTTCGGCGTAGCGCAGCGGGATGCCGGTCAGGACCAGGATGTAGAACGTCGTCATGGCCAGCGCGTGCAGCAGCCGGTGCACGTGGTTGAAGCGCCAGATGTAGGGGCCGGCGCCGCGTTGGGCGGTGTCCAGCGGGATCAGGCGGGCGGATTCGAAGGTCTGTTGCTCAGCCATGGTGCGCCTCCCCGCCGCCGCGCCGCTGGTCGATCAGGATGCGGACCCACCAGAGCAGGGTGTGGAGGCCGAAGACGATCAGAACGCCGATGAGGAGCGTGTTCATGAAGACGAAGGAGAAGAAGAGGGGCGCGTTCCGGTCGGGATCCATCGGGTCCGGGTGGGAGTCGTAGAGGACGAAGGCGGGGCGCGACGCCTCGTGGCACGTCCCACACGTCTCCACCAGGCGGTCGGAGTGGACCCACGACGCCGCTTCCGAGGCGGGCAGGATCTCGTGCGCCGAGTGGCAGTCGGCGCAGCTGGCCACGATCCTGGACCCCAGCGCGGTGGCCTTTCCGTGGTAGGTGCCGTAGTAGCGCCGCGCGTAGTCCTCGTGGCACGTGGTGCAGCGGGCCTGGATCTCCGGGCGGGCGAGCGGATCCTCGCCGGCGCGCATGCCGTGGCTGCCGTGGCAGGAGGTGCAGGTGGCCGGCCCTTCGGGTCCGAGCAGTTCCAGCGTCGCAAGCGACATGGGCGAGCCGCGCCCGCCCAGGGCGCCGCCGTGGGCGTCCCGCTCCGCGGCCACCTGCTGATCCTCGTGGCACGCACCGCAGGTGGCGGCCTGGCTCATCGGCGCGACGCTGGCCAGGGCGTCGTCCACGTCCCGGGTGTCGTGGTGGCTGTGGCAGGACGCGCAACCCACCGAGTCCGCGTGCGGGTCCCACGCCGGCAGCCCGGAGCTTTCGTGGCACGCCACACAGCGGGCATTCAGGGCGCGCATGCCCGGGCCTTCGCGCAGGGCGGCGGCCTCCTCCACCTGGTGGATGGTGTGGCACGAGACGCACACCACGGGCTCCTCGCCGATGCGGTCCGGACGGGCGTGCGCGCTGCCCTGCCACGCCTCCTCCGCCTCGGTGTGGCACGAGACGCACGCCTCGGTGGTGGCGCCCTCGGCGTGCGGCCAGCGCGTGAAGCCCTGGTGGCAGTCCAGGCAGCTGTTGTCGCGGTGGGCGGTGGCCAGCACCCCCGCCCGGGTGACCTGCATGCGCTGGGCGCCGGCCAGGTCGGGGGCGTGCTGCCGCAGGAACTCGAGTTCTCCGTGGCACCGGTCGCACCCACCGTCCCGGGGGGGGGTCTGCGCCCGGGCCGGGATGGCCGCGAAGTGGAGCGCCAGGATCAGGATTCCCGTTCTCATGCGTCCTCGATTCCGTACTTCTTGAGTCGGTTGCGGATCTGATGGCGGCTGAGTCCCAGCAGCCTGCCGGCTTCGGTCCGGCTCCCGTCCGCCCGCTCCAGCGCCGCCTCCAGCAGGCGCCGCTCCAGGTCGTCCAGGTCGATCCCGTCCGGGCCCAGCTCGAATGCGGGAGCGCCTGCCGACGCCGGGGGGCGGGCGTCCGGCTCGCGGATCTCGGGGGGGAGCAGTTCCGGCGTCAGGCGGGGGCCGTCCGCCAGCAGGACGGCCCGTTCCACCACGTTGCGCAGCTCGCGCACGTTGCCGGGCCAGCGGTGCGCCTCCAGCAGCCGGGCCGCCTCCGGGTCCACCTCCACCACGGCCTTCCCCAGCTCGCGGTTGAAGGACTCCAGGAAGGCAGCCACCAGCGCCGGCACGTCCCCCTTGCGCCGCCTGAGCGGCGGCAGCGTCAGCGGGAGCACGCGGAGGCGGTAGTAGAGGTCCTCGCGGAACCGCCCGGCCTCGACCTCGGCCTCCAGGCTGCGGTTGGTGGCGGCCACGATGCGGGCGTCCACGGTGCGGTCCTCGGTGGCGCCCAGCCGCCGGAAGGTGCGGTCCTCCAGGAAGCGCAGCAGCTTGGACTGGAGGGCGGGGGTCAACTCGCCGATCTCGTCCAGGAAGAGGGTGCCGCCGCCGGCCACCTCCACCAGTCCCCGCTTGAGGGTGCGCGCGTCGGTGAAGGCCCCCTTCTCGTGGCCGAAGAGCTCCGACTCCATCAGGGTGGGGGCCAGGGCCGAGCAGGTCACGTTCACGAAGGGGCCCTGGGCGCGCGGGCTCAGGTCGTGGATGGCGCGGGCCACCATGCCCTTGCCGGTCCCGGTCTCGCCCAGGATGAGGACGGTGGCGTGCTCGGCGGGGGCGATGCGCCGCGCCATCTCCATGACCTCGCGCATCTCCGGGCTCACGCCCACGATCCCGCCCGCGCCCGGCTCCCGGCTCCGGAGCGCCCGCAGCTCGCGGCGCAGCCGGGTGCGCTCGAGCACGTGGTTGAGCGTGGTGTCCAGGCGGTCCATGGAGAAGGGCTTCTCCATGAAGTCCTCGGCGCCCATGCGGAGCGCCTCCACCGCCGAGGTCACCGTCCCGTGGGCGGTCATCATCACGCACGGTACGCCGGCCTCCTCGGAAAGGGTGGGGAGCAGCTCCGTGCCCTCGCCGTCCGGGAGCTTGACGTCCAGGATGGCCACGTCGGGGGTGCTCTTCTCCACCGCCCGGCGCGCCTCCGCCAGGTCGCCGGCCCGGATCACGCGGTACCCCTTGCGCTCCAGGCGCTCGGCCAGGATCTCCCGGATGAGCCGGTCGTCGTCCACGACGAGGATCCGTTCCCGTGCCATGCTCAGCCCACCTCCACCGCGGTTTCGGCGGTGGCGGTATCCTCCGGCCGTGCCGATCCGGCGGGGGGAAGCTCCACGTGGAAGGCGGTGCCGGAGGCGTCCGACTCGCCCCAGGTGCGGCCGCCGTGGGCCGAGACCACGCGGGCCACCAGGGGCAGCCCCAGCCCCGTCCCCTGCGGCTTGGTGGAGTAGAAGGGGAGGAAGATGCGCTCCAGCTCCTCCGGCCGGATTCCCGGGCCGGTGTCCCGCACCGTGACCCGGTTGAAGCCGTCCGGCGTGGCCCCGGTCGTGATGGAGAGCGTGCCGCCGTGGGGCATGGCCTCGAGTGCGTTCACCATGAGGTTGGCGAAGACCTGGCGCAGGCGGCGCACGTCGCCCCGGACCGGGGGGAGCTGGCCGTAGTCTCGCACGACCTCGACCCGCTCGACGCCCGGGTACCCGGCGAATTCGACCAGGGCGTCGTCCAGGATTTCGCGCAGCTGTACGTCTTCCCCCTGGATCTCGACCGGGCGCGCCAGCGAGAAGAGGTCCTGCATGGTCTCGCCCAGCAGGGAGAGCTGCTGATTCACGGCCGTCATCACCGCCCGGCCATTGGGGTCCAGCCGGTACTCCTGGTCGAACATGTCGAGCGCCGAGCGGATCGATGCCAATGGCCGCTTGAACTCATGCGCCATCTCCGCGGCCAGCTCGCCCACCTGCGCCAGCCCCTCGCGCCGCTCCGCCTCGCGGCTGGCGGCCCGCTGGCGCGCCACCAGGTCCTCGACCGATGCCTCGATCTCGCGCACCTCGTTCCCGCCGCGCCGTCCCGCACGGCCCGCCTCCGAGGCGAGCGCCTGCTCGACGCGTCCGAGCGGGGTGAGCACCTCCCGCTCCAGCATCGCGCCCAGCACCGCTGCCAGTGCCAGGATGGAGCCGACGGCGAGCGCCACGCCCAGGGTGGCGCCCCGGCGCATGGCGGCCTGGATGGGTGCGACAGAGGAGACCACCTCGAGCAGGTTCACCCCGGGCGCCTGCAGGGGCATGAAGACCCGGATGATCCCGCCCGGCTGGTCGGGGTGGACGACGCCGTCCCGGGGGATGGAGCCGCCCTCCGGAATCCAGATCGCGGAGCGGGCCGACCCCTCCTCGCCCGGCTGGGACGAGAAGACCACCCGGCCACGGCCGTCGTAGACGCGCGCGGCCTCGGTGGGCCCTTCCTCGACCAGCTCGAGCAGGTGCCGGCGGAGGGTGCCCTCGCTGCCCACCCGCAGCGCGGACTCGACCGTAGAGCGGGAGTGGAGCGCCGCGAGCAGGGCCTGCTGCTCGGCCGTGCGCAACGCCTCGTCCTCCCAGTAGCGGAAGGAGAGGACGGTGGCCAGCGAGATCAGGACGACGGTCGCCACGGCCAAGGTCAGGAGAACCTTGGCTCGGAGCGGGAGGGCCCCGACTGCGGCGAAAATGCGCTTCATCCCGGGCACGGCGAGAGTCTCACCTGCCGCGCGGGGAGGGCGCGAGGCTTGCTGTGGAACAGCGTCCTCAATAAAGCTCTGCGGGATTCCGCGCGGCGCAAGGCCCGCACGCGGCTGGTGCGCAGATTCGCGCACACGGCGTCCGGCACCGGTGCGCGATCCCGCGCGGGTGCGGAACGAGCGGCGGCGCCGCGGGGGAGCGTCCCCCGCGGCGCCGCGCTGTCCGCCGAAAGCCTGCACCGTCGGTGTGTCACACCAGCAGGAGGATGGCCGCCGCGGCCGTGCCGTGCGCCACCAGGGCGGCCGTGAAGCCGCGGGCCCAGAACACCAACCCGAAGAGGATCGCCGGCACCAGGATCGCCGCACCCGTGAAGGTGACCGCCGCGAGCGAGGTGGGGAATCCGGCCGCCACCACTCCGGGCAGGTAGAGCAGGACCTGGACCACCGCCACCGCCGCCACCGCCGCCGTGGCGATCTCCTCACGCCGGGCGCCCTGCCAGCGGCGAAGCACCAGCCAGGCGACCGCGCTCAGCAGGAAGAGCCGCAGCAGCGTCTCGTCGAGCAGCACCTGGGCGAAGGCGACCAGGTAGCCGCCCACCGTGCCCGGCACCACCGAGGCGGGCGTGAAGGGGAGCGCGAGCAGCCCCGCGACCAGGCCGACCAGCAGGCCGTACCCCACATCCACCGCGGCCGCGCCGGGGGTGGCGGGCGCCGTGCGGTTGAGCCCCGGCAGCTCGCGGATGAGGCGCAGCGCCACGGTCACCGCCGGGCCCACGATCCAGAGGGTCGCGAAGACCGCCAGCAGCACCGCACCCACCTCGGTGACGCGGAAGTGGACCAGCCAGAGTTCGGGCCGCTCGGCTAAAAAGGCGACCAGCAGGGCGGCGAAGCTGCCCGCCACCAGCACCGTCCCGGTCACCGGGTCGGGCCAGCGGCGGTAGGCCCGCCGCAGCGCCCGCACCCCGCTGATGGCGGCCCAGGAGAGCACCGCGGCGGTGCCCACCCACGCGGCGGCGACCAGCACCGCGGCCCCCATGCCGGCCGTGATGGCGGCCACGAAGGTCAGCGCGATCCAGACCGTCAGCAGCCAGGCCACCGCAGCCGCCGGAACCGAGTAGAGGACGGCGCGTCCCAGCGCCCGCGCCGCGTCCCGCGCCGGCTGGTCGGCGGGCCGGCCCAGGAAGCCGAGCACCAGCCCGTGCACCAGCCCAAGCAGCGCGCCCACCACGAAGAGGCCGGTCGCGGTCATGAAGAGGCCGTGCCCGCTCAGGTTTCCGGACAGGGTCTGGATGGCCACCATCACGCCGCCCAGCAGCAGGCCGCCGGCCATGGTGAAGGAAACGGTCACGCGCCCGGGAAGCCCCACGCCCCGGGTGAGGATCGGCTGCTGTTCGTCGATTCGGTTCAGGCTTTCGTTGGCGTTCATGGTTCCTCCTGGTTTCGGACCCGGCGTTCCGGGCCTCGCGCTCTTTCTTTTACAAGAGGGGTGCCACAATCGAGGGAGCCACGTAATATGTTGTACGCCAATGCGATATCGTTCAGGAGGCGGTACGGGAACGCGAAGGCCACACCCCCGACCGCGCGATCGTGCGCGGTGCCGCGCGCGATTCCGCGCGGCCGGAGCCCGGGGGTGCGCTCCGCAACGGGCCTTGACCCCTCCCGACTGCGGGGTACGTTTCAGGGCTCCCGAGATCAACCCGCGCGCGCTCATGGCGTCCAGCGGCGGAGAACCTCGGGGTCCGCCCCGCTAGCTCAATTGGCAGAGCAAGCGACTCTTAATCGCTAGGTTCGGGGTTCGAGTCCCTGGCGGGGCACTGCGGGGGGAGGGCCGGCCGGCCCTCCCCCCGTTCGCATATGCGCGTGCCGCCGGCGGTGCTACCTTGCGCGCCGTGACCCGCCCCGTCTCTGCCCCCGCTCTCTCCGTCCGCCGCGCGCAGGCGCCCTACCTGCCGGTGATCCCCGCGCTCCGGTGGGTGGACGCGGACGACGGGTACCGGCTCCGGGACGCCGCCGTGGACGAAGCGCTCGCGCTGGGCGTGCCGGGGTTCATCCTCTTCGGCGGGACCGCGGCGGACGCGGCGGCGGCCACCCGGGAGTTGGAGCGCCGGGCGGGGCGTCCGCTCCTGGTGGGGGCGGACCTGGAGCGGGGGGCGGGCCAGCAGTTCGCGGGCGCCACGCCGCTCCCGCCCGCCCGCGCGCTGGCGGCGCTCGGGGACCTCGACGTGCTGCGGCAGGCGGGGGCGCTCACCGCCCGCGAGGCCGTCGCCCTGGGGGTGCCCTGGGTGCTGGCCCCGGTGGCCGACGTGGCGCTGGAGCCCGACAACCCCATCGTGGGCACGCGCGCCTTCGGCGAGGATGCGGCGCGCGTCGCGGAGGCGGTCGGGGCCTGGATCGAAGGGTGCCTCCGGGGGGGCGGCCTCCCCTGCGCCAAGCACTTTCCCGGCCACGGGCGCACGCGCGAGGACTCGCACGCCACGCTCCCGCGCGTCACGGCCGGTCGGGCGGCGCTGGAGGGCGCGGACCTGCGCCCCTTCCGGACTGCGCTGGCGGCGGGCGTGCCCGCGGTGATGACCGCCCACGTCGCCTGCCCGGCGCTGGACCCCGCGGGTGGGCCGGCCTCGCGCTCCCGCCCCATCGTGACCGGCCTGCTGCGAGGGGAACTGGGCTTCCGTGGGGTGGTGGTGACCGACGCCCTGGTGATGGAGGGGGCGGGCGACCCGTCCGCGGCGATGGTGGAGGCGCTGGCGGCCGGGTCGGACCTCCTCCTCTACCCGCCCGTCGACCTCCCTCCCGCCCACGTCCAGCGGGTGCTGGCGGCGGCGGTGGCGTCGGGGCGACTGGACGCGGCCGAGCGGGACGCTTCGCGCGCCCGGGTGGAGGCGCTGCTCGCCAGGGTCGCCGTGGTGCGGCCCGGACCCCCGGGTCGGGTCGGGGCACCCGCGGACCAGGCGCGCGCGCTGGCCTGGGCCGGGCGGGCCCTCGTCCCGCCCACCGCCCCCTGGCCGGGTCCGGGCGTACGGGGGGGCGGGCAGGAGGCCGCCGCCCTCGACCTCAGCGTGGTGGACGACGACGCGGGCGGGCCGTACCCGGCGCCGGCGCGAACGACGCTCACCGCCGCGCTCACGGCCCGGGGCGTACACCTGCGGCCCGGACCGGGAGCGCTCCCCGTGCTGGCGGTGTTCGCGGAGCCGCGCGCGTGGAAG
>JAVVFC010000012.1:0-31170 GCA_032250975.1 Longimicrobiales bacterium | reverse complement strand
TCCCCCCCCCGACCGCCGCCCGCGAGCAGACGGTCTTCGAGCGCATGGCGGGCGTTGGTGCCGGCGAGCGCCACCAGGCGCGCCTTGTCGCCCGCCGCCGGGACGGACAGCGTCACCCGCCGCCCGGCCCGCTCGCTCAAAATATCCGCCAGCATCCCACGCTCCTCGAAGTCGCCCGGCAGCAGCACCTCGCGGGGAAGGTCGCGCCCGCCCGCCTCGCCGCGTCCCAGGTAGTGCCGGCTGGTGAGCAGCGAGAGGAGGGCCCCGTCGTCCTCCCGCAGGATGCCGGACAGACGCACGACCTCGCGCCCCAGCAGCAGCCCACCCCGTACCCTCAGCACCACGCCGGCGGCCACCTCTCCGTCCCGGGCGAGGCCCACCACGTCCTGGTCGCCGCCCCCGACCCGGTGGACGCGCTGCTCGCGCGCCAGCGTGTCCAGGCCGCGCACCACGTCCCGCAGCCGCGCGGCCTCCTCGAAGTCGAGGTCCGCGGCGGCGGTCTGCATGCGCGCCTCCACGTCCCGGCGCAGCGCTTCCGTCTCGCCGCTCAGGATCTGGACGATCTCGTCCATCATGGCCCGGTAGGCGGCCTGGCTCTGCAGCCCCACACAGGGCGCCAGACAGCGTCCGATGTGATAGTCCAGGCAGGGACGCTCCGGCGTTTCGCGGGGCAGGTCGTAGCGGCAGGAGCGGACCGTGTACAGGCGCTTGATCACGTCCAGGGCCTGCCGGAGCGAACCCACCGCCGTGTAGGGACCGAAGTAGCGCGCGCCGTCGTTGCGCACGGTGCGGGTCACCCAGACGCGCGGGAACGCCTCCTGCACGGTGACCTTGATGTAGGGGTAGCGCTTGTCGTCGCGCAGCTGGACGTTGAAGCGCGGACGGTGCTCCTTGATGAGGTTGGCCTCCAGGATGAGCGCCTCCGCTTCCGACCCCACCACCATCGTCTCCAGGTCCACCGCGCGGCGCACCAGTTCCCGCGTCTTCACGGGGTGGGCCGCGTCCTTGCGGAAGTAGGAGCGCACACGGGTGCGGAGCGACTTCGCCTTCCCCACATAGAGCACCTCACCCCCCGCGTCCCGGAAGAGGTAGACTCCGGGCCGCCGCGGAAGGGCGTCCAGGCGCTGCTGCAGGGGGAAGTTGGGGGACACCGCTGGAAGTCGCCTCGTCAGGTGGATCGCGCCCGCCGCGGGAACGCGATCCGACCCCCCGCGACGGCCAGGGCCAGATATACCACCCCGAAGACGGCCGCCGTTCCCAGGGCGCGCAGCAGGATGCCGGCCTCGACTCCGAACAGGCTCCGGTCGGTAGCGATCCAGGGGGCCAGTACTTGGTGGCGCGCACCCCACGCCGCCAGGGCCGCGAGCGCGGCGGCGGCCACGGTCCGGACCAGGTCCGCCGGGGCCGGGCCGTGCGGGCCGATGCGGGCGGTGAGCCGGCGCCGCAGCAGGGCATATTCGACCCACGCCGCCAGCGAGGCGCCCAGCCCCAGGCCGGCCGCGCCCACCGCGTACGGTCCGATCAGGACCCGGTCCAGGGGAAAGGCGAGCAGCAACGCCGCAGCCAGCGAGAGCGCCATGCGGAGCATGGCGATGCGAGCCGGCGTGCGCGTGTCGCCCACCGCATAGAACGCGCTGGAGAGGGTGCGCGAGGCGCCGGACGCCGGCAGTCCGAGCGCGAAGGCGGCCAGCACCCACCCCACCACGTGCGCGTCGGCGGCGCCGAAGGACCCGCGCTGGTAGAGCCCGGCCACCAGCAGGTCCCCGAAGACCAGGTACGCCGCCGCCGAGGGGATGAGGAGGAAGCGCACGCGCGCGAGCGCGGCCCGCACCCGCTCGGCGAGCCCATCCGCCCCGCCCGGAGCCGCCCGGGAGAGCTCGGGAAGCTCGGCCGCCGCCACCGCCATGCCGAAGAGCGAGATGGGCAGCAGGTAGAGCGTCTGGGCCCGGCTCAGGTGGGCGACGGCGCCCTCGAGCAGCAGCCCGGCGACCAGGATGTCCGCGTACGCCGAGAGGTTCACCACGCCGCGGGCCGCCACCACCGGCGCCAGATTGGACACCGCCTCGCGGACGCCCGCCACCCCCCGCCCCAGCGAAGGTCGCACGCGGACCAGGGCGCGCCCCATGAAGGGCAGCTGAACCAGGAACTGGAGCACTCCCCCGACCAGCCCGCCCCAGGCCAGTCCCAGCACCAGGGTGTCCGCGCGGGCCCCCGGCGAGGCGGAGGCGGCGCCCGCCGCCACGAAGAGCGCGGCCACCAGCGAGACGTTCCAGAGCACCGGCGCCACGTAGGAGACGAAGAAGCGGCGGTGGGTGTTCAGGATGCCCAGCGCCCACGCCGAGAGGACCAGGGTCGCGGTCATGGGGAAGAGGATCCGGAGCACCCGGGTGAGCAGGGCGTGCGCGTCCGGCTCCCAGAGCGGGAAGAGCAGGCGCGCCAGGAGCGGCGCCAGCAGCATACCCACCAGCGCCGCCCCGAAGGCCACCGCGGCCAGCAGACCCAGCGCGGCGCCCGCGAAGCGCCCCGCTTCCTCCTCCCGGCCCTCCTCCACGAAGCGGGCGTAGACGGGGATGAAGGATGCCGAAAGCGTTCCCTCCCCCAGCAGGTTCTGGATCAGGTTGGGGGCGCGCAGCCCGGCGAAGAAGATCTCCGCCCGCCGCCCTGAACCCAGGAAGTAGGCCACCGCGGCGTCGCGCGCGATGCCCGCGAGACGGCTCAGGAGGATGCCCAGCCCCACCCACCACGCATTCCGTTCGGACGTGGACACTCCGGCCCCGACGTCAGCCCCGGGGAGGCTCGCCGCCCCCACCCCGGCCGCCGTCCGCCTCGCCCGCCTCTCCTTCCGCGCCCGAGGCCCGCTCCGTGAGCAGGCGGTGCAGGAAGCGGCTCTCCTCCTCCAGCCGGTTCAACTCGGCGCCCAGACGCTCCACCTCGCCCTCGAGCAGGTTGAGGCGCTCGTGCGAGGCGGCGTCCCCGGTCCCCAGCGAGCGGTTCTCCAGGCGGGCCGCCAGCGCGCGGCCCAGCTGGGAGTCCAGCACGATCGCCAGGATCGGGATGAGGAGGATGAGGAGGATGATGAGCTGGATCATGGCGGAAGTTACTCGACGTCGGACGGAGGCGGCAACGCGACCTCCATCGCGCGCGCCACCTCCGCGATCCATCCGGTCCCGTAGCGGGCCAGGTAGTACGCGGGCGTGAGGACCCGCTCCTGGGGCTTCCCCTCCGGGGCCAGGTGCAGCCGCGCCTTCTCCAGCTGATTGAGCGCGGTCTCGTTCTCGCGCTTCACCGCCTGCAGGATCTTCTTCTCGGCGTCGTCGAAGGCGTCCATCGCCACGCCGCGGGCATGCTGGACCGGCCCTTTGAGCGTGGGGTCGATCTCCCGCACCGCCTGGACGAGCGCCCCGCTCCCCCGTCCGAGCGCCCCCCGGATCTCGCCCAGCGCCCGCCGCACCGCCTCCGGCACCTCGTCGCGGGCGATCTCGCTGGCCAGCTCGTGGAAGGGCCGGAAGAGCTCGCCCTCCGCGACCTGGAACTTGTCCAGCACCTTGCGGATCTTGCGCTCCACCACGGTGGCGCCGAAGCGCGGGTGGATCACCGGCATCCCCACCTCGAGCGCCCGGAAGAGCGGGTGCAGCTGGGCGAAGTAGGCCAGCTCTCCCGGACCGGCCACGTAGGAGAGCGTGGGGAAGACGTGCGCTTCCACCACCGGACGGAGCAGCACATTGGGGCTGGCGGCGTCGGGCTCGGTCCGGACGCGTGCGAGCACCTCCTCGCGGGAAAGCTGGACGCCGGAGTGGCGGAGCCGGTACCCGGCGCCGTCCCGGTACAGACGCTCCCGCCCCGCCGGGCCCTCCAGAAAGAGGTTCACGCCCTCCTCCAGGATGGGCACCTGCACCGGGTATCCGGCCGCCTCCATCTCGGCCGAGCGCGCCGTCAGCGCGTGCTCCAGCGCCGCGGCCTCGGTGACCGACGCTTCCAGCAGGTCCCGCGCGCGTGCCTTGAGGACGGGGTCGTGCGCCTGTACGAACAGGACGCCGAAGGGCTCCAGGAGCCGCTCCATGGCGCGCTGAAAGCCTCCGGGCAGGGTGACGTCCGCGCCGCCTCCGTAGGCATCGCGGAAGAGCGCCACCGCCTCGGCGGCCAGAGGTGTGTCCGGGAGCAGGGCCTCGAGCCGGTCCAGAAGGGGCGGCAGGTCGTCTCCGACCGGGAGGCGGTGGAGCGGACGCTGGCCGGCGCCCTCCCGCTCGGGCAGGGCCAGCCGGTGCAGCTCGTTGTCCACGCCCACGATCCAGGCGTGGTTGGATTCGGCCCAGTCGTGGTCCTCGGAGGCGACCCAGAAGAGCGGGGCGACCGGGCGTCCGACCACCCCCTCCAACGCCTCGGCCAGGCGTACCGCGGAGAGGGCCTTGTGCAGGGCGTACAGGGGGCCCGTGAACAACCCAGGCTGCTGGCCGGTGGTGACCACGAATCCGCCCTCCCGGCGCACCGCCTCCAGCCGCTCCCGGGCCCGCTCCGAAGGGGCTCGCACGGCCTCGGTCCACCCGGTGTCCCCGTGGCGCTCGGCCAGCTCCCAGGCGCGCGAGCGGTAGGCGTCCGGGTCCTGCCATCGATGGGCGTAGAAAGCGCACGCCTGCGCGTCACCCGCCAGGACCGCCTGCACCAGGGCGTTCCCCCCCGGCCGTCGGATCTGAAGTTCCAGATTCAGCTTCGCCTCCGTTCGTGAGGCCCCTCAGGGGCCTTTATGATAGGGTTCACCCCGCAGAATGGTACCGGCACGGTAGAGTTGCTCGGCCAGCACCAGCCGCGCCAGCTCGTGCGGCAGCGTAAGCGCGGATAGGCAGACGTGCATGGCCGCGCCCTCCGACACGCTCGAATGGACACCGTACGCTCCTCCGATGACCAGGGCCACCCCCGCGCTGCGGGCCGCGGCCTGGTCGCGCAGCCAGCGGGCCAGCTGCCGGGAGGGCAGCGCCCGACCCGCGCGCGTTAGGAGCGCGACGGCCGCCCCCTCCGGAATGCGCCCCAGGATCCGCTCCGCCTCCGCGGCCATGACGGCTTCCGCATCGTCCCGCGCGCCGGGCGATCCGGCGGAGACCTCCTCCACGGCCAGCCTCCAGTAGCGCGCCGCCCGCCGCTCGTACTCGGCGACCGCGGGTGCCAGTTCGCCGCGCACCTTCCCCACGACCACCAGGGTGAGCTTCACAGTGACACTCCGTCGACCTCGCTCCCGTGGCTGCGCACCAGCACGGTGTCCCGCAGGAAGCGCTCGTTGTTCCGGTGCGGCCGATCCGACAGGTAGTGCAGTCCGCGCGACTCACCGCGCTCAAGGGCGCTGCGCAGGATCAGGTACCCGACCCAGTGCAGGTTCCGGCACTCCGCCCGGGCCGTGCTGAGAGCGGCCGCGGCCCGAAAGCGATCCTCCTCCACCTCCAGGCGCGCGCGGGTCTCGTCGTGCCAGGCGTCCAGCTCGCTCCAGCGCCGCTCGATGCCGGCGTGATCCCAGAGCAGCCGGCGAAGCGCCGTCCTTTCGGGGTCCTCCCCACCCGCGCCCGGGGCGGGCGCCTCCGACGGGGGGGTCGGTAGCTCGAGCGCCTGCACGCGGCCGGGGCGGCTCCGGTCCCCCGTGACCGCGCCGCGGATCGCCTCGGCGGCGCGATGGGAATAGACCACGGCCTCGAGCAGCGAATTGGAGGCCAGCCGGTTGGCGCCGTGCAGCCCCGTGCAGGCCGCCTCGCCGGTCGCGTAGAGACCGGGGAGGGAGGTGGCGCCCCGGCGGTCGGTCCAGACGCCGCCGCACTGGTAGTGGGCCGCCGGCACCACCGGAATCCCCTCCTCCCAGGGGTCGATGGCGCGCTCCCGGCACCCCTCGAGTGTGGAGGGGAAGCGGGCGGCGAAGACCTCCGGCGGAATTGCCGAAACGTCCAGGACCACGTGCGGGTCCCCGGTCTCACGCAGGGAGTGGTGGATCCCGCGCGCGACGATGTCGCGCGGCGCCAGCGAAGCCAGCGGGTGCAGACGGTCCATGAACGGGTGCCCGGCGCGCGTGCGCAGCACGGCGCCCTCACCCCGTACCGCCTCCGAGATCAGGAAGGCGGGGTCCTCGGAAGGGTAGAGTGCGGTGGGGTGGAACTGGATGAACTCCATGTTCGCCACCCGGGCGCCGGCCCGGAACGCCATCGCCACCCCGTCGCCGGTCGCGATGCCCGGGTTGGTCGTGTGCCGGTAGACTTGGCCCGCACCTCCCGAGGCCAGCAGCACCACGCGCGCCGTGATCCGGACCTCGTCGCCGGTGTGGCGCTGGATGGCCCGCACCCCCGCGCAGCGCCGCGCCTCCGGGGGACCCTCGAGGAGGAGGTCCACCACCATCATGTCCTCCACCAGGCGGATCCGGGGGGCGTCCGCGACCGCGGCGAGCAGGGCGTGCTCGATGCTCCACCCGGTGCGGTCGCCGGCGTGCAGGATGCGGCGGCGTGAATGCCCCCCTTCCCGCGCCAGGGATAGCGCGCCGTCCTTCGCCTGGAAGCGTGCGCCCCAGGCCATGAGGTCGCGGATGCGCGCGGGCCCCTCCCGCACCACCGCCTCCACCACGTCCCGGTGGCAGAGTCCGGCCCCGGCCACCATCGTGTCGCGCACGTGCAGGCCCGGCGTGTCGTCCGGCCCCATGACCGCCGCGATTCCGCCCCGGGCCCAGTTGGTGCTCGAGTCGGCGCGGTCCTTCTTGGTGAGCAGGAGCACGTCGGCGTGCTGCGCCACCTTGAGGGCGAAGGAGAGGCCGGCGATCCCGGTTCCCACCACCATGACCGGCACGTCCACCCCGCTCACCGGCCCGCCTCCGTCCCGATCCTCATGATCCTCTCCACCAGCGGCTCCTCCCCGGCCTCCCAGACGAGTCTCTGCTCAAGAACGTGGAAGTCCGCCCCGAGCGCCTCGGGAAACACCTCCAGCTTCACCGCGTCCTTTTCGGTCACGACCACCGGACGTCCGGCGGCCGCCTGCAGTATGCGCAGGACGTCGCTCCGCGTGAAGCGGTGGTGATCGGGAAACGGGAGCAGATCGTGTACCCGCAGCCCGAGCGAGGCGACCGCTTCCGCCACCGAGGCGGGGTGCGCCACACCGGAGGCCACCACCCAGGCTACCCCCGAGGGTACCGGTCCGTGCGGCCTCGTCCGCCCCGATGCGTCCGCCGCCGGGCCCTCGCCGTCCGCCGGTCCGGCCTTCCGGTCCCCCAATGGCCGCACCGCCCCGGGCGCGAGCCAAAGGCGGGCCACCAGGGGGCGTACCGGCGTGCCCCCCTGCGTATCCCGTGACGCGCCCTCACCGAGCACCTGCGCCACCGTCCGCACCAACGCCTCCGCGACCTCCGGCGGCGCCAGCTTGCGGGTCACCACGACCGCGCCCGCCCGTCCAAGCGCGCTGCAAGGTTCACGGAAGGGGCCCCGCGGCAGGAGCGCGCCGGGCAACCCCTCCTCGGCGGAGACCAGCACCAGATCGAGCTCGCGGGGGAGCGCCCGGTGCTGAAAGCCGTCGTCCAGCACCGCACAGCGGGCGCCCAGCGCCTCCGCGCGCGCGACGGCTGATCGGCGATCGCGCCCCGTAAGCACGGGCAGATCGGGGGTCCAGCGGCGGTGCAGCGCGGCTTCGTCCGGGGCCGCCCCTCCCGTGACCAGCGCGGGACGCAGTCCGCCGTCACACAACACGCGCGCGACCCAGGAGGCCACCGGGGTCTTGCCCGTCCCCCCCACCGAGAGGTTGCCCACCGATACCACGGGCAGGGCCGCGGATGGAGGCGGGCGGCGCCGGTACCAGGCTCCGCGCAGGGCGACTGCGCCCCGGAAGCCGTACTCGGCCGGCAGGAGCAGCGCGCGAATCCCCGATCCGCGCCACCCCCCCCTTCCCTCCCAGACCTCCCGCATCCAGGCACCGGCCTCCATCAGCCCGCATCCGCTCCCGGGTGGTCCCGCTCCCCGCCGAACGTCTCCTCGACCCCAGCCCATCCCTGCCCGACGGTCGCGTCAGCCGTCGCCTCCTCCAGGGCGCGCTGCACACGAGCGACGTACGCCGCCTCCCGCCCGGGTGGGAGTTCCCGGGGCACGCGGATGGGATCGCCGTAGACGAGCCGGAGCGTGGAGAAGGGCTGCGGCACCAGAAAGCGGTCCCAGGATTGGAAGTGCCAGACGCCGCTGCCCCCCACACCGATCGGGACGATGGGAAGGCCGGACAGGCGTGCCACCGTCACCACCCCGGGCTTCACCTGCCCGGCCGGCCCCCGGGGACCGTCCGGAGTGATGCCAAGGTCGTGCCCCCGGCGTGCCGAGGCCAGCAGTGACCGCAGCCCCCGGGTTCCCCCGCGCGTCGAGGACCCACGGGCGGTCCCATACCCGTACCGGTGCAGCACCCGCGTGATGTACTCCCCGTCCTCGTGCTCACTCACCAGGACCACGATGCCCTCGTCCCGGTGGCGGTAGGCCAGGGGGAGCAGGCCTCCGTGCCAGAGCGTGAAGATGACCTGCTCCCCACCGGAGCGCAGCGCCTGGATCGGCTGGTAGCGCCGGTTGTCGAAGCGCACCGTCAGGAAGAGCCCCGCCACCAGCCCCTGGCCCAGGACGCCCACCGATGTCCGCTTCACTTCCCGCAACCGGACCGTCATCGCGAACCCTCGACCAGGTGGATCGCGCGCCGTGCCACCTGCTCCACCGCCTGCCCGCCACTGCCCAGCGCCGAGCGCACCCGGGCCAGGCCGCGCAGCATGGCGTCCCGCTGCGCTCCGCCCGACTCCAGCAGCGGCTGCAGAGCCTGCGCCAGCGCGGGGGCGGTGGCCGCACCCTGAACGAACTCCGGCACCACCCGCTCCCCCGCGATCAGGTTGGGCAGCGCGATGTGCGGGACGCGCACCAGCCGACGCGCCACCTGGTAGGTGAGGGAGGACGTCCGATAGGCGACCACCAGGGGCGTGCCCGCCAGGGTCGCCTCCAGCGTGGACGTGCCGGATTTCACCAGCGCGGCCCGGGCAGCGTGCAGGAGGCCGCGCGTCCGCGGGGTGACCGGCAGCCCGGCCGACTCCAGGACCCCCGGGGCGATGCCCGGCGCGGCGGCCACGACGGGCCGGATTCCGGGCTGCCGCTCGACCACCCGGCGCGCCACCTCCGCGAACAGCGCCAGGTGGCGTGCGATCTCCTGCGGTCGGGACCCGGGCAGGAGCGCGAGCAGGGGAGCGTCCGGTGGAGCGCCCACCTCACGGCGGATCTCCCCCAGCTCGGACTCGCCCGGCGGCGGGAGGTCGGCCAGGGGGTGACCGACGAACGACGCCTCACCGCCCCAGGCGCGGAAAAGTTCGGGCTCGAAGGGCAGCACCGTCGCGATGTGGTCCGCATCCCTCGCCAGGTACCGGGCCCGCCTCCGCTTCCACGCCCAGACCTGGGGCGCGACGAAGTAGAGGACCGGAACACCGCACCGGCGGGCCGCGCGCGCCGCGCGCAGGTTGAAACCGGGATAGTCGACCGCCAGCAGCAGCGAGACCTCGCCGCTCCGCAGCACCTCGCCCACCCGGCGCTCCAGCCGGCGGAAGAAACCCAGGTGCCGCACCACCTCCGCGAAGCCCATGACCGCCATACGGTCCAGGCCCGCCATGAGGTGCACCCCCGCCGCCGCCAGCGCGGGCCCCCCGGTGCCCAGGAAGCTCCACCCGGGCCGCACCCCCCGGAGCGCGCGCACCACTCCCGCGGCCCAGGCGTCCCCTGACGCCTCACCCGCCAGAACCAGGACCCGCGCCGAGGACGACGGAGCCACGCCCGGGCCCGGCTTCAGAAGCGACCCAGGTACCAGATGAGGGCGGCCACCAGCACGAGCAGCAGCAGCAGGCGCCCCGGCGGCTTGCCCCGCTTGACGTCGATCCACTCCTTCTTACGCCTGCGCCGTACGCGTATGAGCGACATGGTCCCGGATCCGTTCCTCGATCAATAGGGTGAGCTGAAGCGCGGACCGCCCCTGAAGGCCGGTGACCGCCGGGGGAGCCTCTCCGGCCACCGCGCGCAGGAAGCTCTCGAGCTGCAGGCGGAGCGGCTCCACCCCGTCTCCGCGCAGTGGAATGCGATCCACCAGGCCCTCCACGCCGGCCGGGGCCGCCGCGACATCCGGGTCTGCGCGCCCGGCGTCGGGTAGCCACGCCCCGGGGAATGCTTCCCCCGAGAGGGCGGGAAGATCCCGCCTCAGGCGGAGGAACTCTCCCGTGCCGGCGGCGAGGTCGAGGCTGAGGTACCCGGCTCGCTGGAAGATGCGCAGCTTCCGGCGGCGGTTGAGGGAGACCCGCGAGGCGGTCAGGTTCGCGACGGCCCCGCCCCGGAACGCCAGCCGAGCGTTGGCGATGTCCACCCGGGGCGTGAGCACGGCCATCCCGACCGCATCCACGCGCTCCACCGGGCACCCGACCAGCACCTGCACCAGATCCACGTCGTGGATCATCAGGTCCAGGACGACGGCAACGTCGGCGCTGCGCGGCGAAAAGGGCGCCAGCCGCTGGGACTCCACAAAGAGGGGGGCCTCCAGGTACGGCTCCGCCGCCCGCACCGCGGGGTTGAAGCGCTCCACATGCCCCACCTGCAGCACGCAGCCCCGGGCATCGGCTGCGGCCAGCATCCGGTCGGCCGCCTCCAGGGTAGGCGCGAGCGGCTTCTCGACCAGCACGTGCACCCCCTGTTCCAGGGCCGCAACCGCGACCGCCTCGTGGGCGTCGGTCGGAACCGAAACCACCACCGCGTCGGAGCACGCCAGCAGCGCCTCCAGCGACGGGAAGGCGCGCACGCCCAACTCGCGGGCGACCCACTGGGCCCGCTCCGCGTCGGTGTCGTGGATCCCCGCGCAGCCGCCGCCGGGCAATTCCCCCAGGATGCGGGCGTGGTGAAATCCAAGCGCGCCCGTTCCCACGACCCCGACCCGATTCAAGTGGTGACCCCCCGTGGGGAACCGCGGATGAAGTCGAGGAACTCGGCCACCTCGGGCACCCCCGGGAGCTCTTCCGCCGCGCGGGCCACGCCGCGCGAGACGGTCAGCCCGGAGCGGAAGACCAGCCGATAGGCCCGCTTGAGCGCGGTGCGCACTTCCTCGGAGAACCCGCGTCTTCGCAGGCCGACCGCGTTCAGGCCGTACAGACGGGGCGGATTTCCGGCCACCCGGCAGAACGGGGGCACGTCCTGGGAAATGCGCGACCCCCCCCCCACGAAGGCGTGGGCCCCGATGCGCACGAACTGGTGGATGGGCGTGAGACCGCCCACCACGGCGTCGTGGCCGATCTGCACGTGGCCCGCCATGTTCACAGAATTGGCCAGAATCACCCGGTCGCCCAGTTCGCAGTCGTGAGCCACGTGGGTGTAGGCCATGAGGAGGCAGTCCCGCCCCACCACCGTGCATCCGGAGGCCATGGTGCCGCGGTTCAGGGTCGCGTACTCGCGGATCACGGTGCCCGCCCCCACCACCAGGCGCGAGGGCTCGCCCCGGTACTTCAGGTCCTGCGGATCGGTGCCGAGCACGGCCCCCGTGCTCACCCGGCACCCCTCGCCCAGTTCTGTGTCCCGCTCCACATGCACGTGCGGCCCCAGTCGCGTGCCCGCTCCCAGCACCACTCCGGGACCCACCACCGCGAAGGGGCCCACCGTCACGCCCGGCCCGACGTGCGCGTCCGGGTCCACCACCGCCGAAGGGTGGATCCCGGTGGCGTCGCGGTCGGCGACCCCGCCGCCAGGCGCCCTCACCGGTCCATGACCCGCGCCATGAGCCTGGCCTCCGCCACCACGTTCCCGTCCACGCGGCCCACCCCGCTCATCCGGCAGACGCCCCGGCGGAACTGCAGCAGCTCGAGCTCGAAGACGAGCTGATCACCGGGCACCACCGGGCAGCGCCACTTCACCTCGTCCAGCGACATGAAGTAGACGACCTTGTCGTCGGGATCGTCGACGAAGTCCATGAGCAGCAGCCCACCCGCCTGCGCCATGGCCTCGATGATGAGGACCCCGGGCATGATCGGGTGCCCCGGATAGTGCCCCTGGAAGAAGGGCTCGTTGATGGTCACGTTCTTGATGCCGACGATCCGCCGGCCCCGCTCGAACCCGACGATGCGGTCCACCAGCAGCATGGGGTAACGGTGGGGGAGGTAGCGCATGATCTCGCCCACGTCCATGCGGGGACCCTCCCAGATCCCGTGTCGCCGCTCGAGTTCGCGCGCCAGCGCCACGTTCCCGGCGTGGCTCGGGCGCTCGGCCACCACATGGCCCCGGACCCGCGCACCCAGCAGAAACAGGTCGCCGACCAGGTCACCGACCTTGTGACGAAGGTATTCGTCCGCAAAGCGGAGGTCGCCGTTCATGAGGCCGTCGACATCCAGGACCAGCGTGTTCTCCAGAGAGGCGCCCAGCGCCAGGCCGCGCGCCTGGAGTGTCTCTGCCTGCTCACGGAATCCGAAGGTGCGGGCAGGCGCCAGGTCGCGCTCGAAGCCTCCGCCGTCCACCCGGAAGGATCCGTACTGGCGTCCGATGGCGGGGTGATCGAACTCGATGGTGGCCGAGACCCGGTACCCGTCGTGCGGCGCGCACACGTAGCTGGCGTCGCCCACCCCGTTCACGGAGAACGCCTCCCGGACGTCGACCATCCGTGCCGGCCGGTCCTGCTCCTCCACACCCGCCCCGGCCACCGCCCGGTACAGATCCAGAAAGCTCCCGTCCCGGACGGGGGGCTCGGGCCCGTCCAGCTCCAGTTCGACGTTGTCCACACCGTGCGCCGCCAGGGCGGCAAGCGTGTGTTCCACGGTCAGGACCCGCGCCTCACCGGCTGCGAGCGACGTCCCCAGTTCCGTGCCCGCCAGGTGCTCCAGGTTGGCGGGGATCTCGGGCGCGCCCTCGAGGTCCGTGCGTCGGAACCGGACGCCGGAGTCGGGCGGCGCCGGGCGGAAGGTGAGGCGGCTCTGCTCACCGGTGTGGATCCCGACCCCCTCCAGGGAGGCCTCCCGGGCGAGGGTCTGCTGTTGTGGCGGTGTCATGGAAGTTGCGCCAGGGGGGGGGGAGCCCGTGACCGGGTCGCGCCCGGCGTCGGGGAGTCAGGGGAGGAAGTTACGCACCCTCCCCGCCCCCCTCCAACCTCGCCCGCAGGGCGGCCACCTGCCGCTCCAGCGCCCGCAACCGGCCGAGGGCCTCCGGAAGCCGGGCGCCCGCCGCCGAAGCGCGCATCTGTCGGCGCAGGTCCCGCGCCGGATAGCCCGCCACTTCGGCGCCCTCCTCCACATCCCCGATCACGCCGGCCTGGGCCGCGATGCGCGCTCCCGCACCGATGCGGAGGTGCCCCACTGCGCCCGCCTGCCCCCCGAACTGCGCACCCGCTCCCACGGTGGTGGATCCGGCGATGCCGGAGAGCGCAGCCATCGCCACCCCCTGCCCCAGATGCACGTTGTGCGCCACATGGACCAGATTGTCCAGCTTGGAGCCTCGCCCCACCACCGTGTCGCCCAGCGCACCCCGATCGACGCAGCTGTTGGCTCCCACCTCCACGTCGTCCTCCAGCACGCACCCGCCCACCTGGGGCACCTTCCGGTAGGCGCCCTCGCACCGCACGTAACCGAAACCGTCCGACCCCAGACGGGCGCCGGCGTGCACCTCCACCCGGTCGCCCAGCACCGTCCCGGGGTAGAGCACCACATGCGGGTGCAGCCGGCACCCGCCGCCTATACGCGCCCCCGGTCCGAGCACACAGTGCGCGCCCACCTGCGTTCCCGCACCGACGGCCACCCCGTCACCCAGCACCGCGTAGGGTCCGATCCGCACCCCATCCGCCAGCCGCACACCCTTGCCCAGCACGGCTGTGGGGTGCACCCCCGGCGGCGCCGGAATCGGCACCGTCACGAGCCGCTCCAGCAGCGGCAGCAGCGCCTCGCGCGCGTCGGCCACCACCACCCGCGGGCGCGAGTCGTCCAGCGCTTCCGCCAGGGCCTCGGATACGAGGAACGCACCCGCCCGGGACGTGCGTGCAGCGTCCAGGAAACGTCGCTCCGCCAGCGGGGCGAGTTCATCCCCCTGCGCCGTCTCCAGTGGTGCGGGCCGCCGGATGACCAGGTCGCCCTCACCCTCCAGCCGCCCACCCGTGAGGGCCGCCGCCTCTCTCAGCGTGATGCACTCCGTCACGGATGCGGGCATGACTCCTCCTGCCAGGACCTGGGCGGGGGCCGCGGCCCCCCACCCGCTCAGTCGTTGCGGGGCGCGCCCGCCGCGCCCGCCGCCCCCGCCTGCAGCCTGCGCAGGACCTCCTGGGTCAGATCGAGCGTGGGGTCCGCGGCGATGATGGAGCCGGCCGCGACATCGAAGATGATGTGATAGGCTCCCTCCACGCGAATCGCCTCGATGGTGCGCGAGATGCGATCCATGATGGGCTGCACCAGCTCGGAACGGCGCTGCTCGGCCTGCTGCTCCATGGCCTGGGCGGCCTGCTGCAGCTGACCCTGCTTCTGCAGGATGGTCTGCTGGCGCTGGCGGCGGGCTTCCTCGGACAACGTGAGCGACTGCGCTTCGAACTGCGAGATCAGCGAGTCCAGCTCGGTCGCCATGGGCTGCAGCTGCTGCCGCATCTGCCCCAGCTCCTGGTCGAACTGCTGCGCCGCCTGTGCCGCGCCCGGGGCCTGGTCCAGAAGGAACTGGCTGTTGATGAAGCCGACCTTGAGGGGCGCCTGGCCCCACACCGGCGACGCCGTGAAAGCCGCCACGGCGAGGATTCCCGCTACCACACGTCGCATGTTCTACTCCGTTCCGTTGAACCGGGGCGTGCCCGCGCTCCGGTCTGGTGAATACCCGATCAGAATCCGGGGCCCATCCTGAAGTGGAGCTGCCAGCCCGGGTCCGTCTTGTCGAATCCGTAGGCGTAGTCCAGCCCGATGGGACCGAACGGGGTCACGAGCTGCAGGCCCAGGCCCGCGCCCCGGAAGAGCTTGCTGGGATTGATGGCGGAAGGACTCGCCCAGACGTTCCCGGCGTCGAAGAAGCCGGACAACGAGAGATTGTCGTTCAGCCGCATGGCCAGCTCGGTGGTGATCCCGAGGAAGGAATCGCCGAGCCGGTCGATGTCGGAGATGGCACGGGACCGCTCTGGAAAATACCCCAGGGGAGTAATGGACGTTTCGTCGTACCCCCGCAACTGCTGCCCGAACTGCACCCCACCCATCCAGAAGCGATCAAATGGGAAGGCGCCCGCGTCCCCGAAGATGGCGCCGCCCTTGATCGAGGTGCCGAGCGCGAACACCACCGGACGCGACCCGAGTCCACCGCCGCCGACCTGACCGATGGGGAGCCACCACGACCCCTCCACCGTGTGTTTCACGAACTCCCCGTCCCCGCCCAGCAGGCCGCCGTTGAACTCGCTGGTCCACGTCTGGCGCGATCCCTGGGAGGGGAAGATGGGGTGGTTGAGGGTGGAGCGGGCGAGCCCGAGCGAGAGCTGGCTCTGCGTACCTGGAGGTCGGCCGAAGAGGGACTGGTCGTCTACCCCCTGGAAGAGTTCCAGCCGCGTCCGGGAGATGGCGTAACCCACGATGGCGCGCGTGAAACGGGCGCCGGGCAGGGGGAGTCCGAAGCGGACGGAGCCCCCGACCCGGCGACGCTGGCCGGACTGAAACTGGAAGAAACGGTCGCGGGAGTTGAAGAGCGAGATGGTCCCGCTCACCCGGCTCTGAAAGAGTGCGGGGTCCGTGTAGGTGACCGTGATGTTGTTCAGGAACCGGCCGAAATCCCACCGCAGGGAGCCGGACTTGGCCTGGCCGAAGAGGTTCGGCTGGTCGTAGCCGATGAAGCCGGAGAGTCCGACGCCGCCGCCCACCGAGGTGCCGAAGTTGACGGACCCGGTCTGGCGTTCCGTCACGCGGAAGGTGACGTCGACCTCGCCGGTCTCCTCGTTGACGTCGATGTCGGGCACGGGCAGGGGGCTCTCGAAGAATCCCAGCCCCGAGATGCTCTGGTAGCTGCGGATCACCTCCCCCTGCGAGTAGACGTCGCCGGGGACGATCGTGATCCGGTCGCGGATGACCCGCTCGTAGGTGTAGTCGTTGCCCTGGATGTAGATCCGGTTGATGAAGGCCAGCCGGCCTTCCTCGATCTCCACCCCCACCGACACGGTGGGATCCCCGCCCGGCTCCAGCGGCGGCCCCTTCTCGACCACCGGGTTCACCCGGGCGAAGATGTAGCCCTGGTTGGCGTAGAGCTCCTGAATCTGCTGGCGGGCGTCGTCGAAGGCCACGGCGTCGAAGACCCGCCCCCGGGTCTCGACCTCCTCCCGGCCGCCTCCGAAGCCCAGGGAACTCAGGATACCGCCCGTCTCCGGCAGGAAGTAGCGCTCGAGCTGCTCGGACTCGAACTGATGATTGCCCTCGATGGTGAGAGAGGCGATCCGGTACTGAGGGCCCTCCTCGACCTGCAGCTCCACGCGCGCCTTGCCCGTGGAGGGGTCGAGGATGAGGGTATCGGAGAGAAGCTGGAAGTCCAGGAATCCGCGCGAGCGATACAGGTTCGGGAGGGCCTCGGCCAGATCCTGCTCGTACGCCTCCTGGTCGAACGATCCCGGACGGAACCACCAGAACCCCTCCGGGCGCGTGCGCAGCGCGCTCTCGATCTGGTCCTGGGTGAGGCGCTCGTTACCCTCCACCACCAGTTGGGATACCGCCACCCGGTTCCCCTCCTCCACGTCGAAGACGATATCGACGACGTTGGACATCCCCTCCACCGGCTCCAAGCGGTCCTGGATGCGGGCAAAGGGGATGCCCGCGTCCGCCAGCTTCCGCAACAGGATGTCGCGGGCCTCGATCACCTCCTGGCGGCTGAAGGGCTCCCCCTCGCGAAGATCGGCCGAATCCCGCACCACCCGGGGATTCGCACGCTCCAGTCCTCGGAAGACCACCCGGCGTACGATGGGCTGCTCCCGGACCTGAAAGACCAGGACCGCGGGCGCGCCGTCCACTCCACCGCGGGCGAAGACCTGAACGTCCTCGAACTGGCCCAGCCGCCAGAGGCTCACCTGCGCTTTCTGAACGTCCACGTAGCTGATGGTGTCGCCCACCGCGAAGTCGAGCCGGGCCAGGATCGAGGAGCGCGCCACGCGCTGGTTCCCCTCCACAGCGATGGAATCGACCACCAAGCGGGTCTGGCCCTGCTGCGCATCGGCCGATGCGCCCGTGAATCCGAGCGCAAGCACACCGAGGGACAGGGCCCTTGAGACCCGGAGGACCAGCCGCACCAACGAAGTCATCCCGCCCGTCACGTCGTCTTGGTGGTGGATCCGGCCTGGAGCGTAAGGCTCTCGCCGTCCTGGCTCACACCCACCTCGATCTCGTCTCCGGCCGTGAACTCCGCCGTCAGGATGCGCTCCGAGAGCGGATCCTCCAGGAAGCGCTGGATGGCCCGGCGCAGGGGGCGCGCCCCGAACTTCTCGTCGTACCCCTTCTCCACCAGGAAGGCCACCGCCGCCGGGCTGAGGCTGAGGGAAAGACCCTCCTCCGCCAGCCGCTTCTCCACGTCGCGCAGCAGGATGTGAACGATCTCTCCGATCTCGTCCCGGCTGAGCGGATGGAAGACGATCACGTCGTCCACCCGGTTCAGGAACTCGGGGTTGAAGGCGCGCTCGATCTCGGTGCGCACCTTGCCCTGCATGACGTCGTAGCTGGAGGCCGCGTCCGAGGCCTGGAAGCCCAGACCTCCGCCCTTGGAGATGTCCCGGGCGCCGAGGTTCGAGGTCATGATCAGGACGGTGTTCTTGAAGTCGATCACGCGCCCGTAGTTGTCGGTGAGGTGCCCCTCGTCGAGCACCTGCAGGAGGATATTGAAGACGTCGGGGTGGGCCTTCTCCACTTCGTCCAGCAGGATCACCGAGTACGGCCGGCGCCGCACCGCCTTGGTGAGGGTGCCGGAATCTTCGTAGCCGACGTAGCCGGGAGGCGCCCCGATCAGGCGGGACACGGAGAACTTCTCCATGTACTCGCTCATGTCGACCCGGATGAGCGCCTCGCGGTCGGCGAAGAGGAACTCGGCCAGGGCGCGCGCCAGTTCGGTCTTCCCCACCCCGGTGGGCCCGGAGAAGATGAACGAGCCGATGGGGCGGTTGGGGTCCTTCAGTCCGGCCCGGCTTCGCCGTATGGCCCGCGAGATGGCCGCGATGGCGTCGTTCTGCCCCACCACGCGCCGGTGGAGTTCCTCCTCCATGTGCACCAGCCGCTCGGTCTCGGCCTGGCGGATGCGGGTGACCGGGATGCCGGTCCACCGGCTGACGATGAACGCCACGTCCTCCGGGGAGATCTCGGGGCGGTGCTGCCTGCGCTCCTCCTCCCACGCCTCCTGACGGTCGGTGATCTGCTGCAGGAGGTCACGCTCATTGTCCCGCAGCTCAGCCGCACGCTCGAAGTCCTGGTCCCGGATGGCCGACTCCTTGCGGCCCGCCACTTCGGCCAGCTCGGTCTTGAGCTCCTCCACCTCGGGCGGGGGAACCTGGGCCGCGATCCGCGCCCGGGCGCCGGCCTCGTCGATCACGTCGATGGCCTTGTCCGGCAGGAAGCGGTCGGTGATGTAGCGCTCCGACAGCCGCGCCGCCGTCTCGAGGGTGGCGTCCGGAATCGTCACCCGGTGGTGGTCCTCGTAGTGGCCGCGCAACCCGATCAGAATCCTGACCGCCTCCTCCACCGCGGGCGGGTCCACGATCACGGGCTGGAAGCGACGCTCGAGCGCACCGTCCTTCTCGATGTACTTGCGGTACTCGTTCAGGGTGGAGGCGCCGATGCACTGCAGCTCGCCCCGGGCGAGCGCGGGCTTGAGCATATTGGAGGCGTCGATGGCACCCTCGGCCGCTCCGGCCCCCACCAGCGTGTGCAGCTCGTCGATGAAGAGGATGACGTTCTTACTCTGCTGGATCTCGTTCATCACCGCCTTGAGGCGCTCCTCGAACTGGCCCCGGTACTTGGTGCCCGCGATCACGGCCGCCATGTCCAGCGCCAGCACCCGGTACCCCTGCAGCACCTCGGTGACCTCGTCCCGGGCGATGAGCTGCGCCAGGCCCTCGACGATGGCGGTCTTACCGACCCCCGGCTCGCCGATGAGCACCGGGTTGTTCTTCTTGCGCCGGCAGAGGATCTCGGTGACCCGCTCGATTTCGGTCGTCCGTCCGATCGTCGGGTCGAGTTTCCCCTCCCGCGCCAGATCGGTGAGGTCGCGGCAGAAGTGATCCAGCGCCGGGGTCTTGGACTTCTTCTCCCCCTTGGCGGACGCCTTGGCGGGGCCGGCCGGGGTGGCGGGCACACCGCCCACGCCCGCGGGCTCCGACCCGGACACGTCCGAGCCCAGCACCTTGAGCGTCTCGGCGCGCGCATCCTCGAGCGTCACGCCCAGGGAGTTCAGCACCTGGGCGGCGATCCCCTTTTCCTCGCGCAGCAGCCCGAGCAGCAGGTGCTCGGTGCCCACATAGGAATGATTGAAGTCACGCGCCTCGGCCATCGCGTACTCGAGCACCTTCTTGGCCCGCGACGTGTAGGGGAGCTCCCCCAGGGCGATGGTCGCCTTGCCCTTGCGCACCGAGTCCTCGACCCGCTCGTGCACCTGGTCCAGGTCCACGCTCAGGTTCAGCAACACCTGGGCCGCCACGCCGTCCCCCTCCCGGATGAGCCCCAGCAGGATGTGCTCCGTCCCCACATAGTCGTGCTGGAGACGGGTGGCCTCCTCTCTGGCCATCGAGAGGACCTTCCGCACGCGGTCGGTGAAGTTGTAGTTCATCGGATCCGGGGGGGGCCGTGGGTGGCCTCAGTCATCGCGTGGAAGGGGGGAGCCGGAGCCCGTCCCGGCCCCCGGGGGAATCTCGCTCTCCCTGGAGAGCACCTGCCTGACGTACGCGGCCCGGTGGGCATCCTGCTCCACCGGGACGAGTTCGCGCCCCGCCGCCTGTTCCAGGTGCGCGGACTGCGTGAAAACCATGAGCTTGTTGAGGGTGAATACCCGGAGTCCCGGGAGAAGTTCGAGGCTCATTCCAAGCCGGACACCGCTCAGCAGGTTCATCAATTCCTCGAACGATAGACTCCGTGCGTAACGGAGTAAACCGTAGGCCCGCCACACCTTGTCCTCGGTGACGTCGCGGGCGTCGCGCAGCAGCAGCTGGCGGGCCTGCAGCTCGTGCCGGATCACCTGCCGGACCATGCGGTCGAGGTGGTCCACCAGATCATCCTCGCGCTTGCCCAGCGTGGTCTGGTTGGAGAGCTGGAAGAAGTTGCCGACCACCTCCGACCCCTCGCCGTAGAGTCCCCGGAAGGTGAGCCCCACCTGCCCGAGCCCGTGCAGCACCCGGGACACCTCCTTGGTGAGCACCAGTCCCGGGAGGTGCAGCAGAACGGAGGCTCGCAGCCCGGTGCCCACGTTGGTCGGGCAACTGGTGAGAAATCCGAAGGTGGGGTGGAAGGCGTAGGGGAGGGTCGCCCCCAGCTCCTCGTCCAGGCGGTCGGCCAGGCCCCATGCCTCGCGCAGCTGGAGCCCGGGCAGGAAGGCCTGCAGGCGCAGGTGGTCCTCCTCGTTCACCAGCAGACTGACCGGCTCGCGCGCCGAGACCACCACGGCGCTCCCGCGAGCGGGCGTCCCCCGCCCGCCCCCGAGCAGGTCCCGGGTGACGATGCGCCGCTCCAGCAGCACACGCCGCGTGATCGGGGGCACGTCCGGGAGGTCCACCTCCACCGCGGGTTGAAGGGCGGCCGCCCCCTCCATGCTGGTGCGGACCAGTCCCAGCACCGCTTCGCGGTCGTTCACCCGGGCGCGCGGACCGAAGGCGTGCCCCTGGAGGTTGCGGGCCAGGCGCACGCGGGTCGAGAGGACCATGTCCGCGTAGTCACCGCTCCCTTCCAGCCAGGAGAGGCCCAGGTCGGGCAGCGCGTTCAGGTCCAGGCCGCTCACGTTCGACTCTCCAGGGTGCGGATCTGGTCCCGCAACTGGGCCGCGCGCTCGAAGTCCTCCGCCTCGACCGCCCGGTTGAGGCGGTGGCGCAGCCCCTCCATGCGCCGACGCAGGTCGGTGGCGGACGGATCGGGCGGGAGGTAGACCTTCCCGAGATGTTGGCTGGAGCCGTGCACACGCCGCACCAGCTTCTCCAGGGGATCCTGGAAGGTGGTCCAGCACTCGGCGCAACCCAGCCTCCCGACCTCCTTGAAGTCGGCGTAGGTGAGTCCACAGAACGGGCAGGCGGTGTCGGCGCCCGCGGGGCGGGGCGGCGCCCCGCCCATCTGGGCGATGAAGTCCGA
The DNA here is from genome assembly GCA_032250975.1 of Longimicrobiales bacterium. GTDB lineage: Bacteria > Gemmatimonadota > Gemmatimonadetes > Longimicrobiales > Gaopeijiaceae > Gaopeijia. Next base: position 9,896 of record JAVVFC010000012.1, on the reverse strand, counting down.
GAGCGGCGAGGCCGGCTCACCTCCCGCCTCCAGCCCCTTCGCGGCGGCGCACGCCTCGCACAGGTGCACCACCGACATCTCGTTGTTCACCACCTGGGTGAGGTGGACCACGGCCTCGTCGCCGCCGCACTCCTCACACGTCATGGAACGCCTCCTCGTCCGCATCCCGCAGATGCCAGCCCGGAACCACCTCGCCGGGGGCCAGGGGTGATAAGACCCCGTCCTCGAGCTTGAGGATCCGGTCGGCGCGGTGGGCGAGCGCCGGGTTGTGGGTCACCAGCACCATGGCCAGCCCCCGCTCGGCGCGCAGCCGGAAGAGCAGGTCGTGCAGCCGCTCGCTGGTCCCGTGATCCAGGTTTCCGGTGGGCTCGTCCGCGAGCAGCACCACCGGATCGTTGGCCAGCGCGCGCGCCACCGCCACCCGCTGCTGCTCGCCCCCCGAGAGCTGGGCCGGACGATGACTCTCGCGGTCGCTCAGCCCCACCTCGCCCAGCAGCTCGTGCGCCCGCCCCCGGGCCGCACCCCGGGCCATACCCGCGATCAGGCAGGGCATCATGACGTTTTCCAGCGCCGTGAACTCCCGCAGCAGGTGATGGAACTGGAAGACGAATCCGATCTGGCGGTTGCGCACCACGGCCAGCGCATCCCGGCCCAGCGACGAGAGGGCGATTCCACCCACCCGCACCTCCCCCGCCGTGGGCCGGTCCAGTCCGCCCATCAGGTGCAGCAGGGTGGACTTCCCGGCTCCGGACGACCCGATCACCGCAAGCGCCTCACCGGGCCCCAGGCGGAGGTCCACGCCGCGCAGCACGTGCAGATCGCCGGCAACCCCCGGGTAGACCTTGCGCACGCCCGACACGTCCAGCGGCGGAACCGCGCCGGGCACCTCACCCATGACGGATGGCCTCACTCATGACGGATGGCCTCCACCGGCTCCAGGCGGGCGGCCTGGATCGCCGGATAGATGGTGGCCACGAAGGCGACCACCACCGAGGCCCCCACCACCATGAGCACGTCCCGGAGCTCCACCGCCACCGGCAGCCGGTCCACGAAGTAGACGTCCGGCGGGATCCGGATGATGGGGAAGGTGTCCAGCACCCAGCTGAGCAGCAGACCGAGTGTGGTCCCGACCGCCGTTCCCACCAGCCCGATCCACGCCCCCTGCAGGACGAAGACGCGCAGGATACCCCGGTCGGTCATCCCCATGGACTTGAGGATCCCGATCTCGCGGGTCTTGTCGGCCACCACCATCACGAGCGTGCTGACGATGTTGAAGGCCGCCACCAGTACGATCAGGAAGAGGATGAGCCCCATGGCCATCTTCTCGAGCTCCAGCGCGCTGAAGAGGGCGCGGTTGTTCGCCTGCCAGCTCACGGGCGTGTAGCCGAAGCCCAGCCGCTCCCGGATGTCCTCGACCACGTCGTCCGCCAGGTCGGGGTGGGAGAGCTGCACCCCCAACCCGCTCACCACGTTGCGCTCACGCAGGCCGAGCAGGCGCTGGGCCGCCTCCAGGGGCACGTAGACGCTCCCCACGTCGGTGTCGAACATCCCGGTGGTGAAGGTCCCGGTCACCTCGAAGGCCATGAGCGCGGGCGAAACACCCATCACCGTGGTCTGGACGTTCTCGAAGGCGATGACCGTGAGTTCGTCTCCGGAAAACGCCAGCATCCGGTCCGCCAGCCCGCTCCCCAGCAGGATGGGCGGCAGCCCCGACTCGGTGGGGGAGAGGTCGTACACCCCCTGCAGGATGCGCTCCTCGAGCTCGGTGGCACCCACCAGCGCGGCCGTGTCGGCCCGCACCCCGAAGAGCTGCGCCGTCTGGGAATAGGACACGCCCGCCTTGTTGAGCGCCACAGTGGTGAGGATGAAGGGAGAGACCGCCGTCACCTCAGGCACCTGGCGCACCGCTTCCAGCACCGACTCCCAGTCCTCCATGCGGATGTCGGCGCCGTTGCGCAGCACGATGATGTGCGCGTTGGACGAGAGGATGGCGGCCCGGAAGTCGTTCTGTGCCCCGCTCATCACCGCCAGCACCACCACCAGCGCCATCACGCCCACCGTGACCCCGGCCAGCGAGATGAAGGTGATGAACGAGAGCAGGCGCCCCTGCCGGCGGGCCGTCAGGTAGCGCCGGGCCACGAACCAGTCGAGCTTCACGGCACCCCTCCCTACTCCTCGGACCGGAGCACCGGGAAGAGGATCACATCCCGGATGGAGGGCTGGTCCGTGAGGAGCATCACCAGCCGGTCGACGCCCATGCCCACCCCTCCGGTGGGCGGCATGCCGTACTCCAGCGCCCGCAGATAGTCCTCGTCGATCTGGTGCGCCTCGTCGTCTCCCCCCGCCCTCAGCCCCGCCTGCGCCTCGAAGCGGTGGCGCTGGTCGACGGGGTCGTTGAGCTCGGAGAAGGCGTTGGCCACCTCCTGGCCCGCGATGAAGAGCTCGAAGCGTTCGGTGAGCCCCTCCCTCGAGCGGTGCCGCTTGGCGAGCGGGCTCAGCTCGACCGGGTAGTCGACTACGAAGGTCGGCTGCACCAGGTTCGGCTGCACCAGCTCCCCGAACAGCTTGTCGTAGAGCTTGCCGCGGCCCGCGCCCTCCAGCTCCGGAATGGACAGCGCTTCGGCGCGTGCCCGCAGCTCGGCGTCCGTGAGGGCAGCGGGGTCCACGCCCAGCGCCTCGCCCAGCGCCTCCAGCAGGACAACCCTGGGGAAGGGGGCCCGGAAGCGGATGTCCTCGCCCTGGAAGGTCACCGTGTCAGACCCGTGCGTCGCCCGCACCACGTGCACCAGCAGCCGCTCGACGCGCTCCATCATCCCGTGGTAGTCGGCGAAGGCCTCGTAGAACTCCAGCATGGTGAACTCGGGATTGTGAAAGCGGCTCAACCCCTCGTTGCGGAAGTCCTTGGCGATCTCGTAGACGCGCTCGAACCCGCCCACGATCAGGCGCTTCAGGTACAGCTCGTCGGCGATGCGCAGATACATGGTGCGATCGAGCGCGTTGTGGCGCGTCACGAAGGGGCGCGCCGCCGCCCCGCCGTAGAGCGGCTGCAGGGCGGGCGTCTCGACCTCCAGAAAGCCGTCCCGGTCCAGAAAGCAGCGGATCTCCTGAATGATGCGGGTGCGCGCCCGGAACACCTCGCGCACCTCGGGATGCACCGCCAGATCGGCGGCACGCTGCCGGTAGCGGGCCTCCTGGTCCGCGAACCCGGAATGGACCGTGCGCTCCCCGCTCTCCGGGTCCACCTCCACCTTGCCCATCGGGAGCGGCCGCAGCGACTTGCTCAGCAGCTCCCAGGCCTCGACCTGCACCGTCACCTCGCCGGTGCGGGTCCGGAAGAGCGGGCCCTCCACGCCCAGCCAGTCCCCAAGGTCCAGCAGGTCCAGGTCGGCGAAGCCGGCGTCTCCGAGGACGTTCTTCCGGAAGTAGAGCTGGATCCGCCCCTCGCCGTCCTCCAGGTGGGCGAAGGCGCTCTTGCCGTGGCCGCGCCAGGCGACGATCCGCCCACCCACCCGCACCCGTGCACCGATCCCTCCTTCGCCCAGCTCGCCCGCCGCCTCGGCGGCCTCGTACCCGGCGACCGCCTCGCGGCTGGCGTGGCTGCGCCGGAAGTCGTAGGCGAAGGGGAGGATTCCCCGGACCTCTAAAGCCGCCAGCTTCTCGCGGCGGGCCTTCAGGACGTGGCTCAGCTCCTCGCTCATGCCGCCGACTGGCCTCCGAACTTCTTCAGGTACGCCTGGATGAAGGGGTCCAGGTCTCCGTTCATGACGCGCTGCACGTCCCCGTCCTTGAGCTCGGTGCGGTGGTCGTTGACCATCGTGTAGGGTTGGAAGACGTAGGAACGGATCTGGTTGCCCCACGAGATGTCCGTCTTGGTGGCCTCCAGCACCGCCCGCTCCCGCTCCCGCTCCTCCTGCGCCCTCTGGTAGAGCGCCGCCTTGAGCATCTTCATGGCGGTCGCCCGGTTCTTGTGCTGCGAGCGCTCCTGCTGGCACGCCACCACGATTCCGGTGGGCAGGTGGGTGAGGCGGATGGCGGAGTCGGTCTTGTTGACGTGCTGCCCCCCCGCCCCGCTGGCCCGGAAGGTGTCCACCCTCAGGTCGCCCTCGTCGATCTCGATCTCGATCTCGTCGTCCACCACCGGGTAGACGAACACCGACGAAAAGGAGGTGTGGCGGCGGGCCTGCGAGTCGAAGGGCGAGATGCGCACCAGCCGATGCACCCCCTTTTCCGCACGGAGATAGCCGTAGGCGAACTCCCCCTTGATCTCCAGGGTCGCCCCCTTGATCCCCGCCTCCTCGCCGGGCTGGAGGTCCAGCACGGTGACGGCGTAGCTGTGCCGTTCGGCCCAGCGGGTGTACATCCGCACCAGCATCTCGGCCCAATCCTGCGATTCGGTCCCGCCGGCGCCCGGCTGGATGGTGAGGATGGCGTCGCGGTGGTCGTCCGGGCCCTGCAGCATGGTCTTGAGCTCGAGCCGGTCCAGCGCCGCCTCGACCGCGGCCAGTTCCGTCTCCCACTCCTGCTCCATGCCGGCGTCCGACTCCACCTCCAGCAGTTCGGCCAGTTCCCGCAGCGACTGGACCCGGCCGGCCGCCTCGTTCCACGGCTCCACCCACCCCTTCACGCGGTTGGCCTCACCGATGACGTCCCGCGCCCGCTCCTGGTTGTCCCAGAAACCCGGGCGGGCCATGACCTCCTCCAGTTCCTTCAGGCGCGGTTCCCGTTGGTCCAGGTCAAAGATACCCCCTGAGTTCCTCGACCCGCTCCACCGCCCCGTCCAGTCGCTCCAGCAGTTCCGCTTTCACCTGTCCCTCGCCGTCACGCTCGCTGTGTCCGATTTCGTGGCCCGCCGTGACCGGATGGCCAAAAGACAGGGGCCGCCCTGACGGACGGCCCCCGCCTCCAAGAACGGCCGGGAATATACCGCCCCCCGTACTCAGAACAAAGGATCGCCCTGCGCCAGAATCTCGTTCAGGGCGTCCTTCCAGTAGGGGGTCGAGTCGGCCAGCTCCCGGCCGACCTGCTCCACGTATTCGGCCCAGGACTTCTCGATCTCCTCCTCGAAGTCCTCCCGGATCGTACCCAACTCCAGCGCCCGCGCGTGCCGTTCCGGATTGTAGGTCACCATGTCCGAGACCAGCACCCTCGCCAGCCGGCGGGCCTTCTCGTCCGGGTCACGGCGCCCGAACTGGAAGGGTGTGGGTTCCGCCGGCATCTCGAACTCCGGCTCCGCCGGCATCTCGAACTCCGGCTCCGGCACACCGAACGCCTCGTCGGTCCGCGCCCGCCGCAGCTCCTCCTCGACGGTCTCCAGGCGCTCCACCTCCGTCTCGCCCGCCGCAATTCCACCCTCTCCCTCGCCCCCGTCCTCGTCCTCGTCCTCCATCCGGAACTCGCCCAGGACGGTGTCCTCGGTGGTCTCCAGGATCCAGTCGTCCCCCAGGCTGGAGCCCCAGTCGTCGTCCGCCGAGGCCGTGTCCGCCCCGGAGGACGGAACGGCGTCCCGGTCGGGCTCGGGCTCGTCCCCGGCGTCGACGGCCGATGCGACCTCGCCCACGTCGGCCGTGCCCGCCTCGGCCCCACCCTCTTCGGGCCCGCCCCCGGACCAGGGCTCGAAGTCCAGATCGGCCCAGTCGTCCCGGGCATCCGCACCGTCGTCCGCGTCCGTGTCCACGTCCGTGTCCACGGATTCGGCAACGCCCGCGGACAGGTCCACGTCCATCGCACCCGCCACCTCGGACCCCCCCACGAGGGGCTCCGGCTCCGCCTCCGGACGCGACTCGACCTCCGGTACGTAGGCGGGCTCGGCCGCCTCCACCTCCGGCGGATCCACCCGGAAGAGCGTGTCGCACAGGGTGCATTGGGTGCGGACGCCCCCGGCCGGGACCTTGAGCGGGTCCACCGGAAAGGACGTCTCGCAGGACGGGCACTGGACGTTCATGATCGCGTTCATGGGAGAGACCGGAACGGAAGGTTCGGAAGAGGGCTCGAGGTCAGCTCAGGAGCGGCGTGCGGCGCCCACCGCCCCGCATGTCGTCCGGACGGGGCGCCTGCGGCTCCGGGGAGAAACTACGACGATCCACCACATACTTGGAACCCGGCAACGACTTGGCGTAGCTCTTCATCTCCGCCGCCAGCTCGCTGACCTGTCCGGTGTGGGTGAAGACGCTGCGCTGATCGGTGACCACCCCGATGGAGAGCGTCATGAGGGGGATCCGGTGCACGCCCCCGCGCCGGTCCCGCCCCAGGAAGTATCCCGCCCGGCGATCCTCCTCGGTGTACTGGTAAGGGATCAGCTCGTCGAAGATCTGGATGATCTCGTCGCAGGACGCCTCCAGGTGGTCGAGCGAGACGTTGAAGATGAAGTCGTCCCCCCCGATGTGCCCCACGAACCCCCCGGGAGCCAGGGCGCGCACCACGTCGCGCAGGATGCGCGAGAGCAGCAGGATCACCCGATCGCCGCTGTTGTAGCCGTAGCGATCGTTGAACTCCTTGAAGTGGTCCAGGTCCGCGTAGCAGACCGCGAACCCCCGCGCCGCGCGGATCCGCTCGTGGATGTCCCGCTCGATGAGAACGGTGCCGGGCAGTCGGGTGGTGGGGTGGACGGAGACGTCCCGCGCCGCCCGCCGGAGCGCCAGTTCCAGCCGGAGGTCGTGCTCCTCGTCGGGGGTGGCGTCGGTAATGACCTCGTCGGCCCCCGCCGCCAGCGCCGCGGCCCCCACCTCCCCAACGCGCCCCGTTCCGGGCTCCAGCACCACGAGCGGGACGATGGCGGTGAAGGAGTCCCCTTTGAGTTCGCGCACAAGCGCGAGCACCGACTCGGCGTCGCGAGCCGAATCCAACACCACCCCCGCCGGAAAGGAGCGGTTGAGCAGCTGCCGGACCTCGTCCAGCGAGGTGAGCGGCAGGCAGGTGCGCTCCGAGGCCTCGGCGAAGCGCCGGACCCGTAGGACGGCCTCCCGCGTCTCGGGGCCGTAGACGGCGATGGTGCGGTGAGGGCGCATAGGGTCTGGGCTGGGGACCGGCGCGACCGGAGAAGAGGGACGATACCGCGGGCTCCGGGTGGCGTCAAACGCCGCGCCGTGGGCCCTCCAGCAGGTGGAAGTCGATGTGGCGCTCCTCGCGGTCCACGCGGGCGACCTGCACCCGCACCCGGTCCCCCAGACGGAAACGGCGGCCGTGGCGTGTTCCCACCAGGGCGTACTCACCCTCGCGAAACTCGTAGTAGTCGTCGGTGAGCGCGTTGACGTGCAGCAGGCCGTCGACGAACACCTCGTCCAGCAGCACGAAGGCGCCGAAGGCGGTGACCCCCGAGACGGTGCCGTCGAAGGTGTCGCCCAGGTGGCGCTCCATGTACTCCACCTTCTTCAGGTCCACGCTGTCGCGCTCGGCCTCCGCCGCGGCCTGCTCGCGCAGGGAGGTGTGCTCCGCCACGTCGGACAGATCCTCGGCCCACGCCGCCGGCACCGTGCCACCCTCCACCAGCGCCCGCACCACGACCCGGTGGGTGACCAGATCAGGATAGCGCCGGATGGGCGACGTGAAGTGCGCGTAGTGCTCGAGGGCGAGCCCGAAGTGGCCCAGGTTCTCGGGCGCGTAGCGTGCCCGTTGCAACGAACGCAGCACGACCGTCGAGACCAGCTGCTCCTCGGGCCGGCCCCGCACCTGCCGCAGCACCCCCTGCAGATCGGCCGGCGACACCCGGCCGCGGGGGAGCCCCAGCCCGAAGGTACCCAGCAGGTCGCGCAGCGCCGTCATCTTCTCCTGGGTCGGGGGCTCGTGCACCCGGTACAGGGCGGGCAGCGCGACCTCCGAACAGCTGCGGGCCACAAGCTCGTTGGCCAGCAACATGAAGTCCTCCACGAGCCGGTGCGCCTCCAGGCGCTCCACCCGGACGATGTCGGTGGGCGCCCCGTCCGGGTCCAGAACCACCCGCGCCTCGGGCAGATCCAGGTCCAGCGCTCCACGGGCCTCCCGCCGGCGGCGCAGCGCGCGCGCCAGTTCGGCCAGTCGCCGCAGCACGTCGTCCGTCTCCCCGTCTACGGAGCGCGCCCCGTCCAGGACCGCCTGTGCGTCCTCGTAGGCCAGGCGGTGCCGGCTCCGGATCACGGTGCGCGCGAAGCGGTGCTCCCGCACCGCCCCGTCGGGGGCCAGCACCGCGAGCACCGACACCGCCAGCCGGTCCTCGTCCGGCCGGAGCGAGCAGGCGTCCGACGAGAGCGCGTGGGGGAGCATGGGGATCACGCGGTCCACGAGATAGACGCTGGTGGCCCGACGCTCCGCCTCCCGGTCCAATGCCCCACCCCGGGGCACGAAGTGCGAGACGTCCGCGATGTGGATGCCGACCTCGGACGCACCGTCCTCCCTCACCCGCAGCGAAAGCGCGTCGTCGTGGTCCTTGGCGTCGCTGGGGTCGATCGTGAAGACCGTCAGGTCGCGCAGGTCCTCCCGCACCGGAGCCGCCCGGTCCGAGGCCGCCGCCTGCAGTTCGTTCCGCCAGTCCCCGGCCACCCGCCGGGCCTCGGCCTCCACCTCCTCCGGAAACTCGGGCGTGAGCCCGTGACCGTAGAGGATGGTGAGCACGTCCACTCCGGGGTCGCCGAAGCGACCCAGCACCTGGTCCACCTCGCCGGTCGGTCCATGTCGGCGCGAGCCGTACGCCACGATCCGCACCACCACCACGTCCCCCTCGCGCGCCGCTCCCTCGTCCCCCCACGGGATGGCGATGTCGGGCCCCAGCCTGGAATCGGCGGGCACCACGAAGCCCATCTTGCGCGCCTCGTGGAAGACACCGACCACCACCGTGCGGGCGCGCTCCAGCACCTTGATAACCCGCCCCTCCGGCTTCCGGCCGCGGGGGCGGCTCTCGATGCGCACCACCACCCGGTCCCCGTCCATGGCGGACTCCAGGTCCCCCGCCCGCACGAAGACCTCATCCCCGTCCGCGCTGCGCACGAAGGCGTCCCCCCGTCTCGTGGTCCCCACCACCCCCGTGAAGAGCGAGATCCGGTCCGGGGGCGCGATCCGGCCCCCCTTCACCCGGTACAGCTTCCCCGCCCGCACCAGGTCCCGCACCCGCTCCCGGAAGGCGCGGTAGTCCGCATCAACCACCCCCAGCTGCCCCGCGAGGGTTCGAGGCCGGAGTGGACCCCGGCTCGAGTCGCGCACCGCCTGGATGATGGCCGCGTCCGCGGGCAGCCGCGTCATGGCAGCACCACCCGCACCACGATCGCGGGCACCGCGCCGCCGCCGCCGGCACCCGGCGCCGCGGACGCGCCCCACAGGCCGGAGGCGCCGCCCAGCCCCGAGAGCCCCCCGGTGCCGGACACGCCCCGCGCCCCCGTCTCCAGGCGCACCGAGGTCGGCACCCCGGTCCGGTTGCTGAGCAGCGCGTCCAGACCGCTCGCCAGCCGGTTGAGCACGGCGCCGCCCAGAATCAGGGAGGCGTTGCGGAGGTGGTCGTCACTCCGCTCGATGAGGTCACGGAATCGCATCTGACTCTCTCCATGGCCGGTCCAGTCCCAGAGGAAGGCTTCGCCGTAGGCCCGCTCCCGGTAGAACGCCAGCGCCTGACCATACCCGGGCGCGTCGCGGTCCCCCGGGCGTCCTCCCAGAAAGATATTGGCCGCCAGCCGCCAGGCGTCGCCGTTGAAGGTGGCGGGATCGGATTCCGGTTGTACTCCGGGCGTGGCCGGATCGGCGTCGAACGCACCCGAGCGGTCCCAGAGCGACATGCGCTCATAATAGGTGAAGTCCCCGTCCACGCGCTCACCGGCGGCGCCCCGCGCCGTCCTCCACGCCAGGTCGCGGTAGGCCGTCCGGTCGCTGTGCCCCCGGCCGCGCTCGAGCGCGAACCCGGTCCAGATGAGCGCCTCCAGCGCCAGGTACCCCCACCC
>JAVVFC010000129.1:0-8151 GCA_032250975.1 Longimicrobiales bacterium | reverse complement strand
CACCCGCCCCCCCATCCGACTGGTGAAGGGGGCCTACCGCGAGCCGCCCACGGTGGCGATGCCCCGCAAGGCGGACGTGGACGAAGCGTTCCGGCGCCTGGCCGCCCGGATGCTGAGCGACCGGCGGGAGGGCGCTATGGGGTTCCCCGCAATCGGAACGCACGATCCGCGAATGATACGGGACGCCGAGCGCACCGCCCGGGAGCTCGGACTCGCCCCCGACGCCTGGGAGGTCGAGATGCTCTACGGGATCGGCCTGCCCGACCAGGCGCGCCTGCGCCGGGACGGCGTTCCGCTCCGGGTGCTGATCTCTTACGGCTCCCACTGGTTTCCCTGGTACATGCGCCGCCTGGCCGAGCGCCCCGCCAACGTGGGTTTCGTGCTGCGGCAGCTGGTACGGCGGTGACGCACCCGGCGCCTACCGGGATCGATCCACCCTTCCGCCAGCACCCGCAGCGCTGGCTCGTGCTGGCGCTGGTCTCACTCGCCCTGCTGCTGGCGATGAGCGCCTGGTTCACCGCCACCGCCGTGGCGCCCGAGCTGCGGGGGCGTTGGGGGCTGAGCGACGGGCAGGTCTCGGCGCTGACCGTGCTGGTGCAGTGGGGCTTCGTCGCCGGTACCGCGGCCGCCGCCCTCCTGAACCTGGCGGACGTCCTCCCCTCACGCCGGCTCTTCGCCACCAGCGCATTCCTGGCGGGGGTCGCCAATCTCGCCCTCCTGGCCGCGCCCGGATTCCGGACCGCCGCCCTTCTCCGCTTCCTGACCGGCTTCTTCCTGGCGGGCGTGTATCCGCCGGCCATGAAGATGGTCGCCACCTGGTTCCGCTCCGCACGGGGCCTGGCGATCGGGACGGTGGTGGGCGCCCTGACGGTGGGGAAGGCGGCCCCGTACCTGCTCAAGGCGCTGGGCGGGGGGGCCCTCGTGGTGGTGGTGGCGGGGGCCTCCCTCGCGGCCTTCCTGGCCGCGCTCCTGGTGATCCTGCGCTACCGCGACGGACCACACACCTTCCCGTCCCGGCCCTTCGCCTGGTCCCGGGTGGGAGAGCTGCTTCGACACCGTCCCACCATGCTCGCCACCGGCGGCTACCTGGGGCACATGTGGGAGCTGTATGCCGGGTGGATGCTGGCGACACCTCTGTTTCTGGCCTTCTTCGAACTCCGGGGCCATCCCGACCCGGGCTTCGCCTCCTCCCTCTGGGGCTTCGGCGTCATCGCTTCCGGGGGGGTGGGGGCGGTGCTGGCCGGCCGATGGGCGGATACCCTGGGCCGGGAGCGGGTCGCCAACGGAGCTATGATGATCTCGGGTGCCTGCTCCCTCGCCCTGGGGTGGCTGCTCACCGCGCCGCTCTGGCTGGTCGGAGGCATCGCAATCCTCTGGGGCGTGACGATTGTGGCGGATTCGGCCCAGTTCTCGGCGGTGGTCACGGAAGTGGCGCCCGCGCACGCCGTGGGGACGGCGCTCACCCTCCAGGCCATGCTCGGCTTCGCCCTCACCGGAGTGTCCATGCAACTCGCCGCGTGGGTGGTGGGCACGGTCGGCTGGGGTCCGGGGATGAGCCTGCTGGCGCTCGGGCCGGTGGCCGGAATCGCGTCGATGCGGCGCCTGCGGACCCTCAGAACGCGCGCGGCGCGCCCGTGACTCGGCCGTGATGCTGCACCCCTCGCGGGGCGGTCCCGCCGTGTCCTTCCTGGAATCGGTGGAGCGGGGCGCGCCCCCCGGCGGGGGCCTCTACCTGCTGCGGGATCTCCCTCGCCTGCCGGCCCCGCCCACCACCCTCGGACCCTCGGCTGCGGACACGGCGGCCTGGGCGGCCCCCCTCATCCTCCCGGGCGTCCTCCCCGATGCGGAGATGGCCCGCCTGGCCCGCGCCGCGCTCGACTTCCCCCTCCCGCTCCGGCCGCTGGCCGACGGCCTCTCCCTGCTGGAGCTCTTCCACGGCCCCACGCTCGCCTTCAAGGATGTGGGCGCGCGCTTCCTGGCCCGCCTCTGGGTCCACGTGCATGACGGGGCGGGCGGCGACCGCACGGTCCTGGTGGCCACCTCGGGCGACACCGGCGGAGCCGTGGCCCACGCCTGCCACGGACTCCCGGGCCTGCGCGTCGTGGTGCTCTTCCCGGCCGGCCGCGTCTCGTCCGTCCAGCGCCGCCAGTTCACCACCCTGGGCGGGAACGTCGTCGCCCTGGCCGTGGACGGCCCCTTCGACCGCTGCCAGGCCCTGGTCCGCTCCGCCCTGGCCGATCCGCACCTTCCGGACCGCTTCCTCCTGACCACCGCCAACTCCGTCAATCCGGGCCGGCTCGTACCCCAGATCTTCTACTACCTGCACCTCGCCCGGGTGTGCGGGTGGGGCAGGGGGGGCGGGCACGCCGCGCCCGTGGTCGTCCCCTCGGGGAATCTGGGCAACCTGACGGCGGGGGTGCTGGCCCGCCGGGTGGGCGCACCTCTGGGTCCGCTGGTGGCAGCGTGCAACGCCAACGACGTGCTCCCCCGCTTCCTGGCCGACGGTCGCACCCGCAGCCGGCCCACGCTCGCCACCCTCTCCACGGCCATGGACGTGGGCGCGCCTTCCAACCTGGAGCGGCTCGAGGCCCTGCTGGCCGACGACCCCGCGCTGCGGGATACCCTCACCGCGGTCTCGGTGAGCGACGCGGACACCCGGGCCGCCCTGTGGTGGGCCCACGAGGAGGCCCGCGTACCCGTGGACCCGCACACGGCGGTGGGGATCGCCGCGGTCCGGTCCGGCGCGGTCGGGGAACCGACGCCGGCCACGGTCCTGGCCACGGCGCACCCGGCCAAGTTCCCGGAGGTGGTGGCCGAGGCGTGCGGCGGTGTCGGCCCGTCCCATCCGGAGCTGGAGCGGCAGCGGCACCGCCCCGAGCGGATTCTGGAGCTCGGTGGGGGCGGGCTGGCGGCACTGGCCCGCATCCTGGAGTCCGCACCGACGGTGGAGGAGGCGAGCGATGGCTGACCTGCACGTCCGCGTCCCGGCCTCCACCTCCAACCTGGGCCCCGGCTTCGACACGCTCGGGATGGCGGTAGATCTGTTTTTAGAAGCACACTTCTGGTTTTCTCCGAAGCCGCTTCGTCTGGAGCGGCGGGGGACGCTGAGGCCCGCAGGCGCACCCGGAGGCCCGGCCCGTGCGGAGCTCGCCGGGCTCGAATCCTCCGACCTCGTGCTTCATGCATTGCTGGAAACTACCCGTGACATCCATATGCCCTGCAGCCGTATGGCCCCGCTCACCGAACCTGGCGATCCGACCGGCCTTCTGAGGCTGGACTCCACCATTCCGGTGGGGTGCGGGCTCGGCTCCTCGGCGGCGGCCCGGGTGGCGGGCCGGATCCTGGGGCTCCTGCTGCGGGGGGCTCCGGTCATCCGGGAGGACGTTCTGAACTGGGCGGCGGCGCGCGAGGGACACCCCGACAACGCCGCGCCCGCCGTGCTGGGCGGTCTGGTGGTCGCCTCCCTCCTCCCGGCCGGGGGCGTGGCGGCGGTGCCCCTCCCCGTGAGCTCCCGCATCGGGTGGGCCTACGCCGCGCCGCGCCAGCCGCTCGACACCGCCGCGGCCCGCGCCGCCCTTCCCGCGACGGTGCCGCTGGCCGCCGCCGCCCGCAACGCCGGGCGGCTTGCCCTGCTCCTGCCCGCGCTGCAGGCGGGGGACGGCCCGCTGCTGGCACACGCCATGGATGACGAGTTGCACGTCCCCTGGCGCCTCCCCCTCATCGCGGGGGCGGCGGCGGCCCGCGCAGCCGGTCTGACCGCGGGCGCGTGGGCGGTGACGCTTTCCGGGGCCGGCTCGGGGCTGATCGCCGCCACGCCCCCGGCGCGGGCGGCGGGCGTGGCCCGCGCCATGGCCGACGCCTTCCGGGCCGCGACCGGGGAGGCCGACGCCGTACAGCACGTGCTCCGCGTCCAGCCGCTGGGCGCCGAGTGGGGACCCGGTGCGGCCCCGGACGACCCCGGCGGCCGCCGGCTCGCCGGCGGCTGATAGACGGTCCGCACGGCGACTTCAGGGGGTGGAACGGTCCCGGGGCGGATCGCCCTCAGGAGGCTTCGCGGAGTCCGACCGGCGCCACGGCCCGTTCCAGGCGCCCCAGCGCCACGTCCACCAGCACCGCCAGCAGGGCGGCGGGGAGCGCCCCGGAGAGGATCTGGCGGGTGTCGGAGAGCGCCAGCCCCGCCACGATGGGCTCGCCCAGCCCGCCCGCACCGATGAAGGCGGCCAGCGTCGCCGTCCCCACGTTGATCACGGCGGCGGTCCGGATCCCGGCCATGATCACGGGCGCGGCGAGGGGGAGGCGAATCTGCCAGAGTACCTGGCGCGAAGTCATCCCGAGCGCGGTCCCGGCCCGCACGGCAGCCGGGTCGGCTTCGAGCGCACCCGTGTAGCTGTTCCGCAGCACGGGGAGGAGCGAGTAGAGGAAGAGCGCCGTAACGGCGGGACCCGCCCCGATCCCGAGCAGCGGAATCATGAAGGCGAGCAGGGCGATGGAGGGGATGGTCTGCAGCACTCCCGCGCCCCGCATCACCCGCTCGGCGTGCCGCGGGTGACGGACCAGTGCCAGGCCGCCCGGGACCGCCACCAGCACCGCGGCGCCCAGCGACAGTCCCACCAGCCACAGGTGCTCCACGGTGAGTGCCAGAATCACCCCCCGGCGCCCCCAGAGGTAGCGCCCCAGCCCGCCCTCGGGCCCGTTCCGTCCCGCACCTCCGGCGTCCCGCGTCTCCGGCGCCGCTACCAGGCCCAGTTCGGACAGCAGCTCGCGGGCGACCCGCTCCACCGGGACGGCGTCCACCTCGAGCCGGCGATTCGCGCGCCGCATGGTGGACTCGTCCAGCAGTCCGGCCAACTCCCCCAGCGCGGCCAACGCGCGCGGGCGCTCCTCCGCCAGGCGGCGCGAGACCAGGGGCGCGGCCTGGTAGGGCGGAAAGAAGCCCCGATCGTCCCGCAGCACCACCAGATCGAATCGGTCGAGGGCGCCGTCCGTGGAGTAGCCGTCGATCACGTCCACCTGACCCTCGGCCACCGCGCGGTACTTCACCGCCTGCATCAGCGGCCGCACCTCGCCGAAGCGCAGGTCGTACGCCTCCCGCAACCCCACCAGCCCGTCCGCGCGGCCCATGAAGTCGGGTGTGAGCCCCGCCACCAGCTCCGGGGCGCGCTGGGCCAGCCCGCTGAGGGTGGCCATTCCCAGCGAGTCGGCGGTGGCCCGGCGCACCGCGACCGCATAGGTGTTCTGGAAGCCCAGCGGCGCGAGCCAGCGCACGCCCCAGCGCTCCCGGAAGAGGCGCGACACCCGCCGGTATACCGACTCCGCGCTCCCCGCCTCGGTTTCCCCCAGGATCACCAGCAGCCCGGTGCCCGTGTACTCCGGGTAGACGTCCACCGCGCCCGCGACCAGGGCGCGGAAGGCGATTTCGGTTGCGCCCAGACCCGGACGGCGGTCCACCGGAACCCCGCGCGCCTCCAGCAGCTGCGCGAACACTTCGCCCAGCAGCAGGCTCTCGGCGAAGGGCTTGCTGGCCACCACCACGGGGCGGGTCCGCGCGTCGCGGGCGGGCGGGACCGGGGTGGCCCCCTCCTGGGCCGCCAGCCCGCGGACCGGCTGGGGTGCCCCCGCGAGCAGGGCGCCGAGGAGGACCGGAAGGAGCCTCCGCAGGCGCGTGAGCACGACGCGGGGTGCGCCCGCCGCCCGCCTCACGCCACGCCTCCCCGCGCCAGCAGCGCCGCCACGTAGGCGTCTCCCGGACGGGCGCGCAGCGCCTCCGGTGTATCGCAGCGCAGGATCCGTCCATCCTTGAGCACCGCGACGCGCTGCGCCAACCGGAAGGCGACGCGCAGGTCGTGGGTCACCAGCAGGGCGGAGGTCCCGGGCGCCGCGAGCGCCTCACGGAACGTCTCCACGAGTTCACCGCGTGTGAGGGCGTCCAGCGCCCCGAAGGGCTCGTCCAGCAGGATTACCGGAGGATCGGCGGCCAGGGCGCGGGCGAGCGCCACACGCTGGCGCTGCCCACCCGAGAGCTGCAGCGGATGCCGCGGCCCGAAGACGTCCGGGTCCAACCCCACTCGCGCCAGCGCCGCGCGGCCGCGCTCGGCGGCGTCGGGCATCCCCAGGAGGGTCGGCACCAGCGAAGCGTTGCGGAGCACGGTCCAGTGCGGCAGGAGCCCCCCCTCCTGGGGCACGTACCCGGTCCGGCGCCGCAGCGCCACCGGGTCCTCGCCGGCCACCGGTCGCCCCTCCACCCGGGCCTCACCCGCGTCCGGGCGCACCAGGGCGTTGAACGTGCGCAGCAGGGTGGTCTTGCCGGAGCCGGACTCCCCCACCAGCGCCACCGCCTCGCCCCTTTCCACACGCACGTCCACTCCGTCCAGCGCGCGGTGGGCGTGGTACTTCTTCACCAGGCCGCGGCCCTCCAGGGCCGGCGCAGTCTCGAAGCTCAATGGGCCTCGCATCGGGGGGGTGGCGACGGGAACCCGACCGGGGGCCGGAGCGTTCCAGGGGCGGCCCGGCGGGCGGGTGGTCCCCATCCCCGGGCTCGCCTATGTTGGGCGGAAATTCGACCGAACGCGAGTGAGCCCTCATGGACCTGATGCCGGGACGGACCCTGGCGCCCGACCAGATCGCCAATCTCCTGCAGGAGGCGCGCGCCCGCACGCTGCTGCTGGTCGCCCCCCTGGAGGCCGGCGATCTGCGCCGGCAGCACGACCCCCTGATGTCCCCCATCATCTGGGACCTGGGGCACATCGCCCACTTCGAGGAGGTGTGGCTGCTCGAAAGGCTGGCCGGAAGCGGCGGATCGGAGGGGCTGCGCGGCATGTACGACCCCTTCCGCAACCCGCGCGCGGTGCGCGACACCCTCCCGCTTCCGGAGCTGGGGGAGGCGCTGGCCTACCTGGGCTCGGTGCGGCGGCGCGTGCTGGATGGCCTCCGCTGCGCGACGGAGTCGGCGGGCGGCCCCCTCACGCGGGAGAGTTTCGTCTACCGGATGGTGCTGCAGCACGAATACCAGCACGACGAGACCATCCTGCAGACGCTCCAGCTCAAGCAGGGGCAGCCCTATCCGGCACCCCGCGGAGCCGAGGTGCCCCCCGCTCCGGCAGAGCGCCCGGAGACGGGTCGGATGGTGCGCTTTCCGGGCGGCGAGGTCCGCCTGGGCACCGACGACCGCTCCGAGGCCTACGACAACGAGCGTCCCGGACACACCGTGACGCTGGCCCCGTTCTGGATCGACGCGGCGCCCGCCACCAACGGGGCCTTTCTGGCCTTCATGGAGGACGGCGGCTACCGGCGCCCGGAGTTCTGGGACCCGCGCGGACTCGCCTTCGTCCGGGAGGAGGGGATCGAGGCGCCGCGCAGTTGGATACGCACGGATGGCGGGTGGTCGGAGCGCTTCTTCGACCGGGTACGCCCGGTGGATCCGGAACGACCGGTCTGCCACGTCTCGTTCTGGGAGGCAGACGCCTTCGCGCGCTGGGCGGGGAAGCGCCTCCCCACCGAGGCCGAGTGGGAGGCGGCCGCCACCTGGGACCCGCACGCGGGCCGCAGTACGCGCTTTCCCTGGGGTGACGACCCCGCCACCCCCGAGCGCGCCAACGTGGACCAGCTCACCTTCGACACCGCACCCGTCTGGTCGTATCCGGGCAACGTGAGCCCGGTGGGATGTTACGGAATGATCGGCGACGTGTGGGAGTGGACGGCGTCCGACTTCCGCCCCTACCCGGGCTACGCCACCTTCCCCTACCCGGAGTACTCCGAAGTCTTCTTCGGTGACGAGTACAAGGTGCTCCGGGGCGGCTCGTTCGCCACGCGTGGCGGGGCCGTGCGGGGCACGTTCCGCAACTGGGACTACCCCATCCGGCGCCAGATCTTCGCCGGCTTCCGGTGCGCCCGCGACGCCGAGGCGCTGCCGTGAGCGGCGCGGCCCGGGCGAGGATCCCGGAACCGGTTCCCGACGAAACCGCGGAGGCCCGGGCGATCCGCGACGAGATCTGGGCCGGGCTCAACCGGTCCCAGAAGGTCATCTCGTCGCGCTTCTTCTACGACACCCGGGGCTCGCAGCTCTTCGAGGCCATCACGCGCCTGCCCGAATACTACCCCACGCGCACCGAGCGGGCCCTGCTCACGGAGTGGAGCGATGCCCTGGTGGAGCGC
>JAVVFC010000128.1:0-8177 GCA_032250975.1 Longimicrobiales bacterium | reverse complement strand
CCTGGCTCTTCCTGCGGCTCCTCCGGGGCGAGGTGCCGGAGGGGGGGTGAGGGTCAGGCTGCGTCCCGCAGGCAGGCGTGATCGACCACCGGACGGCCGTCGGGCCTCTCCAGCGGGTGCACCCGCAGGACCGGCTCCCCCAGGGCCGTCTCCCCGGCCATCAGCACGTACCTGGTGCCGATCTCGAAGACCTGCCCGCCGGCGGGGAAGTCGAGCGTGACGATCGGCTCCCCACTGGGCGTGAAGACGTCCCATATCGGGCCGTAGCCACGCGGTACCGCGTACCTCTGCAGCCAGATGAACCCCTCCGGGTCCACCTTGACACTCCTGTACACCGGGAGCGCGTCCGGTCGGGGAAGCGCATCCAGAACCCGCTCCCCCTCGGGGACCGCCGCCTGGGGAATCTGTTGGAAGAGGTCCTGCTTCCACGCGTCCCAGACCCGGGCCGTCACCTCGGCGCCATTACGACCGGTGTCGAAAAGGCGTACCGGCTCCTCCCGATCCGGATCGAGAATCAGGACCTCCCCGGTCGCGGAGGGAGATACGACCACACACCGGCCGAACGCCGCCTGGGTGGGAGACGGGGAGAACGGGGCCTCGCGGAATCCGAACTGGCCACCGCCTCCCACCGTGGCCCCGGCGATGAGGATCCCGGGCACTCGCCATGCCAGACCACTGAGACTCAGATCGTCACGGAGCCAGAGGTAGGCAACCGTATCCTGCGTGAGCGGCCCGAGCTGAGCCCGGGATAGCCGGTCAGCCGATCGCCCCAGCCAGACACCCTCCTCGGTCCGCAGAAGCATTCCGAGAGGCAAGGGGAGGCCGCCGACCCGCCGGTCGGACCGGAGGGTCCCGTCAGACCCGAATGTGGAGAGTCTCTGAAGGGCTGCGTCGAAGACGCTCAGCCCCACCTCTCCACGGTCCAGAACGGACACCGGTCGGGTGAACTCACCGGGCCCCTCGCCGCGGCGCCCGACGACCTGCGCCTCGCCACCACTTGCGGCCGGAAAGATCACCATTCGCGCAAGCCCCTCGTCCACCACGGCGATCCGCCCGTCAGGCAGCCGCGTCGCGTCGGCGATTCGCTCGAACAGGTCGGTGGGGGCAGGGCCACGTCCGAGCACGCGCCCTGCCTCCCCGACCCGCCAGCCGCCAGGGGCGACCTGGCCCGCAACCGGTGTGGAGCCCTGCAGGATCCCCTGCGCGGCGACGGCCACCACGACGCCGCACCGTAACCCCCGCAATACCGCGCGACCTGGTTTCGTGGGAGGACTCCGCATCAGCCAGCCGGTAGAATTCAGAATACGAGCGTCCGGAGTGAACTCCGGATTTCCTGCTCCGCGGATGGATCGTACCAGACGTTTACCAGAGTCTGATTGCAGGCGAGAGTCGACGCATGGACGCCCGGTGCGACCTCCTTGCCGAGGACCCGCAATGCGTGCGGGTCTCTTTCGTCGGTCGGACCATCATCGAAGGATCCGTCGGGACGAACCGCAGCCGGGAGTTGCATCACTGCCTCCGTGCACCCGAGGCAGAGGAACCCAAGGAATACGCCTTCACAGAGCAGGAGGGACTGCTCCCCTCCACTCTCACAGCGCGCCCCTGGGCCGTTCGGAAGACAGAAGCCGCACCCCGTAGGCTGAGCCTCTGCCGGCGAAGCTGCGAGCGCACCGAGACACAGCACCGTCAGTGCTGCGCGAAACAACGTCGTTCTCATTGTGTCCCTCCCATCCCATGGTCGGGCAACTCGTCTCCGACCGAAATGTCGAAGACCTCCGTCACGGCGCATTCCAGCGCCAGCGGTACTGGACGACCTCGCTTCGATTCAAGCGGAGGACGGCGATAATCCTCTGCGCCTCCGGATCGCTCCTCACGAACCCGAACGCCCCCCGGAAGATCGGGTTCGTGTACGGACGTCCCGAGGTGTCGTAGACCACGACCGTACGCCAGATGCTCGTCGGATCGGCGATGGTCTGAAGGAAGCCGGTGTCCAGGGGAAGCACCCGGACCGCGTTCCAACCGTCGGATGGCCCCGCCTGGGCCGCGATAGAGAGTGTGTCCAGGAGACCGGCCCGGGGGGCTCCACGGACCATCGCATCCTGGGCCCCGACCACCGTTATCGTGTGAGGCCTCCGGGTCTCGGACACGTAGGCAGTGCCTTCCCGGGCGAAGATCGTGGGTGCGGTGAAGCGCTGGTCCGAAACATCCTCCACGGTGAGCCCCGCCCGTTCGGCGATCAGCACCTGGAGCACCCAAGGGCCCTCCGGTCCTGTAACACTGGACGCCACGAACCAAACCCGACCGTCAAAGTCACCATGGATCAGATGGAGATCGACCGGGAGCAGGTCTTCCCGGGCCTGCGACCCGTCGGGAGCGACGTGGAGGATCCGCGCGGGGTCCCGGCTGAGCACCTGCAGATTCCCGGCCGAATCCTGTGCCACTGCGAGTGGCGGCCCTGTCAGGGGCATCTCTATTGAGCCCCGGTGCACCATGTCCCAGGAAAGCAGATGGGCCTCAGACGACTCCCGGGACCAGACGACGTACCCCTCGGGTGCGAACCCCACACCGCTCACCTCGTACCCTTCGGGCGCGACCCACCGCGCTTCCTCGACGAACTGGACCGCCGGGACGAACCGCTTTACACCGGGGATCTGGGCCGCCAGGGGCGTCCACGAGAGGACCGTCCACGCGATGAATCCAAGGGGCGTTGAGATCGGTCTCATTGGGCGAATCGCTTTTCCTCACGATGGCGAACCGCACCCGGTTGTGGAACAACCGTGCCGGGCCTTCCCACCAGAATACCCGCCCCCCCCCAACGCAAGGCCTTCGATCTTCCTGCCTGCGAGCGGGCAGATCGTCTCCGCACATTCACGAGCGCCCTCCCGCCCATCACGCGCGCCATCCTGAAGCGCCCCTGGCTCTTCCTGCGGCTCCTCCGGGGCGAGGTGCCGGAGGGGGGTGAGGCCGGAAGAAACCCGCCGCGCAGACCGGGGTTAGGTACCGGGCGAAAAGACCCTCCGGAACCTCAGATCATCGGTGCGCGACATATCATGGACGGCAGCGGCAGGACGACGGAAGCGAAGTGCCCGGTCATGCACGGGACCAACCCCGCCGTGGCGGGGCGGGCGCCCTCGAACCGGGACTGGTGGCCCAACCAGCTCAACCTCTCCATCCTCAACCAGAACGCGCCCGGGACGAGTCCGCTGGGCGAGGGCTTCGACTACCGGGCGGCGTTCGGAACGCTGGACCTGGAGGCCCTCAAGCGGGACCTCTTCGAGCTGATGACCACCTCCGAGGCGTGGTGGCCGGCCGACTACGGCCACTATGGCCCCCTCTTCATCCGCATGGCGTGGCACAGCGCGGGCACCTACCGCACCGGTGACGGACGCGGAGGGGCCTCGTCCGGGACGCAGCGCTTCGCGCCCCTGAACAGCTGGCCCGACAACGGCAATCTGGACAAGGCGCGCCGGCTGTTGTGGCCCATCAAGAAGAAGTACGGCGATCGGATCTCGTGGGCCGACCTGATGATCTTCGCCGGGAACTGCGCGATCGAGTCCATGGGGCTGGAGCCCTTCGGCTTCGGGGGCGGGCGCGAGGACGTGTTCGAGCCTGAGAGCGACATCTACTGGGGCCGCGAGACGGAGTGGCTGGGCGACAAGCGCTACTCGGGCGACCGTGAGCTCGAGAACCCCCTGGCCGCGGTGCAGATGGGGCTCATCTACGTCAACCCGGAGGGCCCCGACGGCGAGCCCGATCCGGTGGCGGCGGCGCAGGACATCCGCGAGACCTTCGCACGCATGGCCATGGACGACGTCGAGACGGTGGCGCTCATCGCCGGGGGGCACACCTTCGGAAAGTGCCACGGCGCCGGGGACGCTGCGCTGGTGGGGCCGGAGCCGGAGGCGGCCCCGATGGAGGCTCAGGGCCTCGGCTGGCTGAGCCGCTACGGGACCGGGAAGGGGCGTGATGCGATCACCAGCGGACTGGAAGGCGCCTGGACTCCCAACCCCATCCAGTGGGACAGCGGCTACTTCGACCTGCTCTTCAAGTACGAGTGGGAGCTGACGAAGAGCCCGGCGGGGGCGTGGCAGTGGGCGCCGAAGGACCCCGAGGAGGCCGACCTGGCCCCGGACGCGGAGGATCCGTCGAAGCGGGTGCCGACCATGATGGCCACCACCGACCTCGCGCTCATCCGGGACCCCGCCTACCGGGCCATCTCGGAGCGCTTCCACCAGGACCCGGAGGCGCTGGCGGACGCCTTCGCGCGCGCCTGGTTCAAGCTCACGCACCGGGACATGGGCCCCCGTGCGCGCTACCTGGGGCCGCTGGTTCCGGAGGAGGAGCTCCTCTGGCAGGACCCGGTTCCGGCGGTCGACCACCCCCTGGTGGACGCGGCGGACGTGGCGGCGCTCAAGGCGAAGATCCTGGAGTCCGGCCTCACGGTGCCCGAGCTGGTCGCGACGGCCTGGTGCGCCGCGTCCACCTTCCGAGGCTCCGACAAGCGGGGTGGCGCCAACGGCGCGCGCATCCGGTTGGCGCCGCAGAACGCATGGGCCAGCAACGAGCCCGGGCAGCTCCAGCGTGTGCTTGCCGGGCTGGAGGCGGTGCGGCATGCGTTCAACGACGGCCGCTCGGACGGCAGGCGGATCTCGCTGGCCGACCTCATCGTGCTGGGCGGGTGCGCCGCGGTGGAGCGGGCGGCGCGCGACGCCGGCGTGCCGGTCGAGGTTCCGTTCACGCCGGGGCGCACCGACGCGACCGAGGCGCAAACCGACGCGGAGAGCTTCGCCGTGCTCGAGCCGATCGCGGACGGGTTCCGCAACTACGCCCGCGGGGGCTGCGCCGTCCCGGCGGAGGAGCTGCTCGTGGACCGGGCCCAGCTGCTCACCCTCACCGCTCCGGAGATGACGGTGCTGGTGGGGGGCATGCGGGCGCTGGACGCCAACTTCGAGCGCACGCAGGACGGCGTCTTCACCGACCGCCCCGGGGTGCTCACCAACGACTTCTTCGTGAACCTGCTGGACATGGCCACCGAATGGGCTCCCACCTCCGAGGAGCGGGAGCGCTTCGAGGGGCGCGACCGGGAGAGCGGCGAGCTCCGCTGGACCGGAACGCGCGTGGACCTGGTCTTCGGCTCCAACTCGCAGTTGCGGGCGCTGGCCGAAGCCTACGCCCAGGACGACCGGCGCGAGGCGTTCGTGCACGACTTCGTGGCGGCCTGGAACAAGGTGATGATGCTCGACCGGTTCGACGTGCGGTGAGGCGGGCGGGCCGCGTCCCATTCCGACATGGTGGGGGACGCGGCCCTGGCATATCTTGTGTCTTCCACCCGTCCGGGAGCGCTCGTGAGCCCATCCGAATACCAGGCCCTCGCCGAACTCATCGCCCGCAACTTCGAGCGCGTGCACCGGCGCATGGAGGCCTTCGAGACGCGCATGGAGGCCTTCGGGACGCGCATGGAGGCCATCGAGACGCGTATGGAGGCCTTCGAGACGCACATGGAGGCCTTCGAGACGCGCATGGAGGCCATCGAGACGCGTATGGAGGCCTTCGAGACGCGCATGGAGGCCTTCGAGACGCGCATGGAGGCCTTCGAGACGCGCATGGGCGCTCTCGACGGGCGGATGGGCGTTCTCGAGGGGCGCCTGGGCGCCTTCGAGGGGCGGCTGGCTCGGGTGGAGGTCGGGTTGGAGTCTCTTCGCCATGAGCTTCAGCTCGTCGCGGAGCTGGTCACCGCGAACCGCGCCGCGCTCGACCGGAATCGGGAGGCGATCGAGAAGAACCGCTCCGCCATCGAGCGCAACGGGCTGCGCATCGAGGTCAACCGCCGCGGCATCGAGGGGAACGGCGGCCGCATCGACCGGCTGGAGGCGCTGCTGGGCGCGGCCTGACGCTCCGACATTCCCTATCTTGAGGAGAGAGGCCCTCCCGTTCCCGTCGTGAGAGCAAGGAGGCAGGGGGATGGCACACCGCATCCGCAGGGTCGAGTACTTCCACACCACCGTTCCCGATCAGCCCGGCGAGGCCTTCCGGTTCCTCTCGGCGCTCGCCGAGGGGGGCGTGAACCTGCTGGCGTTCACCGCGGTCCCGGTGGGGATCCTCCGCACGCAGTTGACCATCTTTCCGGAAGACCCGGCCCGGCTCGAAGCGCGATTCGCGCGCATGGGCGTCAAGATGGACGGACCGTACGGGGCGCTGCTGGTACAGGGCTGGGATGCCCCCGGCGCGCTGGTGGAGGTGCACGAACGCCTCTACGAGGCGGGCGTGAACGTCTACGCCTCCTCGGGGGTGGCCGGCACGTCCGGGGAGTACGGGTACGTGGTCTATCTGCGTCCGGAGGAAGTGGAGAAGGCCGCGGCGGCGCTGGGCGTGTAGGCGGGGCGGCGCCCACCCGTGCTCTACCGCCTGGCGGCCGATGCGCTCGTCCTCGTCCACGCCCTCTGGCTGGCCTTCACCGTCCTGGGCGCGCTGCTGGTGCTGCGCTGGCCCCGGGTGGCGTGGGTGCACCTGCCGGTGGTCGCCTGGGGCGCCCTCGTCGAGTTCACGGGGTGGATCTGTCCGCTCACCCCCTGGGAGAACCGGCTCCGCCGCCTGGGCGGTGAGGCGGGGTACACGGGCGGCTTCATCGAGCGCTACGTGACCGCCGTCCTCTACCCCGAGGGGCTGACCCGGGAGATCCAGGTCGCCCTCGGGGTAGGGGTGCTCCTCCTCAACACCGCCCTCTATGGGTGGGTGTGGCGGCGGCGGTCGGGGGGGTAGGGGGCCCATCCGGGCAACTACGTATCGGCGGGTCTGCAACCTCCCCACACGGTGCGCCGACCCTCCCCGACACCCCACGGGACGGGGTCGAGGCAACTTGAGACGTTGCCTTCCCGCCCGTTACGGGCGCCCTCCGATCCCAGGAACGACATGCTCTCAGGAACCGGGCATCCCCATGGCGCCGGTCACCCGGGCGGCTCGCGCGGCGGCGGCGGCCGTGCACCCTACTTTCCCGACTTCGACCAGGCGCCCTTCCTGGTCATCTGGGAGACCACGCAGGCGTGCGACCTGGCGTGCAAGCACTGCCGCGCGGAGGCGCAGCCCGACCGCCACCCGGACGAGCTGAGCACGGAGGAGGCGAAGCGGATGCTCGACGACATCCGCCGCTTCGGGCCGATCATCTTCGTGTTCTCGGGCGGGGACGCGCTCAAGCGTCCCGACATCGTGGAGCTGACCGAGTACGGTGCGGGCCTGGGTCTGCGGATGGCGATCACGCCGGCCACCACCCCGCTCTGCACCCGGGAGAAGCTGGAGGCGCTCAAGGCGGCGGGGATGTCGCGCCTGGCGGTGAGCCTGGACGGACCCGACGCGGCCGTGCACGACGAGTTCCGCCAGGTGGAGGGCTCCTTCGCCCACGGCCTGCGCATCCTGCGCACGGCGCGCGAGGTCGGCATGTCCACCCAGGTGAACACGGTGGTCGCCCGCCACAACGTGGACGACTTCCGGGTCATGGCGGACCTCCTCACCGACCTCGGTATCGTCTTCTGGGAGGTGTTCTTCCTGGTGCCCATGGGGCGGGCCCGGCCGGAGGACGTGGCGGGCTCGGAGGCCTTCGAGAAGGTGTTCCACGACCTCTACGACCTGGCGAAGACCGTGCCCTTCGACATCAAGGCCACCGCCGCTCCGCAGTACGCGCGCATCGTGCTGCAGCGCAAGAAGGCGGAGATGCGCCAGGGCCGTCGAGGCGAGGCGTCCGACATCCTCACCGACGGCGCCGCCCACTCGCTCAAGGACGGCATCGGCCGCGCCCGGGGCGTGAACGACGGGGACGGCTTCCTCTTCGTGAGCCACACCGGCGACCTCTTCCCCTCCGGCTTCCTGCCCCTGTCGGCCGGGAGCCTCCGCACCGACGACCTGGTGGACGTCTACCGGCACTCGGAGCTGTTCACCAGCCTGCGCGACAAGAGCCGGCTCAAGGGGAAGTGCTTCGTCTGCGAGTACCGGCCGGTGTGCAGCGGCAGCCGCGCCCGGGCCTACGCGGTGACCGGCGACCCGCTGGCCGCCGAGCCCTACTGCGCCCACGTCCCGAGCCGGTGGCAGGAGACCCGGGGAGGCGTGGCGCTCCCCATGGTGGGCTGACGCGCGGGCAGCGCGCACCTACAACGGCGCGGCCTCCCGGTCCCCGCCCCCCCCCGCCC
>JAVVFC010000127.1:0-8234 GCA_032250975.1 Longimicrobiales bacterium | reverse complement strand
GGGCGGTTCGGGTGCTCCCGCAGGACGTCCGCCTTGCGGACCGGAATCACCACCACACCCCCG
Organism: Longimicrobiales bacterium; assembly: GCA_032250975.1. Taxonomy (GTDB): domain Bacteria; phylum Gemmatimonadota; class Gemmatimonadetes; order Longimicrobiales; family Gaopeijiaceae; genus Gaopeijia. The sequence continues at coordinate 8,171 of JAVVFC010000127.1, read as the reverse complement.
GCGGAGGTCACCCCGAAGAGCTTGACCACCACGCAGGCGTCCTCGGAGGCGCCGGCGGCGTCCATGGGCTGGGTGAAGTCGTTGGCGTTGTACATCAGGACGGCGTTGCCGATGGTGTTGCCGCGGCGGTCCGTCACGGGGCTGGTCGCGCAGATGCGACCCGCGTTGTCGGAGGCGAACGGGAGGATGGCCCGCAGCGGCCCCACGATGTTGTCCCGGATGGTGACCGAACCGATCCTCCTGAACCGCTGCGTGTCGATGATGTCCACCGTGCGGTTGCCCGAGCCCACGAAGGCCAGGTGGATGTCCGGACGATACTGGCCCAGCGGATTCTCCAGGGTGGGGAAGTTGGCGTGCAGCGGGTGGAAGGTGGCCCCCTGCGCCTGCGAGGGCAGGGCGACCTCTTCGTTGACCCCCTCGACGCGCAGCTTCTCGTTGAAGAAGTAGGCCAGGTCGCCGCGCGCCACCACCAGGGTGCCGTCGTAGTTCACCCCCACGCCCCGAACCCGCTCGGAGGCGTTGGTGAGGAAGTCGCTCACCGGCAGGATCCCGCTGAGCGCGGTGATCTCGTCGGGCTGGGCCTCGTACATGAGCACGCGCCCGACCGGACTGGTGGCCCCTTCCCCGACGGCGATCCAGCCGCCATCACCCGAGCCCGCCACGTAGGTGGTGTCCGAGAAGCCGATGGTGCCCACGTCCCAGCGCGCGGCGGAGACGATGGCCGCGTCGGAGCCCTGCGCCACCAGCGCGTCCCACCCCAGTTCGGGCGGTTCGTTCAGGCCGAAGAACCCGCTGATGACGTTGTCGGGGAAGCCGGGCACGTGATCGAAGAAGCGCACGCCGGCCACGCCCCCCTCGACCGCGCCCCGGATGGAGTCGATGTGGGCCAGCGCCCAGAAGTTGTCCTGGGGCTGCACCAGCCCGTGCTCCACGAAGAGGCGCACCTCCGAGGCGACCGCACCCGTCGGGAAGAAGGCCTTGCGGGCCGTGCCCATGTCCCCGACCAGGGTGGCGACGGTGGAGTAGACGACGTTGCCGAAGGAGTCGACCGCCATGAACTGGGGGCGGTCCGAAAAGGAGGGCGAGGCCGGCTCGGGGAGCGGGTGCACCACGAAGCTGTTTCCGGCGTCGCTCTGACGCAGTTCCAGGTCGAAGAGGAGCACGTCAGGGGTGCGCAGGCGGTTGTTCTCCACCTCGCGCTCTGTGCCCAGATCCACCACCGAGAAGTTGGTCCCGCCCGAGTTGGCGACCCAGAGCGAGTCCCCGTCCCGGGTGAGCGCCAGCCCCCACGGGCGGGAGCCCACGCCGATGGCGGGCCCGAAGGTCTCCGCGTCGAGACGGAACACCTCCACCTGGTTGCGGGCGCTGTTGGAGAGGAAGAGGTTGCGCCGCACGGTGTCGATCTGCGCGTCCAGGATCGCCTGCGCGGCCCCGATCCCGCCCCCGGCGGTGCCGGGTATGAAGACCGTCTGGCCGGCCACCACCACCATCTGCGTGGAAAAGCCGTCCCGGTCCTGCGCGCCGGTCTGCCCTCCGGCAAGGGTCCGGCACCCGAACGTGCCCTGATCGTCCACCGCGGCCCCGCAGTTGCCGGCCGCGTCCACCATGAAGGCGGTGATCTCGTAGACCAGGGTGTCGGGGAGCGAGAGCGAGTCCACATTGAGGATCGGGACCCCGAACTGCTGCGCCAACGTACCCGTGCGGGCCGGCGCGAAGGCGCGCGTCACCTCGCTCATGACCGTATCGCCCCGCGTCGGGGAAAGAGCGCGCACCGTGTAGCCAACGGTCGCCACCCCCGTGCCCGCGGGGTCGTCGGAGCCCTGCACCTGGATGATGAGGGAGTCGCCCAGTTCGACCCGCTCCCGCTCCTGCACCGTCAGGCTCAGGCGGGGGGCGATGGTGTCGGTGACTCCACCCGTGACGATGTTGAGGGTGAGGGGTCCGTCGCCGCCGGACAGCCCCAGGTTGTTGATGGCGCGCGCCGTCAGCGTGAAGCTCCCCTGGATCCCCGCCGGGATCGCCACGGTGGTGTCCACCCGCACCGAGTCGGCCGGGGGCGTGAAGTTGCGGACCAACGTCTGCGTCACCGCCCCGTCGAGGACGAAGGTGAGCGAGGTGACGCCTTCCGGATCACGCGCGACGGCGCTCAGGTTCAGGGAGAGTCCGGCCTGGACGGACTGGTTGTCCTGGAGGTCGAGGATGCGCACACCGGGCCCGCCGAGCTGCACCCGGATGGTGTCGGCGCCCAGGTTGCCGTCCTTGTCGAACCCCTGCGCGATCAGGTTGGTGAACTCCTTGACCGTGTCGGCAGTGGGGATCAGGAAGCGCCCCAGTGTGGTGTCCCGCACGGAGGGGAGCACGGCGGAGCGAACCTCGAAGCGCTGCACCAGGACGTCCGTTCCGATGGAGGGGTCCCCCCGGATGGTCTCCCCGAAGAAGCGTACCGAGTCCACACCCGTGTTGTCCCGGAAGCGGGCCTCGATGAAGATCGAGTCCCGCAGGGGGAGCGCGGTGGAATCCCCCCGCGGAATGGTGATCTCCACCCGCGGCCGGTCGGTGGCGACATCCACCGGGCCGCTGAAGCGGTTGCCCCCGTCACACCCGGCGGCGGCCACCGCGGCGGCCAGCACGAGTCCACCCCGCGTCGTGACGACACGGTGCACGGCAGTTCCCCAACGTCGCATGCCTGAATCTCCTCCGGGGCTCAGTTCCCCAGTTCCCGAACGATGTTCGGAGTGACGAGGATGATGAGGTCACGCTGGACCTGGGACCGTCGGGTCGTCCTGAAGAGCCCGCCCAGCAGGGGCAGATCCATCAGGAGCGGGATCCCGCTTCGGATCTCGTTCGTCTCCGTCACGGTCAGTCCACCGATGACCACCGTCTCACCGTCGCGCACCAGGACCCGGGAGCTGGCCTCCTGGGTCTGAAAGATCAGGCCCACGTCCGACTCGGCCAGCACCGGCGCCGAGCGTTCCGCTTCCAACTCCAGCAGGATGTTGTTGTCTGCGGTGACGTGTGGGGTTGCCGTCAGGATGATACCCGTCTCCTCGAAGTTCACGGTCGCCTGCGGGAGGATGGCGCCGCCGGCGCCGCCGGCGCCGCCCGCACCCGCCGCGGTCCCGCCGCCCGCGCCGCCGGCCTGCGCGCCGCCCGCCGACGCGTCGATCACGCGCAGCGGGGTCCGCTCACCGACCTGGATGCGGGCCTGCTGGTTGTCGAGCACCGTCACCGACGGTTGCGCCTGGATGTCCGAGAGGTTCCGGGACTGCAGAACGTCGATGAAGTTGACCAGCGTGTGGCGCCCGATGACCAGCGAGCTCAGCAGCGTGAGCGAGGGACTCAGCACCCGCTGATTCGCGTTCCCGAGCGCGGCCAGCGAGGAGCCGCCCAGAGAGACCACGTTGGAGCCCTGCGCCGCCTGCTCGTCGGGCAGTTCGATCACGCCGTCGTTGTCCAGGTCCACGGCGCCCGGCGTGACCAGGTTAAGCTGATTGCCCTGCGAGTCCTTGAGGTCGTACGTGATCCCCAGCTCGGCCAGGTCGGTCCGGTTGACGAAGATGATCTTCGCCTGGATGGAAACCTGGGGCGTGCGGACGTCGACCGCGCGGATCAGGTCCTCAACGTCCCGGTGCACCCGGTCCACGTCCGAGACGATGAGCGCGTTGCTCCCGGACGCGAACGAGACGCTGCCCCGGTCGGTGCTGAGCCCCGTTACCGCGGTGGCCAACTCCTCCGCCGTGGCATAGTTGATACGGTAGGTGCGCGTGTAGGGCGGCTCCACGCTCTCCCTTTCGCTCAGGCTCTCGATGTTGTCCACCCGGATGATGCCGGAGGGGAGCTCGGTGGCGACGAAGCCGTTGGTGGCCAGGATCACGTCCAGCGCCTCGTCCCAGGGCTGGTCGTCGATCTTGGCGGTGATGCTCGCCGCCACGGACTCGCCGGATACGATCGATCGTCCGGAGAACTCCGCGAAGGTGAAGAGAACGTCCTGGATGGCCGTGCCGTTGAACTCCACGTTGATGCGGGGCGTGCGCACCGCCTCCTGCTGCGCCGGCTGGGCGGCCGGAGCCGTGCGCCCGCCCGCGGCCGGCGTGACCACCCGCCGCCACGGCTCGAAGGCCGGCGTGCGGCGCTCGAGCGAGATGCGGAGCCGGTTCCCCTCCACCAGGATGGTGTAGGGCAGAACTTCGTCCAATTCCAGCGTCAACCGGACCAAGTCGTCCGAGTACTGCGACATGCGCAGGACCCGGATTCCGCCCCGCTGGACGTCCTCGAAGGTGCGCGGCTGATCCAGCGTCGCACCCATGAGATCCACCACCAGGCGCGAGGGCGCCTCCATGGTGAAGTCCCGGTAGTCCACCGACCCGCCCAGGGCGATGACCACGTCGGTGGACCGGGCGGTGGACGAGATGTTGACCTCCCGCACCGGTCCGCCCAGTGCCAGGAGGAGGCCCGTCCAGAGGGCCAGAATTGGGGTCGTCATGAAGAGCCTCCCTGGCTCCGGGTCTGAAGCCGCATTTCTCGCCGCTCCGCGAGTCCGAATTCCTCTACATCCACGATGATCCGGTCGCGGAGGATCTCCACGATCCGTACGTTCCCCCACCGCTCCCCGGTCCGGAGTCGGGCCGACTCGGCCCGACTCGCACCGGCGGTGGGCTGCCCCGGCGCCGGCCGCGCGCCCGCTCTCCCCGCCGTGAGGAGCGCGACGCTCCTCCCGGGCTCGGTGGAGTAGATGATTCCCTGCAGGCGCATCACCTCGAAGCGGGGGCCACCCTCCGCCGAGGTGAGCGGCTTGAAGGGGTTCCGCCGTTCGAAGCCCGGGTAGGCGAATACCTCGCGCTCCGCCCTGAGCACCAGCGAATCCGTGGAGGCGGTCGGGGGCGGGCGCTGCTGCTGCGCGACCAGGGCGCCCGCGCTCCCCAGCAGCCCGGTGACCAGGACCGCCAGGGATGACAACGACCACCCGGGGAAGGCCCGGCGGTCCCGGGAACGATGATTCTGGGTCATTGGCCTTCTCCCGGAGCGGCCCCGGCGGGCGGAAGCCCAGAGGGAAGCACGTAGGTCTCGATCTCGAAGTCCACCACCACGCCCGCGTCGTACTGCAGGAAGTCCGTGTCCCGATAGGGCTGCATGGTCACGTTCACCGGCGTGATGATCCGGGGAAGCGAGGCGACCGTGGTGAGGAAGCGGCCCACGTCGTGGTACTCGCCGATCACCCGCATGGTGTAGGCCGTGCGCGCGTAGTAGGCGCCCTGTTCCTCGCCCTGGGGCTCGATCAGGTTCAGGTCCACGTTCAGCCGGCGCGCCTCGGCGGTGATGTCCCGGAGCAGCGCCGGAACCTCCTCCGCCGCGGGAACCAGGCTTTCGAGCCGGCGCACGTACCGCTCGTACACCGCGGCCTGCTGTTCCAGCCGTTCCTTCTGCAGCGCTCGCACACGCGCCGCCGAGTTCTGGGACTCGAGCCGCTCCAGCCGCTCCTGGGAGGCGACCAGGGCCTCCTGCGCCGGAGCGCGCCAGTACTCCCAGAAGCCGTAGAACGCGACGGCCGCCACGACCAGGGCCAGCAGCGCGTTGCGCTGTCTCGGTTCGGAGGGAATGAGTGCCATGGCGGACCTCTCAGGCTCCGGGAGCGGGTGTGGGGGGCGCCTCGTCCGCGAAGAGCGGCACCATCTCCAGCACCTCGGGGGGCGGGGGCTGGAAGATCACGTCCAGACTGAAGTCGTAGACCACCTGCTGGTTCGGGCCTCCCATGTCCTGAACCGTCTGGGAGGACGAGATCAGGTTGGCCACCCGGATGAAGGAGGACTCGGAGAGGCGGGTGATGAACTCGGCCACCGCGAAGTTGTTGCCCGCCTGACCCGTGATGCGCACCTGCAGGTTGGGCGGCGGCGAGGCCTGCACCATGCTGGTGAGCCAGGTGTAGTCGGGCAGCGCGCGGGCCACCTCGTCGAGCACGTGCGGCCAGATGTAGCGGTCCTGATCGATCCCCTGGATGATCTCCACGCGCTGGATGATCGAGTCCCGCCGCGCCAGCAGCCCCTCCACCTGCGCGATGATGTCGGCAAAGCGTGCGGAATCCTGCACCTGTGCCGCCACCGCCACCTCGACCTCCTCCCGCGCCCCGTTGATGGAGAGGTACGCCCAGCCGACCACCCCCAGGACCACCACCCACGCCACCACCGCAGCCAGAATCCACCGGTCCCGCAGTGGACCGCCCAGGGCGGGAAGGCCGAACGGCCGACCCCTCGACCCGCCGCGCGCGCGCCGGGCACTCCGCTTCTTGCCACCGGGTAGCAGGTTGACTTCGATCACCGGAAACTCCTTGAGCCGTTCAGGCAGAGCGGAGGGCGAGGCCCAGCGACAGCAGGAGCATGGGGGAGGCCTCCTCCAGGTTCAAGCCGCCGCCAGCGCCCGGATCCACCGGGATCCTCTCGAAGGGATTCACCAGCACGGTGTTCACCTGCATGCGCCGGGTGAGGGCGTCGGCCATCCCCGGAATGCGGGCGCCACCGCCGCTCAGATAGATGGTGCCGATTCCGTCGCCGGACTGGCGCGTCATGAGGAAGGCGGCGGCGCGCTCGATGCCCACACTCACCTCGTCGGCCGCCGACTCCACCACCGGGTCCAGTCCGTCCACGCCGGCGCGCCCCTGGACCACGTCCTCGGCCTGCTCGGCGGTGAGGCCGCGCTCCCGCTGCAGCGACTCCCGCACCCGGCGGGAGCCGAAGGGGATGTCGCGCGTCAGGATGGGTACGCCGGCCTCGAGAATGTTCACGTTGGTGACCTCGTGGCCGATGTTCACCAGCGCGACGATCCCCTCGCGCGAGGAGGGATAGTTGTAGCTGAGCGCGTTGTGGAGGGCGAAGGCGTCCACGTCCATGACCGCGGGCGTGAGCCCCGCCTCGGCCAGCAGGCTGACCTTGTTGTCCACCAGCTCCCGCTTGGCCGCGACCAGCAGGACCTCCATGCGGACGCCCTCCGCGTCCGGATCCAGGATCTGGAAGTCGAGCTGAACGCTCTTGATGTCGAAGGGGACGTGCTGCTCCGCCTCCCACCCCATCACCTCGCGGGCGTCGCCCTCACCCATGCGTTCCATCTCGATCTTCTTGATGATCACGTCGTGGCCGCCCACGGCTGCCACCACGTTGCGTCCCTTCAGACCCAGCTCCTGAAAGACCGCGCTCACCGTGTCGGAGACCACGGTGTAGTCCATGATCTCCCCCTCCACGATGGTGTCCTGGGGCAGGGCGCGCATGGCCACACGCCGCACCTCGGGCTGATCTCCGGAGTGGTCCATCTCGACCACCTTCACGAAGCCCGACCCGATGTCGAGTCCTACCGTGGATTTTGCGCGTCCGAAGAGACCCATGGGGCGGCAACTCGCTGGATGGGGTGGGGGAACAGATTTTTCCCCAATATCATGGTTGGGACTTTAAGCCGGAGTACAGCGGCATGTCAAGAAAAATTGCGCGGATGACGCCGAACCCGCTTCGGGGTAAACATTTGAACATCCGTCGATCAAAATGAGGCCGGGAGCGGGTTGTGGGGCCCGCCCCCGGCCGGAAATGGGGGAGGTCAGCCCAACAGGTTCGAGAGGTCGATCCAGGAGCGCTCCGCCAGCGGCTGTGCGCGGGTCAGGCCGGCGTTGTTGAGGATCGCCCGCTCCACCGCGCAGCTGGAGAACTGGACGAGTGCGTTCCCCAGCACGGTGGTGGTCTCCAGGTTCACGTTGGCCGCGATCACCCCGCCGTTGAAGTGGCCGCCGGTACCGGCGGTCTTGAGCTCGCCCCGCACGATCACCGGCCCGAAGAAGGTGAAGCCGCCCTGGACCGCCAGGTCGCCCTCGACCAGCAGGATCCCCTGGCCCACGCCGTTCGAGTTGATGCTCATGCTCCCGGCCGCGTAGATGAGCGGGAAGTAGTTCCCGCAGATCCCCCCGGGGTTGAGGGCGTCGCCCCAGTTGGTGTTGTTCGCGGTGTTGCAGAACCACTGGCCGCCTGCCTGCACCGAGTCGGGCGCGGTACCGGTGACCGTCGTGCCACCGGGAATCGTGATGTCGCGGAGCGAAGTCAGCTCGTTCCAGGTCAGGTCCCCGAAATCGAGCAGCGACGTGGACGTCAGGGAGGGGTCCTCGTTGACGGCCGGACTGCCCAGGAGTTCGAACTTGTTCC
>JAVVFC010000126.1:0-8237 GCA_032250975.1 Longimicrobiales bacterium | reverse complement strand
CTGAATGCGGCGTTGTCGGCCAGCCAGTCGGGCTGGCGCAATTCGCGCAGTTTGCCGGGCGTGAGCATCGGCGCATAGCCCAGCAGCGAGGATAGCAGCCGGTTGCCGTGCGCGGCCACGGCCAGCAGCGCCGGCCGGCTCGGCCGCCATCGGAGCGCGCCCGCCTCGGCCCGCCTCACCCAGGCTAGCGCCACCACCCCGTTCACCGCCAACACCCCGGCTCCCAGCCCCGACTCGCCCACCCATGCCGCCGGCTGCACCCAGTCGGGCAGGTCCGCCAGGGGCAGCGCCACCGGGGACCACGGGAAGCGCAGCGGTCCCAGCAGATGGCCCCGCAGCCACTCCACCGCCACCCACCCCGCCGCCGCCGCCAGCGGGAGCGGTACCCCGGCCTGGACCCGGAACTGGTGGATGCCGGCCCCCGCCACCGCCCCCAGCAGGGCCAGCAGCAATACCTGCCCGGCGTATGCCCACAGCGGCCACAGGGCGCCCAGGCGCGGCGCCAGTACCAGCACCCAGGACAGGTGCAGCCCCCAGAAGAGCGCGAAGAGACCGGCCCCGCTCCGCGCGGCAGCGCGCGTGGCCGCACCGTCGCGCATCCCCCGTTCGACGTGCAGAAGCCAGGGGACCAGCGCCACCCACACCAGGTGGGGGGTAGGGACGGGGAGGAACGCCAGAAAGAGGAGGAGCGCCGAGGCTGCCGTCAGTCCAGCGCCGGCCCGGCCGACACGCCGCGCGCCCGATCCGCTCACCCGGACGGCCGGGCCAGCCGGCGGGCGCCCCAGGCCGCGGCGAAGTGGAGCGGCAGCGCGACCGCCACCACCTCCCAGTTCTGCTGCCCCAGGCCCGGGAGGAGCTTGAGCAGGAGCGCCCCCGCGCTCAGCCACGCGACCGCGGTCAGGACCCGGACCAGGGCCCGCCCCGGCTGGCGCCCCGCCAGCAGGGGGAACGCCAGGGCCGCGGCCGCCAGCGAGAGGGGGCTCAACTGGAGGAGGTTCTCGTTCCAGCGCCAGAAGTCGTGGTCGGTGAGGGCCCACGCCACCACCAGCACCAAGCCCAGCAGGCCGGCCATCAGCGACCAGGCCAGCACTGCCCCGCCCAGAAGCCGGATCGCCGTCCGGCTCCCCGCCGCCCCCCAGCCGGCCAACCCCGCGACCACCAGCCCGGCCAGCAGACCGAGCGCCAGAACCGGCAGCACGCGCGCGGCGGGCGCGGCAGGCTCCGGCGGCCGACGTGACTCGAGCAACTGCACCTCATGCGCCACCAGGGGGCGAAGCGCCCCGTCCGGTCCCGGGATGCGCACCGTGGCCAGATGGGCCCGCATGCGCATGGGCAGGAACATCTCCTCCCAGGCCGTGATCTCCCGGTCCCCGGGGTTGCCCAGCACCACCTGCACACCCGCCTCGGCGAGGGGGGCATCTCGCAGCAGCCTCCGCGTGTGCCAGCGCCAAGTGACCCCCGTGGACTGGCCGGCGAAGGCGCGCTCCAGGGCGCCTTCCAGCACCCGGTCGAGCGCGTCCCGGGCACGCGTGGAGCAGTTGTCCAGGTAGTAGTGGTAGACGTACTGCGCGTTCTCGGGAAGCGCGTTGGTGCGAACGAAGGCGTCCAGGGCCCGCTCCTGGGCGGGGGTGAGCGCGAGTTCCTGTGCCCACACCGCCCGGCCCTGGGCACGGTAGACCGAGAGCATGTCGTCGAGCGGGCGCCCTCCCATCCAGTAGCGCATGGTGCCGCGCGCCAGACGCGCCAGAAACCCCTCCTGGCGGAAGGAAAAGAGCCCCCACTCCCAGAACCGGTCCTCCCCGCGGGCCTCATCACGGATCCAGATTCCGTTGTGGCCAAATCGCTCCCAGACGGCGTCGCCGGGGGCCGCGGTCACCAGGAAGACCGTGAGCGGATCGCCCCTGGTGCCGGTGTCCGCCCCCCCGCTCCCCTGCCGCGCCGTCAGGGCCTCCGGGCGGGCCACCCCCAACGTCAACGCCAGCGTCAGCGCCAGCACGGCCCGGCCCGCGAGGCACACGCCCGGGGCGTCGGCGCGGGTCAGAGCTCCACCTCGCGCCCCTCCCGGGCCGAGCGATAGGCCGCTCGCACGATCTCCATCACGTGGATCTGCTCCTCCGGGAGGCCGATGTCGGTGAAGCCCCGGGCGGCCCGCAGGAAGTGGTCGAGCTGGCGGCGGTGCGCGCTCATGTAGCGGTTGCTGCGCGAGCGCGGCGCGCTCTGCTCCGGGGTGACGTTCAGGGCGCGCCCACCCACCCGGCGGTGCATCTCCAGGGGTGGAAGCTGCACCGAGCCGGAGGCTCCCAGAACCCGGGCGTAATGGGAATCCTCCGGCGCCAGGAAGCGCCAGCTCACCTCGACGCTGAGCGCGACGCCGTTCTCGGTCTCCGCCAGAACGCTGGCGTCCTCCTCCACCGCCTCCCCCTCACCGGACATCACGGCCGAAACCCGCTTCACGCGCACCCCATCCAGCAGCCAGAGGAGCAGGTCCACCGCCTGCACGCCCAGGTCCACGAAGGCTCCGCCACCCGCCTGCTCGGGGCGCTGCCGCCAGGTGGTCGCCCGCAGCGGCACATGGCGGTTCATCCAGGCGACGCGGGCCGCGTACACCCCTCCGAGCTCCCCACCTTCCACGAAGGCGCGGGCCGCGGCCACGTCGGGGCGGAAGCGGTGGCTCATGCCGACCCCGAGCGTACATCCGGCGGCCCGCGCCGCGGCGATCACCTGGCGGCATCCGTCCGCTGTCAACGCCAGCGGGCGCTCCACGAGCACGTGCTTGCCGGCCTCGAGCGCCGCCACCGCCTCCGCCTCGTGCAGGTGGTTGGGCGTGCACAGGATCACCGCGTCCAGGTCGTCCGCCTGCAGCAGCGCGTCGGTGGCCAGCACCCGCTCCACCCCGAACCGCTCGGCCAGCGCGCGCGCCTTGCCCGGATCCTTGTCCGCCACCGCCACCAGCTCCACGTCGTTGCGGCCGGAGCAGAAGGGAAGGTGGACCAGCTGTGCCACCGCGCCGGTCCCCACGATCCCGACGCGCAGACGGTCGCTCATCGCCCGCGCACCTCCCCGGGTGCGGGCCCGGTGAACATGAATTGCAGCCCCAGCCGGAAGGCCGGAAAGCTCAGGTCACCGGCCAGCTCGTAGCGGAAGTCCCCGTACGCCCTCAGGCGGTCGTTGAGCGGCACCTCCAGCCCGGCGTGTCCGTTGAAGCCCCCCACGGTGGAGTCCAGCAGGTCCTCCACAAAGGTCCCGTCGATGGCGTCGCCCCCGCCGTTCTGGAAGTGGGCCGCCACCCCGGCCCCCAGGTAGGTGAGGACCCCGAACGGCACCCGCCAGACGAACTGGGCGTCCAACCCCACGGTGAGCGCGGACCAGTCTACGATCCCCAGGTCCACCTCGGGAACCGGGGCGAGGGGGTTCTGCTGGAAGACCAGCTGCGCCACGCGGCGCTCCAGCTTGGCCACCTCGCCCTCCGTCATGGAAGAGGAGAAGTACGCCACGCGCGGCAGCAGCCGCAGGCCCGGTCCCAGGTAGCCCAGATCCACCCGCAGGGAATACTGGGGTGTGTCCTCGACGTCGCCGGGGAAGATGTAGCCGAAGTCCAGCCCCACACCGCGGAAGCCGAGCTGGTCGTAGTCGTATTCGGCCAGCCCCTGGGCGCGCCCGGGCATCGCCCCGGCAAGGAGCAACAGGGCGGCGGCAGTGACACTCCCGATCGCCCGGGCCACGCGGCCGGACCGGCATCCCACCCGCGTCATGGCCGCACCACCCGGCCCACGAGGTCGTACTCCATGGCGTCCACGATCTCCACCTGGATCATCGCGCCCGCCTCGAGCTCAGGCCCCCGCAGCAGGTGGGTCACGCCGTCCACGTCCAGCGCCTGACCCTCGGTGCGCCCCACCGCCCCGAACTCCGCGTCCTCGTCCGCGTCCATCAGGCGATCCACCAGCACCGTGCGCCGCGTCTCCAGCTGCTCCAGATTGCACTCCAGCGAGATGCCCCGCTGCACGTCCATGAGTTCCTCCAGCCGCTCCCGTTTGAGCGATTCGGGCAACTGCCCCTCCATCTCCGCAGCCGCGGTACCCTCCTCCAGCGAATAGGCGAAGGCGCCCACCCGCTCGAAGCGGATCTCCTCCAGCAGGTCCAGCAGTTCGCGGAAGTCGTCGTCGGTCTCGCCGGGGAAGCCCACGATCACCGTCGTGCGCAGGGTGATCCCCGGCACCGCCTCCCGCAGCCAGCGCACCCGCTCCCGGATGGTAGCACGCCGCTCGGGCCGGCGCATGGCGGCGAGCATGCGGTCGCTGCCGTGCTGCAGCGGGAGGTCCAGGTAGGGGAGGATGCGGGGTCCCTCCGCTCGCGCCGCGCCCTCGGCCAGGAGCTCAACCAGGTCGGGCGTGATCCCGGAGGGGTACATGTAGAAGAGCCGGTACCACGCAACGTCCGTGTCCGCCAGCAGCGCGCGCAGCAGATCGGGCAGCAGGGGGGAGCTCCGGTCCCGTCGCCGCAGGTCCCGGCCCCACCAGGTTGTGTCCTGCGAGACGACGTTCACCTCGCGCACTCCGGCCTTCCCCAGCGCCCGCGCCTCGTCCACCAGCGCCTCCAGCGGCTGCGATCGGTGCAGGCCCCGCATGAGCGGAATGGCGCAGAACGCGCAGGTGTGGTCGCACCCCTCGCTGATCTTCAGGAAGGAGGTGTGCGGGGTCTCCCCGGTCAGGATCCGCAGGGGCCGCTCCATCACCGGAACCCGCTCAGGGGGGGGCAGTACCCCCATCGCCTGCAGCTCGGGCACCAGCCCGGGCAGCTCGTCCAGCCCCATGAAGAGGTCCACCTCGGGGATTTCGCGGGCCAGTTCGTCGTGGTAGCGCTGCACCATGCACCCCACCGCCACCACCGCGCGCACCCGCCCCTCCTCCTTGAGCGCGCACGCCTCCAGGATGGTCTCGATGGACTGCTCCCGGGCCGCCTCGATGAAGCCGCACGTGTTCACGATCACCACCTCGGCCTCGTCCGGTTCGCCCTCCACCCGCGCGCCGTGTCCGACCAGGGCGGCCATCATGCGCTCGGAGTCCACCGTGTTCTTGTCGCAGCCGAGCGTCACCAGCGAGACGAGGGGGCCCTCCCCCGTGCCGGCGGCACTCCCCAGCGTGCGCCCGGCCACCCGCACGTCGGCGGGCACCCCCGGGCGCACGGGCTCGGGGACGACCGGAAACACCGGCAGATCCCGGGAACGCGCCACGCCTCAGCGGGACACGACCCGGACGCCGTCCGGGACGCGGTAGGTGAAGGCGTCGGCGGGGAGCACCGGATCCACCCGGATGCGGTCCAGCGTCACGCGCCGCACGGTGCCGTTCTCCTCGGCGACCTCCACCCGGCGGATCATGCCGCGACCGGGATCGATCCAGACCCGCGCCGACTCGTACCCGCGCGCCTGCCGGGGCGTGAGCGCGATGCGCAGCGTGGCCCGGCCCGTCACCTCCTCCTCCCCTTCCAACACCGCGTGGTAGCGTTCGCCCGGACGCTCCAGGAACTCCCGGTAGAAGTCCAGCCCGCCCCGCGCCGGGTCGAGCGGCAGCCGCACCACCTGGTCGGGGTTCACGCTGGCGTAGTAGACCCAGAACCACTCCCCGTCCGCCACCACTTCGTCGCCGCCCGGCTCCGAGAAGCGCATGAAGAAGAGGTTGGGCCGCCGCTGGCACAACTCGCCCCGGGCCTCCTTCACCTGCCGCAGCAGCGTGACCGTGAGCACCTGATGGAAGTCGGCGCAGATGGTCGTGAGACCGCCGTAGGTGTCCGAGGCGGCCCGCAGCGCCTCGGCGGCCCGGTCCTGCCCCTGCAGGGCGCCGGGAAGCACCAGGGCGAGGCACGCAGCCGCCAGCGCCGGCCGGCGACCCCGGCGGGACCGTCCCGGCAACGGGGCGAAGTGGGTGGGCGTCACGGCGGATGCGGCTCCGGGCAAAGGTGCGGACACGGACAGGGGGGACGGGAACACCGGACTTCTACTCGCCCGGCCGGGAGGCCGTTCCCCACCGGACCCGGGGCTGCGCCCCGACCGTCGCGGGGCCGCTCACGCCCCCGGAAAGAGCTGGTCCAGCTCCGCCAGCGTCACCAGCACCTCCCGTGGCCTGGAGCCGTCCGGCGGGCCCAGCACTCCCGCTTCGTGCAGCTGATCCACGATGCGGGCGGCCCGCCCGTAGCCGATGCTCAGCCGCCGCTGCAGCAGCGAGGTGGAGCCGCCCTGATTCTGGATGCACACCTCGGCCGCCGCCCGGAAGAGCTCGTCCCAGTCCCCGCTCATGGCGTCCACGGCGGAGGCGGCCTCCTCCATCTCCTGCGCCCGCAGCTCCTCGAGGATGTCCGCCTCGTCGGGGTAGCGGTCACCCTCGCCGGCCTCCCGGGCCTCCATCACTTCCCGGTACCACCCCAGCAGGCGCTCGGTGTCCTCGGTGGAGATGAAGGCTCCCTGGATGCGTGCCGGCTCACTCTGGCCGGGGGGGAGGAAGAGCATGTCGCCGTTGCCCAGGAGCGACTCGGCGCCGTTCATGTCCAGGATGGTGCGCGAGTCGGTCTTGGACGCCACCCGGAAGGCAATGCGCGTGGGGAAGTTGGCCTTGATGAGCCCGGTGATCACATTCACCGAGGGGCGCTGGGTGGCCACGATCAGGTGGATCCCGATGGCGCGGGCCTTCTGCGCCAGCTGCGCCAGCGGGCGTTCCACCTCGCTCTGCACCTGCATCATCAGATCCGCCAGCTCGTCCACCACGACCACCAGGAAGGGGAGCGGCCCGTCGCCGTAGAGGTAGCGGTCCGGGTCGCCCTCCTCGCCCAGCGGGTAGGGGCGGCGCAGCACGACCCCCTCCTGCACCTTGCGATTGAACTCCGCCAAGGAGCGGGCGCCGTTCTCCTTGAGCAGCTGGTAGCGGCGCTCCATCTCCAGCACCGCCCACTTGAGCACGCCGGCGGCGTCCTGGGGATCGGTGACGACCGGGTGACGGAGATGGGGAAGGTCGGCGTAGGCCGACAGCTCCACCATCTTGGGGTCGATCATCAGCATGCGCAGCGTTTCCGGCGTGTGCCGGTAGACGAGCGAGGTGATGATGGTGTTGATGCACACCGACTTCCCCGCCCCGGTCGCCCCCGCGATCAGGAGGTGGGGCATCCTCCCCAGGTCGGCCACGTATGGCTTCCCCCGCAGGTCCTTTCCCAGCGCCAGCGGCAGCAGGCCGCGCGCGCGGACGTACTCGGGCGCCTCCAGGATCTCCCGCAGGTGCACGATCTCCGGGCTGGGGTTGGGGATCTCCACGCCCACGGCGCCCTTGCCCGGGATGGGCGCCACGATGCGGATGGACGGGGCCCGCATGGCCAGCGCGAGGTCGGCGTCCAGGTTCGCGATGCGGTTCACCTTCACCCCCGGGGCGGGCACCACCTCGAACTGCGTCACCACCGGACCGGTGGTGCGCCCCCCCAGGCTCGACTCGACGTTGAAGGTACGCAGCTTCTCCACCAGCACCTGGCCCAGCTTGTCCAGCTCCCGCTCCATATCGGCGCGGTCGGCGCCGTCCTCCCGGGTGAGGATGTCCCCCGGCGGCAGCTCCCCACCCTTCAGATCACGCGGATCCGCCGGATCGGGAAGATCGTCCGGCCCGGCGGTCCGTCTCCGCCCGCCCGTGCGCAGCGCCGAATCCGACGCGTCCTGCGCTCCGGGCGCTCCCGGAGGTCCCACCTCGGCGCCCACTCCCGCGGAGGCCTCGTCCATCCCGGCTTCCCCGGGCTCCCCCTCGACCGTCGCCTCCCCGGTCTCGGGACCTGTCCAGTCCTCCGGCGTCTGGAGCGCCGCGTCCTGCTGCCGGGCCGCGTCCCGCTCTGGGGCACGAGCGGCGGCGAGGCGGGCCGCAGCCCCGCGAGCCGCCACCCGCCCCCGGCTCACGCCTCCGGCCACCGTGCGCAGCGGGTTCCATCCCAGCGTGCCCACCGAGAGGGTCACGAGCGCCGCTCCCGCCAGCAGGGTGGTCCCCAGCCAGCCGACCCCCTGTACCAGCGGATCGCCCAGCACCTGCCCCGCCCAACCGCCTGCCGCCGGCGCCGGCACCCACACCTGAAGCAGCACCGGAGAGATCACCAGCAGACCCAGCAGGAGGAACGCGACCCGGGCGGCCCGCCCCGACGCCATCCACTCCCCCGCCCGCAGACCCGCCACCACCAGCAGCAGGGGCAGCAGAGGCGAGGCCATCCCCACCAGGGCCCAC
>JAVVFC010000125.1:0-8287 GCA_032250975.1 Longimicrobiales bacterium | reverse complement strand
CGCAGCAGAACGGCTGGGACCCGGAGGCGATCCTGGCCGCCAAGGAGTGGGTCGCGCCGCCGGACACGCTGGTCCAGGCGGTGCTGGCCCCCCGCTACCTGAACGCGTCGCTCAACCGGCCCAGCCCCGACGGCGCCTGGTTCGTGCAGGAGTTGGGCGATGGTCCGGTGACAATGGACCGCTTCTCGCGCCCCTTCGATGAGCTGGGCGGCGTCTTCATCGACCGCCAGGCGAATCGTCACCGGAACCTGACGATCCGCTCCAGCGCGGCGATCCGCCTCACGTCGGCCCGGGACGGCGCCACCGTGGACGTACAGGTACCCCGGGGCGCGCGCGTCTCGGAGGCCACCTGGTCCCCCGACGGCTCCCGGCTGGCCTTCTTCGTCCACACCGACGACGCCACACACATCTATGTGGCCGATCCCGCCACCGGGCGTTCACGACAGGTGACGCGGACCCCGGTGCTCGCGACGCTGGTGACCGACATCCGGTGGACCGCGGACGGGCGCGAGATCGCCACCGTGCTCATCCCGGAGAACCGCCCGCCGCGCCCGCAGCCGCCCACGGTGCCCGCGGGCCCCCAGGTGAAGCAGACCATGGAGGGCGAGAACCTGCTCCGCACCTACGCCTCGCTGATGGCCACGCCGCACGACGAGGCGCTGCTGGAGTGGCACGCCACCGGTCAGCTGGCTACCATCGAAGTCGAGAACCGGCGCGTCACCCGCGTGGGCGCCCCCGCCATGATCTGGGGGATCGACCCCGCGCCCGACGGCCGCCACGCGATGGTCGAGCTGCTGCAGAAGCCGTTCTCGTACATCGTACCGGTGGGCAGCTTCGGGCGCGTGACCGAGGTCTGGGACCGCGACGGGAACCGTCTGGCGCAGGTGAGCGAGCGCGAGATGCAGACCGGTCTGGACGGCAACCTTCCGACCGCTCCCGGGGTGGGGGGTGAGGGTCAGGAAGCCGACCGCAGGCAGGTGGCGTGGCGCAAGGACGGGCAGGGGCTGACCTTCCTGCAGATGGAGCCGGCACCCGACTCCGCCGCCGCCACGGAGGACGAGCCCCGCGAAGGGCAACGGAATGGACGCGCCGCCCGCAAGGACCGCGTCATGCAGTGGCTTCCGCCCTTCGACAGCACCTCGCTGCGCATGGTGTACGAGAACGACACCCGCATGGCCGCGCACCGCTTCTCGCCGGACCACGGCATCCTCTTCGCCAGCGAGCGGCAGGGCTCGCGCGTGCACGAGTTTGCGGTCTTTCTGGACGATGCGGAGACCCGCCACACGCTCTTCCGCTGGAACAGCGACGACTTCTACGAGAACCCGGGCAGCCTGGTGATGGTGGGCTCGGTGCCGTCTGGCGGCTTCGGCGGGTTCGGCAGGTTCGGCGGCGGCGGCGGCGGCGAGACCGTGCTGGTCTCGGACGACGGCGAGCACGTCTTCCTGTACGGGCACGTCTACCACGAAGACCCGATGGAGGCAGCGCCGCAGAACTTCCTGGACCGGGTCGCGATACGCACGGGCGAGAAGGAGCGGGTCTTCACCGGAGCCAACGAGGACGGTTACGAGCGCATCACCGCCATCCTGGACGCGGACGCCGGCCGCTTCGTTGTGTCCCGTGAGTCGCCCACCGCGGTGGACCAGTACTTCCGTGTGGGCGACGGATCTCCCGTCCAGCTCACCCGGAACGTGGACTACACGCCCGACCTGACCCGGGCCCCCAAGCAGCGCTTCGTGGTGGAGCGCCCGGACGGGTTCCGCTTCCTGGTGAACGTCACGCTTCCACCTGACTACCGGGAGGGCACGCGGCTCCCCGCCATGTTCTGGTTCTACCCGCGCGAGTACACCGACCAGGAGAACTACGACGAACGCGGCCGCACCTACAACAAGAACGCCTTCCAGAGCTACGGCACGCGCAGCATGCAGTACCTGGTGCGTCTCGGGTACGCGGTGGTGGAGCCCGACGCGCCCATCGTCGGGAAGGAAGGCCAGATGAACAACAACTACGAGCACGACCTGCGCAACAACCTGGCCGCGGTCATCGACGAGCTGGACGCGCGCGGGATCATCGACCGGAAGCGGCTGGGTCTGGGCGGCCACTCGTACGGCGCGTTCTCCACGCTGAACGCGATGGTCCATACCCCCTTCTTCAAGGCGGGCATCGCCGGGGACGGGAACTACAACCGTACCTTCACTCCGCTGCGTTTCCAGAGCGAGCGGCGGATCTTCTGGGACGCCAAGGACACCTACCTGTCCATGTCACCCTTCATGCACGCCAACAACCTCACGGGCGCGGTGCTGCTCTACCACGGGCTGCACGACCAGAACGTGGGAACCGATCCGGATCACTCTCCGCGCCTCTTCCACGCCCTGAACGGGCTCGGCAAGGACGCGGCCATGTACCTCTACCCCTTCGAGGACCACGGCCCGGCCACCCGGGAGACGCTGCTGGATCTGTGGGCGCGCTGGACGGCGTGGCTCAATGTGCACCTGGGCGACCCGCGCGCCGACGGAGCCATCACCCAGAACTGACGTGGCGGCGGGGCCCGGGGAGACCCGGGCCCCACCGCCTCACGACAGCCCCGACCGCCGGGGCGGGCCGCCCCGGTTGCGCGTTCAGACAGGCCACATGGACCCGAAGACGCCCCCGGTGAGGAGGCCGTACACCAGCGCGTCCGCCATCCCGCGCAGGGTGGTGCCCCAGCGCCGGCTGAGCCAGATGGAGCCCTGTGCCATGGCCAGCCCGTACCCCATGAAAGCGGCCGTCCCGGCGATGCGGAAGACCGCGCGGTAATCCGCGCCCGGACCGAGAGCCACACCCGTGAGGTAGGCGGTGAAGATCCCGACCACCGCGCAGTAGAGGAACCACTGCCCGAAGCGCGGCCCCATGCTGGGGAAGCGGTTCGGAAGCACCGTGAGGATCGCCACCGGGCCCTGCTCGTACTTGGCTCGGAACTCGGCCGTCCCGGCCTCCTTCATCCCGGCCGCGTAGGGCGTGATGTAGTCCCCGGGCGGAATGTCTCCCACTCCCCGCACGGCGTCCCGAAACGCCTCCTCGGAGGGGAGCTGGCGAAAGTCACCCTTGTGCCAGGGAAGGAACATGTGAATCACGGAACTGGCCACGAAGACCACCGCGGCCGATACCAGGATGGGGAACCAGAGCGCACCGACGGAGACCATGAAGCACCTCGGATGTGAAGGGAGGGGCGCAGCGTCCGGGGCGCCCGATCCCCGCGGGGGGCGACGCCCTGGACCCGGTGGAAGTATGGGGCCCGTGGGCGGCGCTACGCCACCACCAGGTCCGGGTCCACCTCACGCACCCAGGCGCGCAGCCCACCCGCCAGGTTGGCCGCGCGCGGATACCCCCGGTCGCGAAGGAAGCGGGCCGCGCCCGCGCTGCGGGCACCCATCGAGCAGACCAGCACCAGCGCCCGGTCGCGGGGGATGCGCTCCAGCGACCCCGGTAGATCTCCGAACGGGACGTGGAGTGCACCGAGGGCAGCCAGGTTGCCCTCGCGCCACTCCCAGCTCTCGCGCACGTCCACCAGCAGGGGCGGATCGGGCGCCCGCAGAAGCGCCCGCATTTCCCGGGGCGCGAGGGAGTGGGGAAACCCCTCCTCCGCCGCTCCGGCAGGCGCATCGGGCGTGGTGGGCGCCGGGCGGCCCACCCCGGACCCCGCCGGCGAAGTTCCGCAGAACCGCTCGTAGTCGATCAGGCCGGTGACGGTGGGCTCGTCTCCGCAGACGGGGCACAACGGGTCCCGGCGCACCGCCACCTCCCGCCACCCGGCCTCGAGCGCGTCGTAGAGGAGCAGTCGGCCGGCCAGCGAGCGCCCCACGCCCAGCACGTGCTTGATGGCTTCCAGCGCCTGCAGACTCCCGACCACGCCCGGCAGAGCTCCGAACACCCCCGCTTCCGCGCACGACGGGACCAGCTCGGGCGGAGGCGGCTCACGGAACAGGCACCGGTAGCAGGGTCCGCCCGGCAGCGCGAAGAGCGACACCTGCCCCTCCCAGCGCAGGATGGATCCGTAGACGTACGGAATTCCGAGCAGGACGCAGGCGTCGTTGACCAGGTAGCGGGTCGGGAAGTTGTCCGACCCGTCCACGACGACCTGGTATCGCCGGAGGATGTCGAGCGCGTTCCCGGAGTCGAGGCGCACCGGATAGGGCTCGATCGCCACGTGCGGGTTCAGGTCCCGCAGGCGCGCCCGGGCCGACTCCAGCTTGGGGCGCCCCACGGCGGCGGTCCCGTGCAGCACCTGCCGCTGCAGGTTGGAGAGTTCCACCACGTCGTCCTCCACCACGCCCAGCGTCCCCACGCCCGCGGCCGCCAGGTAGAGCGCCGCCGGCGATCCCAGCCCGCCCGCCCCGACCACCAGCACGCGCGTGGCCTTCAGACGCGCCTGCCCCTCCGGACCCACCTCCTTAAGCGAGAGGTGGCGGGCGTAGCGCAGCGTCTCGGGCGTGGTGAGCCGGTGGTGGTCCGTCATGGGAGGGGAATATACACCACCGGCGGCGTCCCCTCAGGCGGCGGCCTCCCGGAAGAGCGCCCGCACCAGTGTCCGGTGGGCCAGCGCCAGGTATCCCAGGGTGGCCATGCCGCCCAGGGCGCACCCGGCCACCACCTCCGGCCAGGCGAGGACGTGCAGGTACTCCACGGTCACCGCGCCGAAGGTGAGCGGCACCCAGCCACCCATCACCAGGACGATGAACACCAGCCCGGAGCCCAGGTCGTGGTCGACCTCGGCCCGGGCCGCCAGCGCCGCCGCCGCTGTGCCCAGCGCGAGGCTCACCAGCAGGTGCAGGCCGTTGTAGGCGAGGATCGGCCCGAAAGCCCCGGGCTGATCCAGCGCGCTCCCCAGCAGCGCCGACCCGAGAACGAAGGGGGTTCGCAGAACCCACTCCCCCGCGGCCAGGTTGAGCAGGGCGAAGAGGGCGACCACCGTCGCGTAGCCGAGCAGTCCGGCGGTGAGCCCCTCCCGCAGCATGCGACGACGTGCCTCGGTCATGACGCCTCCCGGTCGGGGTGGATCCAATGTACGCTACCACCCGGCCCGGGGCGGCCGCCGTCGGGGAGCGCGGGGGGGGACCGTCGGGCGAAGAGGGACCGCCGCTGTGGGGAAGCCCCCTACGTGCGGTTTCCTCCGGGCGTCCGGGCGGGCTTCTCCCGACAGCCTCCCATGGCCGGCGCGGGCAGCTTCGAGGGGATCCACATCAACCCCCAGGAGGCTGTCGTGAGCCACGAGCGAGTCCTGATCCTCGGCGCCGCCGGGCGTGACTTCCACGTCTTCAACACGGTGTACCGCAACCATCCGCATGCGCGCGTGGTGGCCTTTACGGCGCAACAGATTCCGCACATCGAGGACCGCCGCTACCCCACCGAACTGGCCGGTCCCGCCTATCCGGAGGGGATCCCCATCCGCCCCGAGTCCGAGCTGGAGGCGCTGGTGCGGGAGTTGGAGGTGACGCGCTGCGTGTTCGCCTACTCGGACGTGTCGCACGAGTACGTGATGCACATGGCCTCGCGCGTGAACGCGCTCGGACCCGACTTCGAGATCGGCGGCGCGGCCCGCTCCATGCTCCCGTCCTCCCGCCCCGTGGTGGCGGTGTGCGCCTCGCGCACCGGGGCGGGCAAGAGCCAGACCTCGCGGGCGGTGGCGTCACACCTGCGCCAGCAGGGCCTGCGGGTCGCCGTCGTCCGCCACCCGATGCCCTACGGCGACCTGGTGGCCCAGCGGGTGCAGCGTCTCGCCTCCGAGGAGGACCTGGTCGCGGCGGAGGTGACCATCGAGGAGCGCGAGGAGTACGAGCCGCACATCGCCAACGGCTCTCCGGTGTTCGCGGGGGTGGACTACGAGGCCATCCTGCGCCGGGCGGAGGCGGAGGCGGACGTGATCCTCTGGGACGGCGGGAACAACGACGTCTCCTTCTACCGCCCCGACCTCTACCTGACGGTGGTGGACCCGCACCGGGCGGGCCACGAGCTGCGCTACCATCCGGGCGAGACCAACCTGCGGCTGGCGGACGTGGTCATTGTCAACAAGGTGGACACCGCCGAGGTCGCCCGGGTGGAGGAGGTGCTCGCCAACGTGGCCGCGGTGAACCCCTCGGCCACCGTGCTGCGCGCGGCCTCCCCGGTGCGGGTGGACGACCCCTCGGTGCTGGCGGGCCGGCGGGTGCTGGTGGTCGAGGACGGGCCCACCCTGACCCACGGCGAGATGAGGTACGGCGCCGGGACGATCGGGGCGCGCAACGCGGGCGCCGCCGAGATCGTGGACCCGCGCCCCTATCTGGTGGGCGAACTGCAGGACACCTTCCGCACCTATCCCGGACTGGGTCCCATCCTTCCCGCGATGGGGTACGGGGAGCGCCAGACGCACGACCTCGCTGCCACGCTCGCGCGGGCGGCCGACGCGGGCGTGGAGGCGGTGGCGGTGGGTACGCCCATCGACCTGGCGCGGATCGTCCCCATCCCGGTTCCCCACACGCGCGTGCGCTACGACCTGGACGTCCAGGGTACGCCTACCCTGGAGGACGTGCTGGCGCCGCTGGTCCGCCGGGCCCGGGGCGGATAGGACCCGCGGAACGGATCCTCCCTTGGTCGCGACCGGCCGGGGTCCGTATGTTCCGCGGGCACCCGGCCCCGCTCCCCCCGCCGTGATCCGATGGCCTATCTGATTCTGACCTTCACGTTGTCTCTCGCGCTCGCGGCGCTGCTGACCCATCGGGGCCGGTCGGTGGCCGTGCGTCTGGGCATCGTGGACCGGCCCGGGGGCCGACGCCGCCACGAAGGCGCCATCCCCCGCACCGGCGGCTGGAGCGTGTTCCTCGCCGCCCTGGTCACCCTGGGCGGGATCACGACCGCCGGAGTGCTGCCGCCGCTCCTCGACCCGGCGTCGGAGCCCGCCCTGATCCACCTGGGCCTGGCGTCCCTGGGGGTGTTCCTGGTAGGGGCGGTGGACGACGTGCGGGGACTCCCGGCCGGGGCGAAGTTCGCCGTGGAGGTGCTGGTGGCGGCCTGGCTCTTCCGGAGCGGGCTGGGCCTGGGGAGCGTCTCATTGGGGGGCGGCGCCGAGTTCGCTCTGCCCGTCTGGGCCGACCTGGCGCTCACCGTGTTCTGGTTCGTGGGCATGGCCAACGCCTTCAACCTGATCGACGGGCACGACGGGGTGGCCGGCGGGGTGGCGCTGCTGGCGCTCTCGAGCCTGAGCTACGCCGCCATGCTTCAGGGCAACTCCGCCATCGCGGTTCCGGCGCTCGCGCTTTCGGGGGCCATCCTGGGCTTTCTGCTCTTCAACCTGCCGCCGGCCTCCATCTTCCTCGGCGACGCCGGCAGCCTCTTCCTGGGCTTCGCGCTCGCGGGACTGGGCCTGCTGGGAGTACGGGAGGGACCCGGGGGCTCCATCCCCGTCCTGGTGCCGCTCCTGGCCCTCGGGTTGCCCGTGCTCGACACGGGGCTGGCCGTGCTTCGGCGCGTCCTCAGAGGAGTGCCCATCTTCGCGCCCGACCGGGGGCACATCCACCACCGGCTGCGCGACATGGGGTATCCGCGTGCGGCGGTCACGCTCTTCATGTGGGGGCTGGCGGCGGTATTCTCGCTGGCCGCGGTGATGTTGTTGACGCGCGACCCGATGGTCACGGCCGTCGGCCTCGTGCTGGTGCTCACGGTCTCGGTGCTCGCGGTGCGCTGGATGGAGACGCCCGAGCTGATGGAGCTGGCGCGTACGGTGCTGCGTGCGGTGGGCCAGCGGCGCGCGATTCCCGGCAACGTCGGTCTGCGTGAGGCGGTGCACGAGCTGGAGCGGGTGTCCGACCCGGAGGGGCTGGACCGGGCGCTCGAGCAGGTGTGCCGGCACAGCCGCTGCGCGCAGATGGAGGTCTGGCTCCCTCCCGAGTGGGGCGCCCTCGAGCAGGGGGATACCCGCTTCCGGTGCGACACGTTCGGTGTCTCCTGGCGGGACGGAGGGGACCTGGCGGAGGACAGCTGGGAGATCACGCTCCGCCTGGCTCTCGCCGGCAGCCGGGTCGGGCGGCTTTCACTCCGCTACCACGCCGGAGGCCAGGACGCGCTCGCCCACCTGGACCCCATCCTGCGCAAGCTGCGCCCCACGCTGTGCACCGCGCTCGACCGCCTGCGGGGGACTCCTGCCGGGGACGGGGTGGGTGGAGGGGCCGACGACGCAGCCCCGCCGCCGGGCGACGTGCCTCCGGGGGTCCGGCCGTCGCGCACCCGTCCCCCCCCCGAGGGGCGTTCCGGGTAGGACATTCCATGTAGAGCGCTCAGG